>NZ_CAWQUW010000007.1:0-176334 GCF_963898195.1 Vibrio sp. L3-7 | reverse complement strand
CCGCCCCCCGCCCCCCCGCCCCCCCCCCCAACTAAAAGTAATAGCGGTGATGTGTTGAGTCTTCAATGCAATCATCTGCTTTAAAAATGCAGCACGATTTACACAAACAAAAAAGCCATAGCATGTTCGCTATGGCTTTCTTATTTCGATTCGATTACTTGGCTTGAGTATCGAGCATCACTTGCCAGTATTCACACTTAGCCAAGAACTCTTTTAAATACAGCTCTGGGTTCGCAAGCTTCTCACCGCCTTTAACATCAGCCCCTGTCACTCGCCAAAAACCACGAGTTACCAAGTTTCTGTGGTAAATGAAATCGTTGAGTTCATTTGTCTTCAAAGGAAGTAGCTCACCAAACGCCTGTTCGTAGTGGTTCAGCGTTGTCGCTTGCTCACTTGGTTTCTCCCTTAAAAAGGTATCCAAATCCAAACCTAATGACTGTTGCTGCTCTTTTGATAGTTCTTTAGCTAATTTAGAGATAACACTGAACAGAGCCAACTCAACTTTTTGAGACGCTAATAGCGATGCACCTAAAAGCGCATGTTCATTGGTAATGTGTTGATCTGTTGATGATACGGTCGCTGTTGTCACGGTGTTACCTCAAATAATCATTATTGGTATGACTGAATAGGCGTTTTTTGATTACGCACTTTTACTTAGCTGGATAGAGTCTAGCTGTTGAACAGAGTCTTTTAACTGAGTAGAGCTTTGTGGCTGAATACGCTCAGCATCTACAATGATGAAACCAGATGCGTCTTCACTCTTCTCGACTTTCACTAACCCTTTAAAACCAATCTGCGACAGCTTCGTTGCAAGTTGATCAGGTGCCGTTTCAAAAACAACGTTCATAAAAGGCAAAGACTCAGCGTCAACAAAACCATGCTCGTTAAACAGCTCCATTGCTTGAGATAAATGGTCTGAGTCGGTTAATTCAATAATTTCTACAACTTCTTCCAACAACATTTTCGATTCCATATTCGCCAGAAAGTGACTGACACAAGCACTTACGTTTTGCTTGCATACATTTTGATGCCCAAAGACACCCCTTTAGTAGTAGGGAGATCATAACATATTAATAATCGTAAAATATGTTTTATTTTCCCTAAGCTATTGGGAATATTAGAGAACAATAGAAACGGCTAAAGCATGGACAGAGCAATCCGTCTCATCAAACGACGCCTAATTTCAAGCCTCCGTAACTTGGTAATCGCTCGTTTCTACAATCGATTCCTTCAACAACCCAGCATAAATTCCATTGTGAGCTACCAACTGTTGATGGCTGCCTTGCTCAACAATTTCACCCTTTTCCAGCACTAGAATCGTGTCAGAGTGGCGAACGGTGCTCAGACGGTGCGCAATCGCAATCACGGTTTTTTCCTTAAACAGACGCTGCATCGCTTTTTGGATGAGATCTTCGGTTATGGAATCCACCGAACTGGTTGCCTCATCAAGCATCATCAATTGTCCACCTTGGGCGACCGCTCTTGCAAATGAGATAAGTTGAGTTTGCCCAACAGACAAGTTGGAGCCGTTCTTCTCTAATTGGAAGTCATACCCTTGTGGCAATTGTTCAATAAACTTATTGGCATAAACATAGCGCGCAGCCTGTTCAACCTCAGCTCTAGATAGGTGTGATTTACCCAATGCAATATTGAACTGAATCGTCTCTTCAAATAGGTGGACATCTTGCATCATCATCGAAAAAAGATGCGCAGAGTCTTCGCTTGAAATCTGTGACAGTTCAATACCATTCAACAGAATACTACCTTCATAGTCTTGGTAGGTTTTAGATATCAAGCGTAAAATCGTAGACTTACCCGAACCAGTCGAACCCACAAGTGCGATTTGATGCCCTTTCTCCAACATAAAAGAGACACTCTTTAAAACATACGGAGAATCGTCTTTGTAACGGAAGCTCACGTTTTTAAATTCAAGGCTTACAAAGTTTTTTAACTGTTGTTCAACCTTGTTCGATAGCAATAAGTTGCGCCCTTCTTCTTCAGTCGGCTCAACAAACAGCTCTTCAATGTGGTCGAACGCAGCAAATGAGCTCTGAATTGAAGCAATCTGCGACGTAAAATCACGAATCGGTACAAACACTTTCTCCAAGGTGTTGATGAAAGCGATCAGCACGCCTAGAGTCAATGCCCCTTCTATAACTTGCTCAGATCCATACCAAATCATGATCGCGATAGTGATTGAGGTAATACCTGAAATAAACGAAAACAAAATCGCATCGTATTTATTAATCTTTTTCTGCGCTCTAAGAAACTCGTCAGTATAGCTTTGGTATCGTTGCTCTACTTGCTCTTCCGCTCGGTACATCTGAACAGTTTTCATACCAAACAAGACTTCTTGTAAAAAGCCAATACCACGAGCTAACGTAGAGCGGGTAACCTTATACAATGCCCGGAGTCGGTTACGCACGTACACCGTCAAATACATCACTGGCGGCATGATAACTAATACAATCAGTGTTAGTTGCCAATCAATGAAGAACATCATTACTAGCAAAGCTATTGTGTTGATACTGTCTTTTACTAACCCAACGACCGACTGAATAAACGTTTCACCAATGGTTTCTAAATCACTCGTAAGGCGGGAAAGCGTTACCCCAATAGGCGTATTATCGAAATAGCTGCGCGGCAATTTGAGCACGCGAGCAAACAGTACAGATCGCATGTCTGTTATCGTGTATTGGCCCGTTTTACGCAGATTATACGAATAGATGGTATCCACTACATAACTAACCACAAGAACAATAACCATATAGAAAACATACTCGAGCAGCCCATCCATATCGCCTTGGCTCAGATGAACATCGATCACTTGAATGATTAACCACGGAAACAACAAGCTAGTGATGACTGAGAATGGAAGCATGGCGATCCCCAGAATCGCAGAACCTTTGTATTTCTTAGCAAACTTAAAAAAGTGCTTAAGATACTTAAGATCAACACCTTTTAACATGCTGCGGCCTCCGTTTCATTCTGCTGTAATTGCCATGTTTCATAATAATAAGCACACGTTTTTAATAACGTGGTGTGGTCACCTTTTGCAATCACCTTGCCTTCATTTAGCACGATAATTTCATCCATATACTCAAGGGCATTGACACGGTGTGACACTACAAGAACCGACTGGTTCTCTAAGCGCGTGAACAAACCTTCTAAGATCTTTCTCTCGGTTTCATAATCAACCGCAGATAGAACGTTATCCATGATGATTAAATCAGTTGGTTGCAGCAAAGCTCGCGCAATACTGAGGCGTTGCTTTTGTCCACCGGACAGCATGATGCCTTTCTCACCGACTAAGGTTTGATCGCCATGTTCAAAACGTGTGACATCATTGGCTAACTGACTCAGTTCTAAAACTTCATCAACCTGACTCTTCGCTAATTCAGTGTCAGAACTACCAAAACGAATATTATCTTCGACAGTTGCGGAGAACAGATAAGGGTCTTGAGTAACGGTTTTAACATAGCGACGCAGATCGCTGCGTGAGAAACTGGTTACATCTCTGTCACCGAGAAAAACAGAACTTTCAGGAACATCCAAATGGTGATTCAAACAGTTTACTAATGTCGTTTTCCCCGAACCAATCCCCCCTAGTACGCCGATTTTCTTACCCGCTGGAATATCAAAACTGATGTTATCGAGAATCGTTCGTTCTTCACCAGAATAGCGAAAGCTAAGGTTACGAATAGAAAACGTTTTTCCCTTCAGAGATTTAACATCGAGTTCAGTCAGCTTGTCTTCATCAAGCTCTGGAACTTTCGCATTGAGAATAGTTTGCACACTTTGAATACCCACCATGCCACGCTGATAAATCGTTGCGATTCTACCTAACTGCATCAATGGCATTGCGAGTAAAACCGAGTAAGTCAGGAACGCCGTTATCTCACCTAGAGTTAACTCTTGTCTCATTAACATGTAACCACCCAACCCAAGAATTATGATTTTCATCAGGTCATTGGCGTAATCAAGCACAGGCATGAAGAAGACTTGGATACGAGTGATCTTTAAACGACATTCAAGCAATAACTGGTTGAGTTTCTCGGTTTCAGATTTCGCCCAAGGTGACATCTGTTGGCTCTTAATCAAATCAATCCCTGACAGGTAACTCATCAACTGAGCGGACAGGTTTTGTAAACGTTTCATGTGATCTAAATGCAGCGCTTTCATACGCTTAAAACCCACTCGAAAAATCACAAAAGCGATTGAGATAGGGATAATCGAGTAGAGCGTGAGTTCCGGGGATATACGCCACATGTAAAGAGGTGTCAGTGACAATGCAAGCAGCGCATTAAAGAACTGAAGGAACCCGACACCAAACAACAAGCGTATCCCGCCAAGGTCATTATTAATAATGGATATTAACCGACCAGAAGCAAAACGTTCATGAAAGCTATTCGGCAAACGATTCAGCTTTTGTAGTAACGTACTTTTAAGTGCAGCCTCTGTGATTCGCCCGGGATTAAGCGCATAAATACGAGACAGAATACGTACCACAACCATGGCGACTGACATACCAACCACGATCCAGACGTAGGTTTGAAGCTGCTGATGACCACTTGAAGAGGCATCATCAATCAAATCGATGGCTAATTGAATATAACGAGGGATCTCAACTTGTAACCAGTTGACGAGGAAAATGAACACAACCGCCAACAAGTAAGAGGTGCGATTCATGCGCAGGTAATGGGCAATAAACTGTCTTTTATTCATAGTATTCTTTGTTAAGGGCAGGCTCACGGTGATTTAACCGTTTTTTATTTGATGCTTGATCATTTGATCGGGCGAGATTGGTCAATCATTGAGGTAAAGATACATCAAAAACACTTAGTTGACAATATCAACCACATTCATTTTTGTCGATTCCTTAGGACATTATGAATATCGGTACTGGCGAAAAAGAACGACTTCTGAAACAATTTTGCCGCCTTAATGGCGGCAAATAATTTTAGCAATCCATAAAGACTAAAGAAGAACTTCTACGTTGTTATTCACAATGTCTACCGAACGTTTTACTTCGCTTCCTATTGCCGACGGGTACCAGATTTCAACCCAAACCTTCTGAACATGATTCGGTATCAGAAGCGTCGTTGAATATTCAATGTCTTCATTGATTGGGCTTCTCAACACTTGTGATGTGTAGTCGACAACATCTCCATTGAACTCAGTATAGATAGTCATGAATCCTCGAGTGCTTTGCGAGCTCGCCACATCAACTTTAACAGAAACCTCTCTCTCGGTAGAAAAATCAAAGCCTTCAGGTATAGATAGCTCAACCGATTTCAAAGATTGTTGTATCGGCATTGATGCAGACGTTACAGCGGTATTTCCCGCTGCTGGCGTATTGCTTGGTGGAACAACAGAGCTTGGGGATGAAGCGCTACTTCCGCCACCACCGCCGCCACAAGCAGAAAGGAACATAAGGGTCACACCACTCAAAATTAGTTTGATTGTTTTCATAAATCCTCCTGATTAGTCTTCCGTTGACCAAGTTTTGTTGGCGTTAGGGTTTTGGTACCACGTTGGTTTAGAAACACCACCGGATGTAGCCCACTCTGCGAACTCTGGGTATGCCTCACTGATATCAATATATTCTGACGGGTGGTTCCATGGCGATGAAATCAAGATTCCCCAAGGCATGTTTTGCGTGGTTCGATAATATTTGTCACTTGAAGGATCAGAGTCGTCTTGTGCGATGCCATAGAAGTCGCTGACCAACGTACCTCTAGATGTTGGAGGGAAGTCTGCTGTGTGTATTTCTAAGTCTTTGCCCGGAGATGTAGCGAAGCTATCACCATGGTATTGACCTTCTCCTGCTCCAAAGATGAACGGGTCAAAACCACTCAACGGCATCAGTGAACTCACCGTTGGTTCACTTCCAGCGATAAATGGCAACGAAATACTGAACGTCATTTGTTCGGATTCCAAAGACGGACTACAAGAAGGGTTAGTACGGTGGAACATACATTCACCATGAATAGGCAAATCATTTTTGAGGTTCAAAGAAGCCACCACGACGAGATCACCTCCCGGCGATGCAATTTGTTTGTCCTCTCCAGTAAACGGAGAGATATCAACACGAGTCACACCATTTCTTTGTACTCTAGACGTTTGAAGATCGACATCTGACTCGTCAAAACCATTTAGTTTCCACCCCAACCCGTTGCCGTAAGATGCGCCATAAGCCATTATGGTTCCTGTTACGTCCATTCGAAGCACAACATCATCTTTACTGATTATGGTCGTGCGGTAGTAAACCACAACATCATTCAAGTCAAAATCACCAACCTCTGGCCAGTTATCTTCAAAGGCTGCAGTGTAGTAATTAGAGTGTTGAACCGTAGTTCCTGCGTCAGTGACGTTAAATACGTAATCCTCTACCTCACCATCGCCAACATAACCATCACTTGGAATATTAGGACTACTCGCTAAACGAAATCGAGTTTGCACTAAACCAACGGAGGCTTCATCTCCAACGCGAATCGCAACAACCTGACTTCCACTGACTACAGAATGGTTTTTCAATATTTGTTCATCATCATCGAAAGTCCCGTCCATATCCCAATCAGCCCAAGCCTGAAGGTAACCACTGCCCACTACGTTAACGTTGATTAGACTGTCTAAGCCGATCTCTAGGTTGGACAACAAGGCGATACCGTCATCATCGTTGCCACCAATATCTAGGTCATCACCATTGGAAGCTGCACCTGGTTGACCATCGGTATCAGCATCAATGCTAACTCCTAAATAAAGCGTCGAAGAAATGGCATGTTCAGCCCCATTATTCGCCTGCAATGTTCCATAGCTATCGGGAGCGTCGCCAAAATCAGATTCGTCAGAACTTTCAATAGGCGTTGTAAACCCTGACAGGTCCCAGTTTCCGTCGAATGCAGAGAAGATTGGATTTGGGAAAGAACTACCACTTGTTGTTACGGTTTCAAATTGTAGAGTAACGATTGAAGTGTTTTTATAGGTAAATTTAACAGCACCTGACGTGTCTGTTTCGGAGTAATTAGTACCAGGTCCAGTGAAGAGCACTGAAGTTCCATCCGCACTCTCTTCTGCGGTCAAACTCGCACTAGCACTACCGAGCTGATAACTATAGAAGCCTTCGCTCTTAAAAACTCGAACTTGCTCTGACTGCACAGGCTCCCCATCTATGTCGTAACCAATCATGTCAAATTCGGGAATCGTGTAAGGTTCAGAAAACGTACCCGATAAACCGTCTGTTCCGTCAAAAAACTCAAAAGTGTATATTAAGCCTGCAGCCCCGGCAGAGTTGGTCTGATAGAGAAAGCCGATATCTCCAGAGGGCTGAATTGCACCAACTTTGTAGTTAGGGGCATGGAATACAAAAGAAGCATCTCCAAAAACACTACTTGATACTTTGGCGTCAATTACTTTTCCGTCGTGTGTGCCGACGTTGAGAAAATGCATGTCAGGCCCATCATAGGTAGGCCCGGCCCAACCACTGCTGCCGTCCGTTGATTCAACATGGTTAGAAAAATCCAAATCTACCGTCGCTGCGTAGACAGGGACACTGACCGCTACCGTTATAAGTGAAATAACTTGCTTATATCTCATAGTAAACCTCTATTTCTTCTTCGCCAGAGCGAATTCCTTGAAAAAAAGTATGTGAACTCTGAACGACGATTAAATAATGATTTTCCATTTCCTTAGGGATTTCGGAGAGCCTAGGTAGTGGTTTGTTATTTTGGTGCCGACAAATCGAGCTGCTTAGTAGATAAAGCAAAAGAAGCGCCAAGTTTTTAACCTTTACAAAAACAACAATAAACAATTGAAATAATTAACAAAAAAGCAAATAAGGAATAAAAATGGGAGTTAAATAGAGAGAATATTCAAAATAGGAATCAATTTGATGGAATACAAGTCAACTTGAAAACCAATAAGTCAAAAGCGTGAGTTAAGGGGATAAACACAAACAATCGTCGCTAGATAATCTGAGGATAAATTAATATTGATGAGCCAAAGGAGGTAATTCTGAAAAGTCGTATGAGTTTTCATGATTAGAAAAAACTGCCTAAAGTACTTCACTGTTAAGCAGTTAGTTTTTGAACAACTCAAGACAACCGTTCATTTTGAATGGGTATTAGAGCTTTTTTGCTAAAGCTTTTTAATCTAAAGCATCTCTTTAGCAATTAAATGCAGTAAAAAGGTTTCACGCTCAATACTCATGCCCTTTTTAGGGCTCTCAGCCATGGTCTTTTCATTATGAGCAATTGCTTCATGGATATTCATCCAAACCGGTTTCATACCGTTTTTTACTTCATAGTCTTCGTAAGCCGTTTCACCAAGCTCACGATCAATCTTGCACGAGTAGCAGTAAGAGATCATGTGCATCATGTCGGCATCATTTTTATACCAAGGACGAAATTCTTCAAAAATACCGAACGGTTTAATGCTGTGAATATTCTTTGCGCCAGTCTCTTCTTCCAGTTCACGGACCATGCCTGCGATCACGTCTTCACCGTCATCTAAACCGCCACCAGGGATGGTATAGTCATGGTAGCGCTCTGTATAAAGCATCAGGATGTCTTCGCCATCTAAAACAATGGCACGGGCAGCATTACGCTTATATACCGTTTTATTGTCTAGGTGTTCAATATCAGGGTGGATAGTGGTTTTTAGATGTCTCATGGGTCTGACTGCTCAACTGAATTTGGCGGCATCATACCATACCCTTTAATAGATTCGAGGTTCATAACCAACCACAAACACACATCCCCTCTCCATTTCACCGACGTTAACTCATGGTTATCGGTGCAGAATAATCAACTCAGAGCCATTCATCGAACGAGCACAGTCTAGCTATCGCGCCAATTAATTTAGCTGACCCAACACTCAAAAAGCAGTTAAACATGAAGAAATATCATCCTATTTCAATATCTTGACCAAATTAGCACAACCTTTTCTGAAATCTAAAATATACTCATTTCATAGAGCTTCTAAACTGGTTCTGTAGAACTTAACGCATTCACTTTTAGAGTTATCACGTAGGAGATAAACATGAAGAAAATTGGTTTGATGGCTGTATTTGTCGTTGTATTAGGCGGTTGTGCAAATGACTATGCAGAATATAGCGAAGGCCAACGTGTATCAGTCGCTAACCCAGCTGCGGTTTACTGTGTTCAACAGGATGGTGAGTTAGATACTGTCACTGAAAACGATCAACGCACAACTTACTGTGTATTCGAAGACGGTGAGCGCATTGAACAGTGGGAGTACTACCGTAACAATCAGGAACAAGAAACAGAAACACAAAGTTAATCGCTGTAATACCAAGCCTCACCGTGAAGGTTTCATCTTGTTCAATTCTCTAAATTACGTAAACTGTCTGCTGTTATGGCAGCGGTTTACCGTACACACCCAACAATTGCACACTGTTTTATTTCTGACATTCCTCTGACATTGTCAAATTGCCGCCCGATAGAATGCCCGCCTGTTACACATATTTACATACAGAATTATTTATGAAAAACCAGTCTGATACTAAAACGCAAAAACATATGTCATTTGAACTCCCGGAGTTCACTCTTTCGCAGTCGACCTCTCAAGTGATCTATAAACGATGCCAAACAGCGTTAGTCGTTCTAGCAATTAGTATTGTTGCGAACCTTGCACTTCGCATTGATTTTGTATTGTTGAATGGCAATGTCGGTGAAATCTCAGTGACTGAAATGCTGCAGCAGTTGCTGCTTATTGTCACATCTGGATCTTTTGCCTATCTCGCAAGAGAAAAAAGCGAGGTTAAACATGCGGCTCTACTCATTAGTGCATTCTTCGCTGTGATGTTTATTCGTGAAATGGACTTTTGGTTTGACAAGATCGTACACGGCGCGTGGGTTTACCCGGCTATTTTTCTAGCTGGTAGCGCCATCTTTTATGCTATTAGGAATGGTAAGCGTACCATTGACCAATTGGCGCTGATTCTAGCCTCTCCTCATATGAACCTGCTGGTTACTGGCCTAATGATCTTGTTGGTATTTTCTCGCCTGTTTGGCATGGGAAGTTTTTGGCACAATGTTATGGGTGATGATTACGTTCGTGTGGTTAAAAACATCGCTGAAGAAGGCACTGAACTTCTAGCTTATTGTTTGATTGCTTTTGCAAGCTTAAAGACCGTTATTGGTATCACGAGAAAGAAATAGCCTTTTAACGCCACCAGCGGTGCGTGAGGTCCGATTCTGGGTCTAAATATCGATTCAATAAAGTCAGGTTCGTATCTAATAATGCTAGGTACTCCCTGACTTTTTTTATGTCGGTACCCACTGAAGTCTGCTGGATACAGCGCTCCAATACTGGGAGTAAGCTGTCGACGATGTCAAAGTGAGATGCCCCCTCTACTAACTCCTTTACAGCTATCAGTGCCTCCGACGATAGTCTTTCAGGCTCTCCCCTAACTAACTCCAAATCTCGCTTAAATGTGCCCGCAGAAACACCTTCAAGATAAACTCGATAGGTTGTCAGCACATCCATCAACAGAAACAATTGCCCTTGAGTATTTTGATGAGGATATGGCACCGCGACATGAGCTTCTAGCTGACGATCTATTTGTAGTTCCACCCCAAGTGCAGAGCACTTCTCGACCAAAATCTTAAGCAAGCCTTGCTCGTCCATTAGTGATTGGATCTCGAAAATACGTTGTAAATGGTAGTCATTCGAAACGAACGTCACTTTGAGACTCTGCCCACGGGTAAACAGTCCACTTTCAATCATCTCTGAAGCTAAGTTCTGAATGTTCTCAACCGTATTTGTCGAGCTCTGCTCAAGCAAAGTCGCTACCAAGGAAAACGGATATTCTCGCTGGCTTTCCAGAGTTCGAAAATACCGATGCATTGCATCCGCTTCAGAGGTGGTTTGACCTTTTATCACCCCACCACAAAATGCAACAGCAGTTTGCTGATTCGACTCTTCTACCAAAAGCTCCGCAAGATATTCAACCAATGCATCAACACGACTGATTCCTTCATCAGTCAATTTATTCTTATTAAGTCGCTTACCCAGCACAATAAGGAGGTGATTAATGCTCATTTTATGTTCAAGTCTCGTTTTTATGATTAGATGGAGTGAATTATGTATACAATACTTATTAACAAAAGTATTTTGAAATTCTTATCGGTTGCTCGCAATAATGCTCACTATTGATAGCAACACAATAAGCCACACAAGAGTCAACGTGCAGCTGTAAAACAAAATAGCACGATCTTGGATTTCATCGCTCTACGCTTGTTAACAAGAGTTTCAGTAAAAGAGACGTTTCAAGCAAAGAACAAGCTCAATCAAAGAACTATTTCACCCAGAGAACACGAACACTCAACAAAGTGAAACTGACGAAATACAAATTTTACACAGAGTTCGTTCATCGAACCGTCTTCACAGGAAGTTACTATGCTGTCTATTTTTGACATTTACAAAATCGGGGTCGGGCCTTCCAGCTCCCACACCAATGGACCAATGATTGCTGGGTTTAATTTTACCCAAAAGATTGAATCGGTACTTGAACAAGTTACCCGTATTCAAATCGATTTATACGGTTCACTGTCACTAACAGGTATTGGTCACCACACAGACCGAGCGACCCTATTAGGCTTGCTTGGTAATCGCCCTGATACGATCAAAATAACCAGCGCTAATTTAGCCATGCGTAAAGCGATTGAAGATAAGTCTTTAATGGTTAGCGGCAACCACGAAATTCATTTCGATGTAGAAAGCGACCTACTCTTCCACAAAACCAACCTTCCACTTCATGAGAATGGCATGACGATCTCTGCCTTCGACGTAAGCGGTAACCTGTTGGATATGGAAACTTACTACTCTATCGGTGGTGGCTTTATAGCGACCGCTGATGAGCTACAAAACGGCAAATCAGAGTCAGAAACACAAGTTGAATTCCCTTTTACTTCTGCCGATCAATTACTTGAATTGTCAGAACACCAAGGACTTAGTCTTGGTGGCTTGATCCTGCGCAATGAAGTTTCTTTCCAAGATATGGATGTGATTGACCAGAAAGCTGACCAAATCTGGAAGGTGATGTCTCTGTGTATGCAACGTGGCTTTGACACCGAAGGCATCCTTGACGGCGGGTTAGAAGTGACACGTCGAGCACCTGCTCTTTTGAAAAAGTTAGAAGCGAATGCCTCAATTGAAAACGATCCAATGGAGATCATGGATTGGATCAATCTGTTTGCCTTTGCTGTAAGTGAAGAAAATGCAGCGGGCGGCCAAGTGGTAACATCACCTACCAATGGTGCAGCCGGCGTTATTCCCGCAGTATTAATGTACTACCATCGTTTCATCAAAGAGTTAGACACTAAGCAACTGAAAGATTTCTTGGCAGTATCTGGTGCGATTGGCATCTTGTACAAAACTAACGCTTCGATTTCTGGTGCTGAAGTAGGTTGCCAAGGTGAAGTCGGTGTATCTTCTTCAATGGCAGCGGCAGGCTTAACAGCCCTTCGAGGCGGTAGTAACGAGCAAATCTGTATCGCAGCTGAGATAGCAATGGAACACTCACTGGGCATGACGTGTGACCCGATCGGTGGGCTTGTTCAGGTGCCATGTATCGAACGTAACGCAATGGGTGCAATGAAAGCGATCAATGCATCACGTATGGCGCTAAAACGCACCAGCAAGTGTCTTATCTCGTTAGACAAGGTTATCGCAACCATGTACCAAACAGGTAAAGACATGAACAAGAAGTACCGTGAGACTTCTTTAGGTGGTTTAGCTGTGATCCACATGGCGCCACCGTGTGAATAGTTAAGGTGCGATGAAGTGAGTAGTGAAATGCTACAAATAGTGAAGTGCAATGAAGCGAAGCTATTCGACTAAAAGAGCTCTCACTAAGACCGCATTATTGAAAACTTAGTTTCCAACATCCAAGCAAAGCCAGCAATCAAGCTGGCTTTTTTATTGGCTAAAACCCAACGGCCAATGAAAGTGATACTCACTTGAAAAGTTTTACAAGATGATAGTTGCTAATTTTCCCTTTAATAGTTCATTACTTAGCCATAAATGAGATTGGTCAAACTTCATACAGCAATATATCCATTAGCAAAATCTAACATTTCATTTTTCATACATGAGAAATATGAATCCTCAGATAAGAAAAGATAAAGAGAGCAAAGTAACGGTTATGGTAAATGTTTCATTTTATGTCTTGCTACTAATGATATTATAATTAGGTGATTACACTATCTATTAATATAAAAGTTAGAATAATATAATGTGGAATAGATTAAACAAATCAATGATGTTCTGCCAAATGATGTTTGGACTTTCGTTCTATGGCGTCATGGTGATCTTGACTCGTTTCTTCCTTGAAGATCTTAACTACAATGAAGCCGACACTATGATGGTTGTTGGTGCTTTCTCTGCAATCGGTCCGCTATTTGCTATCGCCGGTGGCTTTATAGCTGATAAGTTTTTAGGCGCATACCGATCTTTGACTATTGCCTTTCTTGGATTCGCAAGTGGTTATGCTTTACTCGTGCTAGGTGCAGCCGCTACTAATGTGCCAATGGCATTATGTGGTATTGCTCTAGCAAGTTATGCACGTGGTTTGATGTCCCCTTCTTACCCAAGTATTTACAAACGCACGTTCAAAACTCAAGAAGATTTCGAAAACTGCTACCCAATCAACTACTCGGTAAACAACATTGGTGCTCTTCTAGGTCAATACTTGTTCCCTATGTTAGTGCTTGTTGTGGGTTTCCACGGTGGCTTCCTTCTTTCAGCTGTTCTTGCTGGCGCAGCGCTTCTAATGATGATCTTTGTTCGCAAAGGTCTTGTTGAAGCAAGTGCTGAAATCGATCAAAAACCTGTAAGCACTAAAAACTGGGCTGCATTCCTTGGTCTTTCTGCAGCTATGATTGGCCTGGTATTCTTCATGTTCTCTAACATGGATATTGGCCAAAACATCGTTTACGCAATTGGCGGCGCAGCAATCATGTACTTTGTTTCTTTGATGATGAAATCGAAGAAATCAGACATGTTGAAAATGGGTACTATCTTAATCATCACATTCCTGACGACATGTTTCTTCGTGTACTACGGACAAATGATGACTTCGATGACAATGGTAGCGATCAACACAATGCGTGGTGACCTATTCGGCTTCATCCCTGTAGCTCCTGAAGCATCAATGGCAATGAACCCACTTTGGTGTATGGTTGCTGGTCCTATCATCGCGGGTACCTTCTCTAACCTAGAAAAGAAAAACATTAACTTTTCTACCGCAACGAAAGTAGGTTTCTCATTCATCCTTACTGCGATTGCTTTCGGTATTCTAACAATGGCTGTGACTACCGTTGGTGACGATGTACTGATTCGCCCAGAAGTGTTCCTAGCTATTCACTTCTTCCTAGCGTTTGGTGAAGTTATTGTTGGTTCAATGGTTGTAGCCTTCATCCTGTCTGTAGCACCTAAGCACATCGAGAACTTCTCAGTAAGCTTGTTCTCTGTCGCAATCGCTCTTTCAGGCATTGTTGGCGCGGTATTCTCAACGTCTATTGCACTAGAGAAAGGTCAACAAATCACGCAAGAAATCGTACAAACGGTTTACGGCGATTACTTCCAAATGCTAACCGTTTTAGCGGTAGTGATGGTAGGTATCGCAATGGCTGCATCGTTCATCATTCGCAAGATGCTAGAAGCAGCGAAAGCGGCTGAAGAAACGATTGAACTAAAGCAAGCAAACAGCTAATCACGTTCTAATAATCTGATACATCAAGCCCTTTAGTTTTCTAAAGGGCTTTTTTATTAAGCCATATAGATAAGAAATTTGACTGACACTACGCTTGTGTAAATAAAGGTAAATGATAACTATTAGTATTGAGTGTTTTCTTATTCAGGATTATGATGTAAAAATCAAAATCTAAGAGAGCCTTATATGAGCAAGCCTAGCCCTATCACATTAACCGTTACTCAAACCTCAACAATTACACCGAATATGCAGCGTATAACGCTGAGCGGTGAAGGATTAAGTAAGTACCCAACCGAATGTGCCGGCGGCTACATCAAGCTTTTATTCTCGCCACTCGGCACCACTGATTTAAGCCGACTGAACGAAGGTGAGCGCCCAACCATGCGCACTTATACAATTCGTCAGTACAACTCTGTAGAAAAATGGATTGAGGTTGATTTCGTTCGCCACATCACCACAGATTTGCAATGTGGTTTTGCCGCAAGGTGGGCAATGAATGCAGAAGTCGGAGACACGATTTCAGTGGCAGGACCAGGCTTAATTCAAGGGCTGAACCTTGAATCTGATTGGTTCTTCTTAGTTGCAGACATGACGTCACTGCCTGCACTTTCTGCAAAAGTGAAAACACTTCCAGAAACAGCAACGGGTCACGCTGTTATTCAGATCAACTCAGCAGCAGACAGGCAAATACTTGAAGTACCTCAAGGGATCAAGGTCACTTGGTTAATTGAAGATGAAACTGAAGAAACACTTTCAAAAACGGTTCGCAATTCAGAATGGTTAGAGGGTCAGGTTGCGGTTTGGACGGCGTGTGAATTTGAAAGCATGCGTGAACTAAGACAGTACTTCCGAAACGAAAAAGAAGTAACCAAAGAGAACATCTACATCAGCAGCTACTGGAAACGTGGCGTCACTGAAGATGGCCACAAAGCGCTAAAACAACAGGATGCTCAGGCGCTCGCTGGTTAAAGTTAATTATCGAAAACTAAACGCTCTTAACGACAGTAATATAGTTAAGGGCGTTTTAGTTTCTAACGCAAAAACTCAAACTTCCAAGACCTCAACATGACTTTTAATTCAGAGAGATAACTAAACCGGCAATGATAAAAGCCACGCCTACACCGCGAGTGGTATGCCACTTTTCCTTTAAAAAGTAGATCCCCATCACTACGCCGAAGATGATGCTTACTTGTCTAAGTGCCACAACCAAGCTGACGTTTTCTGTCATGGTCATTGCAAACAACACCAGACCATAGGTCGATGCCATCATGATGCCAGCAAGTGTTGCTCTTTTACGCAGTATCCATGCGTTGGTAAACTCGATTCTTTGGTTGGTCACGAATAACCAAATACTCAGCGGAATCACAATCGCCCAAAACTGAATACCTAGGTAGAAAATCGCGGTGTACTTGTTAGTGATACTAGGCGTGCTTAGAGGCTCCAATAATAGAAGGGCCTCTTTATCAATAATCGAGTAACCCGTGGTACCAATGGCCGCGATTAACGCCCACAGTACGCCAAGGTTGAGATACGCTTTTAACCTAAGATCTGAAAACTTCTTAAGTGGTACAAACAAACAACCCAAAGTAATCAAGGTGAACCCAAACCATTGATTAGGTGACAGCTCATAGCCTATTAACACCGTGCCTAAACCCACCATCAACACGGGCAGTGCTCTTGCCATTGGGTAAATCACGCCGATGTCTGCTTGTTTATAGGCAGTCCCTAGCCCAATCAAATAGACGATTTGGCAAATCCCACTCAAGAAAACCAGTTGCCAAAATGGAAGTGAGATATTTGACAGGCCAACACTGTGAACATACCAGATCAAGTAAGGCGTCAATATCGCGGCAGCGGCAAAGCCAGAAGCCAGAAAGAAAGACGAACCCGATCCTTGATTAGACTTGCCTAGAACATTCCAACCCGCATGCAGCAAAGCTGAAATAATCACGATAACAATGGCAGAGACTTCCATTTCGTTCCTGTTCTATTAATTGATCAGCGAATGGCTAAACATAAGTGATAAAAAAACCTCCGGGTAAGAGGCTTTCCAATGAATCTATAAAAACGATGGAGTAACTAGCACATTTAACGTTCTAACTGCGCTATCGACTCGATACTGATCGCGTCATGGCGCCAATATTCAATATCGCAGTCAATCAAATCACCATCTTGATTATAGTTAACACGCTCGACCACCATAGCCGGAGACCCTGAGGTCGCACGCAGTGCTTGGGCTGTTTCGCCAAGCAAAGACGTTGTACTCACGCGGTAACGGATCTTCTGATACACAACACCAAAGTGCTCTCGGTAGATGTCAGTCAACGATTTAGACAAGTCGTAGTCAAGCAAGTTAGGGAACAGCTCAGGTCGAATGTAGTTCGTCACATACACAACCGGTCTGTCTTCAAGGTAGCGAACTCTGTCCACTCGATAAACATCTGAGAACGGTTGAAGATTAAGAAGCTTTGTCGCTTCCTTGGTTGCTAACATCCCTTTCGCCGACACCAACTCTGTTTTCGGCTTACGGTTCTGAGACAAAGCCATGTTAGTGAAGTTCAACGTTTGCGTAGGATCGTAACGAAGCGGATCAGGAGAGATAAACCAACCACGTCGATCTTCTCGATAAATACGCCCTTCCGCTTCAAGTGAAGACAAGGCTTCACGCAACGTAACACGTGTGGTATCGAACGATTCAGCCAGTTTGCGCTCAGCAGGCAGTTTCTGTCGTGGCGTTAACATCCCCGACTCTATCTGCTCTACGATGACATCTTTGATTTTTACGTACTGCACTTCATTTCCTTTTATTCTTGTTCTTGTCGTCAGCCACTCCTTGGCCAACTGCAATATAAAATGGTTTGCTAGCGTTTACGCCAAGCTTGGGTGCGCTTCTCGAATAACTTATTGATTAACATATGAATCAACTTCGCGCTCGCTGCCGATATCATGATCATCACCGCCATGGCAGCTGCTGCACCCGTTTGCCCCGCGTCGTCCATATTCAGTACTGAAACTGACGCAGGTATCGTATCGGTAGAATACAAGAATACTACCGCAGATGTCGTGGTAAGTGCATTAATAAACAGGTATGTCGCAATATCTAAAATCGCAGGCAGACAAACTGGCACCGTCACCTTAAAGAACAGCTTGTATTGCGGTAAGTTCACCGAGGCTGCGGTCGCTTCAATTTCATCAGGTAGTTGTTTTAATGCAGTCAACGCCGTCATGTGACCGACTGTGTAGTAGTGGACCACGGTGTTAATAACCAAGAACGCCATTGTTCCGTATAGGAAGTTTAAAGGGTTACTTAAATCGTTGAAATAAAAGATATACCCTAAACCAAGCACCATACCCGGAACCGCCATCGGTACCACACTGAGCATTTGCATTGCTTGACGAATAGGGCCGAATGCTCTGCCTTTCTCAATGCAATAAGCACCCAAGAAAATCAATACCGTGCCGACAATTGCTGTCCATACGCCTAGCGTTAAAGAGTTGAAGAATGGCGTCCAACCGTAAGTACTCATCTCAGAAAAATTATAGTTATTTAGTGTTAACGCCTTGTTCCAAGGCCAGAACGTGACCATTGACCCGTATATCGCCATACCCAACACAATAATCACAGCCGCCGATATGATGGCACAATAAAGAAAGCACAACCCATCACGCATAGTGCTTGGCTCTGGTTGGTACGCGACAGAGCGAGTATCAAATAGGCTCTTCTGCTTCTTTTGAACCCAGCGATCAACGGTAAACGCCAATAATGCAGGCAACAGCAAGATGATACTGGTCACTGCACCCATCGAGAAATTCTGTTGCCCTACCACCTGTTTAAATATGTCGGTCGATAACACGTTGTAACTACCACCAATCACCTTCGGTACGCCAAAGTCACAAACTACCAATGTAAACACAACGATCAAAGTGCTGATCAAACCATACTTTGCTGCTGGTAACGTCACCATAAAGAAGGTTTTCAAAGGTGAAGTGTTTAAGGCTCGTGCCGCTTCATAAAGACGAGCGTCAGAGGTTCTCAATGAAGTAGTTAAAATCATTAAGGCATGTGGAAACGTCCAGAATATCAAGCCCAATGATATGCCAATCAAACCATAGACCGAATTACCCCCTAATACTTCCTTAGCAATACCTTGGTTACCAAACAGGAAGATAAGACTAATCGCGGGAAGCAGTGACGGAGCAAGAATCGGCGCTGAACCCAACACTTGAAAAAGCCCCTTGAATGGCATGCATGAGCGGGTCAGAGCATAAGCATAACCAAACGCTAATACACCAACTACGACCGTGACTAGCAGACCCAAAGTAAAAGTGTTCCCTACAGATTGCCAAAGGCTTTGAGAAGCGAAGTACGTGGCGAAATTCTGTAAACCTACAAATTCACCGTCTGCGTTCTGAACGCTTTTTTTCAACATTGCCCATAGTGGCATCAGAATAAACAGTGTCATGACCACAGACAAAAATGCCAACAGTCCAAATAGAATTACGTTGTCTTTACTTAACCGAGCAAGGAAAGGTTGTACTCGTCGCTGAATTAACAGTTTAGATTGCATCATTTGAGTCGATTCCATGATTGTTTACGCCGCCTCGTCTTCCATCACTTGCAGGCTTTTCGATGGGTAAGCTCTCAGGCCATCTTGATCAAACGCAACATAACGAATATCACTGCGGCGGAGCTTCAATCGATTGAACTCTTTGACTGATACATCAACGATGATCTCTTTCACCGTTGAGTCATGTTGCAATTGACACTCAACACGATAAAACGCCCCTAAGAATTCGCTTGATACGATTCTCACGGGTAATGATTCACTAAAACGATCCACAAACTGAATTTGTTCCGGACGAACTGCGATATCAAAAACGTCCCCAAGTTTTGGAGTGAGGTTATCTAAACCCGGCAACGGTAACATCGACTCAGCAATACGTATCTTGCCTTGCGCTGCGACAGAAGCTTGAATGAAGTTCATGCTGCCAACAAACTCAGCCACAAAACGACTGACTGGTTTTTGGTAGATCTCTTGTGGGGCACCTACTTGCTCAATGACACCATGGTTCATCACCACTATTCGGTCTGCCATCGTCAAGGCTTCATCTTGGTCGTGCGTCACCATTATGGTCGTAATACCCAGTTTACGTTGCAGCTGGCAGATCTCGTCACGCAAATGTGTTCTGACCTTCGCATCCAACGCAGAAAGCGGCTCATCAAGTAATAACAAACCTGGAGACAACGCCAATGCGCGAGCCAGAGCAACACGCTGCTGTTGTCCACCAGACAGTTGATTCGGATATTTTTGGCCAGACGTCGGTAAACCAATCGTTTCTAACCAAGACTCTACTGTTTCCAGAGCTTCTTTGGTCGACATCCCTTGATTCTTCAGACCAATCGCAATGTTTTCTTCCACTGTGAGATTGGGAAACAAAGCATAAGATTGAAATACGATACCAAAGTCACGCTTTTCTGGTGGCAGGAAGGTCGTATCCTTACCGTTCTGCTCAATAGAGCCTGAAGTTGGTAAATCTAGACCTGCAATCGCACGTAATAAGGTGGTTTTTCCACAGCCAGATGGGCCAAGGAAACAGACGAACTCGCCTTTATCTATTGATAAGGAGATGTCTTTTAACGCTGTAAATTGGCCAAATTGCTTTACAACGTTTTCAATATTCAAATAAGTTTGGTTGCTCATACTACAGCACTCTCTATATGGTATATACCAAATTTAAACTGAGAATATTGCAGTTGAGTGACAAATTTATAGAAGCTAAATGACAGTTATATTGCAGATATAATAAGCATTAAAGATTGCTACTTGTTCAGCATTGAAAGTTAATTCAACGTTGAACGCCCTCAATGACCAACCAAAAAGTCACTGAGAGCCTTCGTGTGTACCTCAAACTTGAACGCTAGATTAGTTTACGATTCAACCTTGTCGGCTTTACCTGCTGCACCCGCCAACTTTGCCAATTGCCTATCAAGCCACAATGGCGTGTTACCGGAATCTTCCGCGTTCTCTTTTCTTCGTACTGCATCACGCACCATCATGGCACCTACCCAACGGAATGGCTCTGGTGGGAAATGTCCTAACGGGCCGTTAGTTAAACCGCTTTGTGTCCAAGCGTTGTCGATATTGAGTACCATTGCTGACAAAATCTTCCCGCCCATACGGGTTTGAGCAACGCCATTACCAGAGTAACCAAGCCCATAATAGATATTACTTTGGCCTTTTAGATTACCGAAAAATGGCAAACCTGTGACCGAACGATCTGAGCCGCCTGACCAATTGTAATCGAATTCATTCTGCTCCAACTTAGGAAACAGTTTTTGGAATGATTGATTGAGAATCGGCAGATAGTTGGTGGTCTGGTTGAACATGCTTTCGACTTGATTCGCAAACGAGAATTTATTGCCGCCTTTGCCCAACATGAGTCGTCCATCTTGGGTGTCACGGTAGTAATGAACAAAGATACGAGAATCCACCACCGCCGCTCCTTTTTCGGGGCCAAACTGCTTGAGTTTTTCTGGAATAGGCTTAGTCACTACCATATCAGACGAGACAACCACGATGCTGCGCTTGAACTCTTTAAAGTGATCGAGCATCCATGCATTAAGCGCTAAGATCACTTTGTCCGCAAACACAGCTCCGCCCTTAATCTGGATACGAGCTGGGGAGCCATAGTCGAGTGACGTCATCTCTGTGTTTTCGTGAATTTCGACACCCAGTTCGAGCGCAACTCGGTGTAAACCTCGCGCTAATAAAGCTGGCTGAACACTGCCCGCAGCTTCTGAGTAGTAACCTTCAATGTGGCGATCAGATCCCGCTTTATCAGCCAAAGAGTTGTCACACTTCTTCCAACTATTTATACCTTGCTTGACCAACTCATTCACAACAGGTTCCATTCCTCCCTTTTGCGCTTCATTGGTCGCGGTGTAATAAGTCCCACTGCGATACAGATGCGCATCGATGTTATGTTCATTACAGAAAGCTTCTATTTCGTAAATGACCTTTTCCGATTCTTTAACCAACCATTTTGCTTGTTGTTTGCCGTAGAGCTTCTTCAACGTTGGATACTTAGTCGACCACGTCAACATACAGCCGCCGTTGGAGCCGGAAGCACCGCTGCCACACAAGCCTTTTTCAATCACCACAACGTGCTTTTGAGGCTGTTGTTGTTTGATTAAAATCGCCGTCCATAAACCGGTGTACCCACCGCCGACAATAGCGATATCACAGTTAACGTCTTTTTGAAGCGGTTTAGCGGATTCTAGCCCCGCGTTGATGCTGCCAAATTCCTGTTCCAATGCTTGCTTGAACCAATATGAGTAGTGCTTTTTCATTTGTTGTACCTTACTAAAAACCTAAAGGCGTAAAACTAAAAAAGGAAGACCGAAGCCTTCCTTTACTGATTTCTAACTTCTAATGAGCTGCATATCTAATAAACTATGTGTCTAATAAGCTCAGTAGTTAATGAACCAAGTAGCTAATAGACTAAAGATCTCAGTCGATTAAGATTTTGGCTCTGATTTAGCGTCAAACTTCTCAGACCATGTTTTCAGAACATCTGCACGTTCGCTGCCCATGCGAGCGAAGTCCATTTTTGCCATATTCTTCTCTACGTTCGGGAAGTTCTCTGCTTTACCTGTTACATCTTGGTGACCAACAACTGGGTACATTTCGATGTAAAGTTCATTCGCTGCTTTAGATATTGACCAATCGATAACACGTTGTGCTGCATCGGAAGGCTTAACAAGACCTACCGCTTCAGATTCCCAACCGATACCTTCAGGCGTAATCACAGAAAGTGGCGCACCTTGAGTTTTTAGCTTCGCACCTCGGCTCGCCATAGAAATTCCGATAGCCACTTCCCCCATACCCGCTTGAACACATGGCTTCGAACCTGAGTGCGTGTAATGAGCAATGTTTTGATCTAGCTTCTGCATGTAGTTCCAACCTTGGTCTTCACCCATGTTTTGTAACCAAGCTGAAACCTGCATGTAACCCGTACCAGAAGACGCTGGGTTTGGCATCGCAATGTGGCCCTTGTAGATAGGCTTCGTTAGATCATCCCAAGACTTAGGCACTGGCAGGTTCAGTTGCTTAGCAACTATTTCGTTAAAGCAAACGGCATTAAAGAATGCATCATTGCCGTACCAAGCTTGAGTAGATTGTGGATCGTTAAGGTTAGCGCGTAACGCTTCTACACCTTGAGGTGTGTAAGGTTTCAGAATGCCCTCTTCTTTAAGCAGAGCCATAGAAGAACCCGCAAGTCCCCAAACTACTTCTGCACGAGGGTTGTTTTTCTCAGCCAATAATTTTGCCGTCATGATCCCAGTTGAATCACGTACCCACTTGATGTTGATGTCTGGGTTTTCACTTTCGAAAGCATTTTTGTATTTAGCTAAAATGTCAGTTTCAAAAGCAGTGTAAACCGTCACTTCCTGTGCTGCATAAGCGTTACCAGCTAATAGCGTAACTAATGCTGCAAGTGATCCTTTCATAAAACGGTTTTTCATCATTTTCTCCAGTCAGGCTCAACTCTAAAATGAGAAGTTGCCAAAATTAAAAATTGCCAAGGTTAAGGTTGTTAAAGCTAGAAGCCTCATTAAAAGGCACCTATATCCATAAATTCATTTAGGTTGTTAGCACACACCCACAACTTGGTATGTACCAGATAACGAGTATTAACCTAATCGACTTTTGTGACGGTTAAATGAACAAAAAATGGCAGTTTAAAGATAGGAAAATATCTCAGACAAGTGGCCAGTTTTAAATATGAAGCTTTTGTGAAAATGACGTTTGGGCTATTTACGACCGTTTAATTTGGTTGTTAAAGTAACCTTAAATATTGGTATAGTCCAAAATGAACATCACGAGAACTGAACATGAGAAACGAATACTTACTACTGACACCAGGCCCTCTATCTACTTCTGAAACCGTCCGCCAAGCGATGCTAAAAGACTGGTGTACTTGGGATGATGAATACAACAAAGACGTTGTTGAAGTGATTCGTAGCAAGCTAGTGACTTTAGCCACTAAGCAGCCGGGATACACAAGCGTATTAATGCAAGGCAGCGGTACCGCTTCAGTTGAAGCAACGATTGGTAGTGTTATCTCTAACAACGGTAAGCTTCTTGTTGTTGATAACGGTGCGTATGGTGCTCGTATTGCTCAAATCGCAGAATATTTAAACATTCCATGCCATGTCGTTTCTCCAGGTGAAACATCACAGCCTGACTTGAACGAAATGGAAACGGCATTGGCCATGGATTCAGACATTACCCACGTGGCGATTGTCCACTGTGAAACCACCACTGGCATGCTGAATCCAATTGAAGAGATTGCCAAATTAGCAAAACAACACAACAAAACCGTCATTCTTGATGCGATGTCGAGTTTTGGCGGTATCCCTATGGATATTGCTGATTTGGGTATCGATTACATGATCAGCTCAGCAAACAAGTGCATTCAAGGTGTACCGGGGTTCGGCTTTGTTATTGCTAAGCAATCGGAACTTGAGAAGTGTAAAGGCCAAGCTCGCTCATTAAGCCTTGACCTGTTTGACCAATGGCACTGCATGGAAAGCAACCACGGTAAATGGCGCTTCACCTCTCCCACTCACACGGTGCGTGCTTTTTACCAAGCGTTGCTTGAATTGGAGCAAGAAGGCGGCATTGAAGCTCGTCACAATCGCTACCAAGCCAACCAAACCACATTGGTTGCTGGCATGCGCTCTCTTGGTTTTGAACCACTGCTTAACGATGACCTTCACTCACCTATCATCACCTCTTTCTACTCTCCAACTCATAGCGATTACCAGTTCAAGGAATTCTATGACCGTTTGAAAGAGCAAGGGTTTGTGATCTACCCGGGCAAGGTTTCAAACGCAGACTGCTTCCGTATCGGTAACATCGGTGAAGTTTACCCGTCAGACATTGAAGACCTAATTGGCGCAGTGAAAAACGCTATGTACTGGGACATCAAATAATGACGACGACCAATCAAGAGCCAGATCTAAAGGCAACGCACTTTCGAAGCGAAGGCGATGTGAACACCACGCCAGCACGCAAAAAATGGAACGAATCGCTAAACGATGATGCGACTCAAGCGATGTTAAAGCGTGATGCTGACGTGTTTCTTCATCAAGCGATGTCAACGCCTTGCCTAGACACCCTTGAAGCAGCCGAAGGCATCTATATTCAAGATGCGACGGGCAAAAAGTACATGGACTTTCACGGCAATAATGTTCATCAGCTTGGTTATGGCCACCCACATATCATTAATAAAGTGACTCAACAAATGGCGTCATTGCCGTTTTCACCGCGTCGCTTTACCAATGAAACGGCTGTTCAGTGTGCTGAGAAGCTCACCCAGATCTGTGGTGGCGATTTGAATCGCGTGTTGTTTGCTCCCGGTGGTACATCGGTGATCGGCATGGCGCTCAAACTTGCTCGACATGTCACCAACAACTTCAAAGTCGTTTCATTGTGGGACTCATTCCATGGCGCGTCACTGGATGCAATATCTGTCGGCGGTGAAGCCTGTTTCCGCGAAGGTATGGGGCCATTAATGGCTGGCGTAGAACGCATTCCACCAGCAGTTTCCTATCGTGGTGCTTTTCCGCTTAGAGACTCTTTTTCGCCTCGCGATAGTTTTCCGTTAAGTGGGAGTAGCGCAGGCGATAACAATGAGACTGCATGTGATGTGCACTATGCCGATTACCTTGAGTACGTCATTGAAAAAGAAGGTGGCATCGGTGCCTTCATTGCCGAAGCGGTTCGTAACACAGACGTTCAAGTGCCAAGTAAGGCTTATTGGAAACGCATCCGTGAGATCTGTGACAAACACAACGTCATATTGATCATTGACGACATCCCAAATGGCATGGGTCGTAGCGGCGAATGGTTTACTCACCAAGCGTTTGATATCGAACCTGACATCCTATGTATCGGTAAAGGCTTTGGCGGCGGCTTGGTTCCAATTGCAGCCATGGTCACCAAAGACAAATACAACACGGCAGCGCAGGTATCTCTTGGGCACTACACCCATGAGAAAAGCCCAATTGGCTGTGCAGCAGCACTCGCGACCATGGAAGTGATTGAGCAAGAAAATCTACTTGAAAAAGTGCAAGCAGACAGCGTATTCGTGCGTGAACAACTGCTTCAAATGAAAGAGAAATACCCAGTTATTGGTGACGTTCGCGGCATCGGCCTGCTTTGGGCCGTGGAGTTGGTCACCGACCATATCACTAAGACCCGAGCTTTCGATGAAGCAGAAGCAGTACTTTATCAATGTCTGAACGATGGCCTGAGCTTTAAGGTGTCACAAGGTAACGTGATTCAGTTGAGCCCACCATTGATCATCAGCCGTAGCGAGCTAGAAGTCGCTCTGTCTGTATTCGAAAAAGCGATAGCCAAAGTCAGCAAAGACTTTGAATACCTTTGAACCACCGTGGAAAGCATGCCTTGAAGCAATAATTTCAAGCAACCAACAACCTAAAACAACCCGTAACCTCCCGACTGAACCTTTGAGTATTAAACAGGCGGGAAGTGACACACAATAGGACATTATTATGAACACGACATCACCTATCCAAGCGGTTATCTTTGACTGGGCTGGCACTATCGTTGATTTTGGCTCATTTGCTCCAACCAGTATTTTTGTCGAAGCATTCAAGCAAGGTTTCGAGTTTGATATCGACCTAGCAGAAGCGCGTGAACCTATGGGTATCGGCAAATGGGAGCACATCCAAGCGGTTGGTCGAATTCCAGCTGTTGACGCTCGTTGGAATGCTCAATTCGGACGCACGATGACAAGTGAAGACGTTGATGCGATCTACGCGGCATTCATGCCTCTTCAGAAAGCAAAAGTAGCCGACCATGCCGAACCAATCTTGAATGCCATAGAGGTCGTGAATAACCTAAAAGAGAAGAACGTAAAAATCGGTTCTTGCTCAGGTTATCCGCGAGAAGTGATGGACGTACTGATTCCAGCTGCAGCAGATTACGGTTACCTTCCTGATAACGTAGTCGCAACTGATGACTTACCACAAGGTGGTCGCCCTGCTCCGTTTATGGCGCTTAAAAACGTGATTGATTTGGGCGTAACTAACGTTGCAGCGTGTGTGAAAGTGGATGACGCAGCACCTGGAATCGATGAAGGCCACAACGCAGGCATGTGGACAGTTGGCCTTGTTCTATCAGGTAACGAGGCTGGCTTAACGTACCAAGAATATTTGGATGCAGAAGAAGCAACGCTTCAAACAGCACGAGAGAAAGCAAGTGTGAAGCTAAATAGGTCAAACCCGCACTATTTGATCGATACTATTGCAGACTTGCCTAGTGTCATTGCCGATATTGAAAAACGTTTAATTGCAGGTGAGCGCCCATAAACCTATAAGCCAGCTCAATAAATCCGCACTCTGTATAAAAAAACAACACCAAAACCTTGTAAAACTACGTCGGTGATACGAGGTTCATCCGATTCCAACATTTAAGACAACATATTATTGACAAATAAAACAGTAAATAGCACCTTAAATATATAATTTTTAACAATTTCATTGACTACAATACGCAATCAGATTAACAATATAAGTACTAAGTAAAAAATAGATCCAGCTGAACCAACGCCTTGATTTACTTATTGTAAGCAGTGTCATACCCAATAAGTAATCGTTTTCCTGGTAGGTTCAGATAACAATAAGAGTTAATCCAAGGATAAGATTATGAAAAGACTGTCAAAAATCATGTGTGCTATTGTTGCGGCTTCAGGCCTAGCAGCAACTCCTTCTATTGCTGCAACTACTTACGTTGGTGCTAAAGTGGGCGTGGGCTGGCTAGACAGCGCATGTGTAAGCGGTGCTAAATGTGATGATGATGCAATTGGTGCCGGTATTTACTCTGGTTATAACTTCACTGACAGACTTGGTATCGAGTTAAGCTCTGATTTCTTAGGTGATTATAAAACAAGCTTTTCTAAGAACGGTTCAACAGCAGCATTCAGCGACCCTCTAATCGCCATATCACTAACGCCAATGTACCGCCTGCCAGTGCAACAAGAGTTTGACGTATTCTTCAAAGCAGGTCCTGCTTACATTTCACACGGTGGTGAAGACGACGTTGTTCTTTCTGCAGGTATCGGTGTAGAGAAGCAACTATCTTCTGATTGGGCACTGCGTGTTGAATATCAATACTTTGATGATTTCGACGACAACTACGTTCAAGACTTAAACTCAAATCTACTGTCTGTTGGTGTTAGCTACAACTTCGGTACAGGTAACACAACAGCATCAGCGGCTGCTGCTACAGCTTCTGCGGTAGCAGTAACACAAGCGCCATCTGAGCCAATCACAGAGCCAGCAGTTGTTGTTGAAGAGAAGACAACCGTTGTTGTGACTAAAGCGCAAACAGAGAGCTACTCTCAAGAAATGTTCGCGACTAACAGCACTGAACTGTCTACAGATGGTAAAATTGCGCTAATGCCATTAGTTGAAGTACTTAATGCTCACCCTCAATCGTCAGTTGATGTTGTTGGTCACACAGACTCGACAGGCGCAGCTGAATACAACATGATGATCTCTAAGAAGCGTGCAGCAGCGGTAGCAGCATACATCGAAGAGCAAGGCATTGAAGCAGACCGCATTTCAGCGTCTGGTGAAGGTGAAGAGAACCCTATTGCAACAAACGATACTGCAGAAGGCCGTTCTCAAAACCGTCGTGTTGACGCAACTATTCCTGGTTTTGAATACCAGCAAGAAGTACAAGTTGAAGAAGTTATCGTAGAAACTGCTCAATAAAAGCTATCTACAGTAACTAAGATCTCTCGACAATAACTGAAATAATAAGGGCGGAGCACTTTCAAGTACTCCGCCCTTTTCTTTATCTGTCTTTGTCCATAATTCGTAAACTTTAAGCCGTAAGCCGTAAAAAACAGCCTAACGCCAAGCTATACAATCAGAAGACTAGACGATTTCCCAGCTGTGGGTCATCTCTACGCCAGCACCCAGCATCAGGCATACTGAACAATACTTCTCTAATGAATCAGCACATACTTTAGCTACTAGCTCAGGGTCAAGGTTGTCACCAGACACTTCAAAATGAATATTAATCACGGTAAAGATTTTTGGCGCGGTTTCACGACGTGTCGTTTCTAGTTTTGCATTACAACCCGTGATGTTCTGACCAGCAGATTTCAAGCCATCAACTACATCAACAGAGCTACAACCACCAGCAGCCATTAACACCATTTCCATAGGGCTTGGCGCGGTAGCACCACCACTTCCATCCATAACGACAGAATGGCCTGATTGAGATTGACCTAGAAATTTAAAGCCTTCGACCCATTTAACTTCTGCTTGCATGCTGTTCCTTAGATGTACGTAAACGTCATCATTATCTATTATTTATATTAATGTCTACACCCTACTACTGGCGGCATTTATGAGCAAGATTTTCTCAATGACATATTTTTTTGTGAATAATGCAATTTTTTCCATCTAAAACCTGTCTCTATTCGTACATTCAAAATCGAATGAGAAAAACGTCAAGATGAGGTATCTATGAATAAATTATCTAAAATATTGGTATCACTCGTGGTTGCGCTACCACTGATTTCGCTATTTGTAAGCCAAACTGGCACCGCCAATACAATGGATAAAACAGCTAATTCAGGTAAAGCTGAAATCGCGACACTGGCTGGTGGTTGTTTTTGGTGTACAGAATCCGATCTAGAAAAACTGACAGGCGTGACAGACGTTATCTCTGGCTATTCTGGTGGTGAATTAGAAAATCCAACCTACAAACAAGTTTCATCGGGTAAGTCTGGTCACATAGAAGTGATCAACGTGACTTATAACCCTGATGTGGTTAGCTATGAACAGGTGCTTGACCAGTTCTTCAGACATATCGACCCAACTGATGACAAGGGTTCATTCGTTGATAGAGGTCCACAATATCGACCTGCTATTTTCTATCATAACCAAGAGCAAAAAGACGTCGCTCAAAACTTCATGATGGAGATCGACAAAGCTCAGATCTTTGGTGAACCACTAAAAACAGAACTGATTGAATTTGAAAAATTCTGGCCAGCGGAAGATTACCATCAAGATTATTACAAGAAGAGCAAGGTTCGTTATAACTACTACCGCTACGCTTCTGGTCGTGATCAGTACCTAGATAAAATCTTCGGCGATGATAGAAAAGAAAACCCGCAAACCATCCGTCAGATCATCGATGGTAAGAATGCGACAGCCAATACTAAGACATACAACAAGCCGTCTGATGCAGAGATCAAAGCGTCTCTAACTTCACTGCAATACGATGTGACACAAGACGACGCAACAGAGCGCCCGTTTGACAACAAATACTGGGATAACAAGCAAGAAGGTATTTACGTTGATATCGTAACGGGTGAGCCTTTATTCTCTTCAAAAGACAAATACAAATCAGGTACAGGTTGGCCGAGCTTTACACAGCCAATCAGCGAGGCTTATGTCGTAACGACTACTGACTACAAACTGCTTTACCCAAGAACAGAGGTTCGCAGTAAATTTGGTGACTCTCACCTAGGTCATGTATTTAAAGATGGTCCAAAACCAACAGGTTTACGCTACTGCATGAACTCAGCTGCTATGCGTTTTGTCCCTGCCGATAAATTAGCAGAACAAGGTTATGAAGAATACGTGGAAATGTTTGAGGGTTAAATAGCTCTGCATAAAAGCCAAGCATAAACAACAAAGCCAGCAGATCGCTGGCTTTTTTATTACTAACAAAACTTTGTTTATTAGCCTGTTAACATTATTAACCCGTTAACACAGTATCTTCTGGGTATTTCAATAAGGACGGTTCTGGACGAGCTAACATATAAGCTAAAGTCAAAGGACCAATCCGCCCTATTACCATCACGACAATCATGATGTATTTCCCAGGCTCAGAAAGATTAGCTGTTAGCCCCGCCGTTAACCCAACCGTTGCAAAAGCAGAAATTACTTCAAACATAACTCGATCAAACGCCGCTTTTTCAGTAAGCATTAACAAAAACATCGCAGTGGTTAATAGCGCCCCACTTACCACAATAATGGCCAATGACTTTGTTACCGCTTGCCACGTTACCGTACGTTTAAACATCACCACATGTTTTTTCTGACGTAGAAAAGTCCAGGTCGCAACAAATGCCACGGCAAAGGTCGATACCTTAATTCCGCCCCCTGTAGAAGTTGAGCCAGCGCCAATCAGCATCAGTACTATCATCACCAACAATGCAGGTTGTGTGTACTGCGATAAATCCACGCTATTGAAACCAGCAGTACGTGCGCTAGCAGACTGGAAAAAAGCCGCAAGCCACTGACCTTGGATAGACAAACCTTCCATCGTTGTTGAGTTATTCCTCTCCAATAACCAAAACATCACTGTGCCTACTAACAATAAAGTCGGTGTCGCCGTTAACATTATCTTAGTGTGTAGATGAAGGTGTTTGAATCCTCTACGCCAATTACTCGAGAGATCGCCAACCACCGTAAAACCTAGTCCACCAAAAATGAATAGGCCCGCTAAGGTAAAGATCACCAATGGATCATCGACAAAACTCATCATACTGTCTGAAAATAGGGCAAAGCCTGCGTTATTGAACGCTGAAATCGCATGAAAAAGCGCATAAAAGCTTCCCGTTGCCCAACCCATTTCAGGAACCCAACGGAAACAGAGCAACACGAAACCAAGACACTCCGCAACCAATGCAAAGATGATAATCTTCTTGACTAATTTTCGGAGGTTAACCTTACGATCTTGTCCAAGCGCTTCCTTCGCCAACGCTTGTTGTTTCAAGCTTAGCCGAACTCCAAACATGTAGAGCAGCACCGCAGACAACGTCATCTGCCCCAAGCCACCAACTTGCATCAAAAACATCAGCAAGATCTTTCCAGACAAAGTGAAATGCTCACCAGTATCGACCACGCCTAATCCTGTCACACTGATCGCTGATGTAGCCGTAAACAATGCATCCGTAAAACTTAATCCTGTAACCGAGAAAACAGGCAGAGTCAGCAATATCGCAGAAGGAATAAGCACCGCAAGAAAGCTCGTCAGGATAACCTTAGGTTCAGAGCCTTTTTTGCGCTTGTTATCTTGCTCTAAAGCGTAAAAAAGCCCTCTTCGATTTAACGAATTCATATACTCACCTTACGATAAGTTTTTGAGTTTATGAGCCAAGAGAGTTTTCGGTCCTGCAATAATAACGACATCACCTATCTCCAAACTGATATCCAACGACGGTGCTTTGGTTAGGTTAGGACCGCGCTTAAAGCCCAAGACTTGTACATCCGCTTCTTTACACAAGTTTAAATCGCAGAGTCGTTTTCCTAAGAATTTATGTCCTATTACGATTTCTGTCATCGCTAGGTCGCTACCGAGATCTATGAATTCCAGGACGCGTTTATCTAGCATTTTTCGAGCGACACGTATTCCCATATCTCGTTCCGGCATGATGATATGATCAGCACCTATTTTCGAAAGGATTTTACCGTGAAATTTATCATTGGCCTTTACCCAAACCGTTTTAGCCCCGGCCTCTTTGACGACCAATGTAGCCAGGATGCTGGCGTTAACATCAGCTCCAATTGACACCATGACCATGTCATAATCGTCTAACCTAAGCTCAACCACCGTTTCTTCACTGGTACAATTGGCAACAATCGCTTGCGACACAAAAGCAGCAGCCTCTTTCACTTTATCTTCGTCGATATCAACAGCAAGAACTTGAGCTCCTGAATCTTGAAGCTCTTTACACACAGAAAGGCCAAATCGCCCTAACCCAATAACGGCAAACTGTTTGTCACTCATTCATTGCTCCACTTGCAAAGCTACGTAACGTCGAAAACAAATAACTAAATTGTCTTCATACAAAAAAACGACTATATATCCATAGATAGATACGATTGTCAGCTAATCGCTTGATTTATAAAGGTAGAGAACAAAAGTGATTTCTGCTAATTTCGAACCCATAATTTCTGCGGCAGTACACACTATGAATGAATTCATAAACCAAGTTCAAACTTACATCACCCAGAGCCACAATAGCTGGGGAAATAGCGTCTTGTTTATCACCATTGCAAGTTTCTTTGCTTGGGTGATTTGGCGAATTGTCCATAATCGCTTAGAAATACTGGTTCAGAAGACCCCGTTCCACTGGGATGACCTAATTCTAGATGCCCTAAAAACACCAGTGAGTACCCTGATCTGGTGCTGGCCAGGCATGGTATCTATCGGCCTGATACTTCAAGACCAGTTTGGCAATGAAATCAACTGGTTAAAAACGCTTAAACACATCTTAATTATATGTACATTTGTTTGGTTTACTCTGAGAATGATTACTAACTCAGAGGCCTATGTTTTAGAACAAAAAACCAGAGATGAAACCACAGTTCAAGCTATCGCAAAGGTTGCTCGACTGTTCTTCATGGTGATGGGTGGCCTAACGATCATGCAGGCGTTTGGGCTCAGCTTATCTGGCTTGCTTACCTTTGGTGGTGTCGGTGGTTTAATTGTCGGTTTGGCGGCTAAAGATCTGTTGTCTAATTTCTTTGGCGGCATGATGATTTACTTCGACCGACCTTTTAAAGTCGGTGATTGGATACGCTCTCCCGATCGTCAAATTGAAGGAACCGTAGAACGCATTGGCTGGCGTATGACGATCATTCGCACATTTGATAAGCGCCCTTTGTACGTTCCAAATTCTGTGTTCAGTAGTATTGTGGTGGAGAACCCATCCAGAATGCTGAATCGCAGAATCAATGAAACCTTTGGTCTTCGTTATCAAGATGCAGACAAATTAGCGCTCATTGTTGATGAAGTCAGAACCATGCTCGAGACCCACCCTGATATTGATGCCAAACAGACGCTGATCGTTAACTTTGATAAATTTGGACCTTCAACGCTGAACTTCTTTATCTATACCTTCACAAAAACGGTCAACTGGATCAGGTACCACAAAGTGAAGCAAGACGTTCTGTTACAGGTTCTGGAGATTATTCATAAACACAATGCAGACATCGCGTTCCCAACTCAGACCCTCAAGATAGACCCTCAGGAAGTCAGCCAGTCTCAATATGTCATCAATTCACATCCTGAAGCTCATCGATAGTCAAGGTCGATAAGAAATAAGTGTGAGGCGTGGTAATATGGTGGTAGTAACCCTATACAACCGATTACCACCTTATGATTTTACCTGTCATCTTAGCTGGCGGCTCTGGTAGCCGCCTCTGGCCATTGTCTCGAGAACTTTACCCTAAACAATTTCTAAGTATTGCTGGCGAGCATTCAATGTTGCAGCAAACACTGCAGCGCCTTGATGGTTTAGAAAACTTTGTCGTTGATATCAATTGCGGTGCTCCTTTCATCATCTGCAATGAAGAACATCGTTTTATCGCCGCTGAACAAGTTCGATCGGCAGAGCTTCAACACAGTGGCATTCTATTGGAGCCTGTAGGCAGAAATACTGCGCCCGCTATAGCACTCGCAGCCTTGCAAGCGTTAAGCACGGCCACAGATAGCTCAGAAGAAAATCATGACCCAATCTTGCTGGTACTGGCTGCCGATCATCACATAGCCAAAACATCAGAGTTTCAACAAGCCGTGAGTCGTGGTGTAGATTACGCTAAACAAGGTAAACTGGTCACATTCGGTATAACCCCAAATGCTCCAGAGACTGGCTATGGTTACATCAAACAGGGGCAACCTCTATCCTCAACTTTACTAGCAAAGACCGATGCTATGGGGGAGATAATTCATCATGCTTACGCCATTGAATGCTTCGTAGAAAAGCCCAATAAAGCAACCGCAAAAGCATACATCCGCTCAGAACAGTACCTATGGAACAGCGGCATGTTTATGTTCAAGGCATCACGCTATCTTGAAGAGCTAGCCGAACATCACCCAAAGATCTTGGCCGCTTGTAAACTCGCTCTTGCAAAGCAAAATGTCGACCTAGATTTTATCCGTATCGACGCTGAAGCATTCAAAAGCAGCCCAAGCGATTCTATCGATTATGCCGTGATGGAGAAGACCTCGCACGCAGCTGTGATCCCAATGGATGTCGGTTGGAATGATATTGGCTCATGGTCTGCTATATGGGATGTAAGCGACAAAGACGAGCACAATAACGTTATTGAAGGTGACGTGTTGACTGTCGACTCTCAACACAACTACATTCATGCTGAAAACAAGCTAGTTGCTACTGTAGGTGTCGATAACCTGATTATTGTCGAGACCAAAGACGCCATATTAGTCGCAGATAAAGACAAGGTTCAGGGTGTTAAATCGATTGTTAGTCAACTAAGTCAAGCAGGTCGAACAGAGCATATTCATCATCGTGAGGTATTTAGGCCTTGGGGTAAATACGATGTGATTGATTTAGGAAAGCGAGACAAAGTGAAACGTATCACCGTAAAAGCGGGTCATCAGCTTTCACTACAGATGCATCATCATAGAGCGGAACATTGGGTAGTAGTGGCTGGCACTGCGAAAGTGACCAACGATGAGAAAACCTATCTCGTCGAAGAAGATCAATCGACTTACATCCCTTTAGGTCACATCCACAGCCTAGAGAACCCTGGCGAGACACCTCTTGAAATGATTGAAGTTCAAACCGGCAGCCATTTAAGTGAAGACGATATCATTCGATATCAAGACAGCTATGGGCGAGACGTTCGAAGCGAACAAGCTTCTTCGTCTCGGAACAAAAAATCGAAATAGAAGCGGCGACAATCAAATGAAACCAACATTAGATCTTAGCTGCTTTAAGAACAACGATATTCGCGGCATTATTGGCTCTCAAATTAACGAGCAGTTCGCCTATCTGCTCGGTAAGGCATTTGGCGAGTACGCCCTATCCACGACACCTGAAACTTCATTAGATGGCTTGGCTCAAGTGGTGATTGGTCGTGATAACCGAGAAACGTCCCTTTCATTACAAGAAGCCATGACCAAAGGCTTAATCGAGTCTGGGATAGCCGTCATAGACCTAGGTATGACTGGCACTGAAGAAGTCTACTTTGCGACTCGTCACCTAAAAGCGATTGGCGGAATACAAATCACAGCCAGCCATAACCCAATCAATTACAACGGAATGAAATTGGTCGGTGCTGATGCTAGCCCCATCAGTAAAAACAGTGGTTTAGATAAAATCAAACGAAGCATTAAAGTACTGAATCAAGAGCTGAACACCGATTTACCGATCGTTCATGTTCAATCAAATAACTCAGGCATATCGACCAGTATTCTCGCTCCCTATGTAGACCACCTACTCTCCTACATAACACCGTCTAAACTTTCACCCATGAAGATTGTGGTTAACGCAGGAAACGGCGTTGCAGGACATGTCATTGATGCTTTAGAGAAGAAATTTAACGAACTCAGTACCCCTATCACCTTCATCAAGGTTCACCATACTCCTGACGGGAAATTCCCTAATGGCATTCCCAACCCATTGATCAAAAACAACCAAATAGCGACTCGAAATGGAGTCTTAGAGCATTCTGCCGACCTTGGCATTGCGTGGGATGGTGATTTTGACCGTTGTTTTTTCTTTGACGAAAATGGCAATTACATTGAGGGTTACTATATTGTCGGGTTGCTCGCTGAAGCATTTTTGTTAAAAGAGCCTAACGCCACAGTGTTGCACGATATGCGTATGACATGGAACACGATTGAAGTCGCCAATAAGCTTGATGGGAAGGCTGTTGCAGTCAAAGCTGGGCATGCGCTCATCAAAGAGAAGATGCGAGAATTAAACGCTGTGTACGGTGGTGAAATGAGTGCGCACCATTATTTTCGTGATTTTGGATACTGCGATTCAGGAATGATTCCTTGGCTACTGGTTATTGAATTGATGTCGAAAACCCAACAATCTCTTCACCAATTGACCAATTCGAGTATGGATAGATTTCCCTCTTCAGGAGAGATCAATCGTAGGGTTTCAGACCCAGAACAAGTCATGGCTTATGTGTTGTCGCACTATCAAGTTGATGCCGTTGAGATCGATCACACAGACGGGCTCAGCATGAATATGGGGACATGGCGCTTCAACTTACGAAAGTCCAATACAGAGCCGTTGATACGCCTCAACGTGGAAACCAAGCAAGATAGAACTTTACTGTCACTTAAAGTCGACGAGCTACTGTCTTTTTTCATTTAAGAATACCAAGCACTTCCAGTTTTTAACTACTTTTCAACTAAGAGCCACAAAAAAGCCCTTACTAGCGATTGCTAATAAGGGCTTTGAATTTTCAGTCGCTTAGTCGCTGACTGTAATTAGTTTACTTGTTACGACGAGCTTCAACAGCATCTGCCAGTTGGCGAAGTACTGTTTCAGTATCTTCCCAACCAATACAAGCATCGGTAATAGACTGACCGTATGTCGCTGCTTTGCCGTCAACCAAGTCTTGGCGACCTTCAACAAGGTGAGATTCAATCATCACACCAAAAATAGCTTTATCACCACCTGAAATCTGTGCACTTACGTCATCAGATACGTTAATTTGGCGTTTAAACTGCTTAGAGCTATTCGCATGGCTGAAATCAATCATCACCTTCTCTGGAAGACCTGAAGCTTTTAGTTCTTCCTTAATCTTGCTTACATGCTCTGCACTGTAGTTTGGCTCTTTACCACCACGTAGGATGATATGGCAATCAGGGTTACCTGCAGTTTCAATGATAGCGGAGTGACCGTACTTAGTTACAGACAAAAAGTGGTGAGAAGCACTCGCTGAACGAATCGCGTCGGTTGCGATCTTAATGTTGCCATCAGTACCATTCTTAAAGCCTACAGGGCAAGAAATACCTGAAGCAAGTTCACGGTGAACCTGAGATTCAGTCGTACGTGCGCCAATTGCACCCCAGCTGATTAGGTCAGCAACGTATTGAGGCGTGATCATATCTAGGAATTCACTTGCCGTCGGCATTCCCATATCAGTTAGGTCAAGCAGTAGCTTACGTCCTAGACGAAGACCATCGTTTAGCTTGAACGTATCATCCATGTATGGGTCGTTAATCAGACCTTTCCAACCAACAGTTGTACGTGGTTTTTCAAAATAAACACGCATTACGATTTCAAGTTTGTCGCCTAGTTCATCACGTAACACTTTCAAGCGTTTGCCATATTCAAGTGCAGCATCTGTGTCATGAATAGAACATGGGCCTACGATAACAAGTAAGCGGTCGTCGCTATCTTCTAAAATATTATGAATCGCTTTACGGCTTTCAAAGGTTGTAGAAGAAGCAATTTCTGTCGCTGGAAACTTTTCTAAAACAGCAACAGGTGGTAATAACTCTTTTACTTTGTTAATTCTTACATCATCAGTCTGGAACATCGCTTACTTCTTCCTATTTTCTATCCTTGAGCTGAATGTAGGTTATCTCACGTAACTTTCCATCAGCACTTATCTTCTTGTTCCCTGTAACTTAACTAGTAAAAACTCTAGTTTCAATCACTAATTCAAAAAAAACGCAATTTTTTTTGTGTTTTATATTTAAAACACCCCGTATAACATTATTTACACGCTATCGATTGCGCAATTTATCTCGGGATAAGGTCCATTGTTTTTCAAATCCCACTATACACGTAATATCTAGTGATAATCTAAAATAAAAAAGCTCACGTTATTAGCGTGAACTTCAATTAAATTACATTCTTTTCAAAGGTTTGACGACACTATCCAGCCCTTCGATTTTCAACGCAAGGCACAGTTTTAATAAGTCGCCTAGCTCACCGCTAGGGAATCCCTTTTTATCAAACCACAGCAAATATTCTTCAGGCAAGTCGATCAATGTGCGACCAGCGTATTTGCCAAATGGCATCTGCATTCTAGCAAGTTTAATCAGGTTCTCTTTCTCTAGCATTACGTGCTCTTTCTATGCATCGTCGATGTTCTGTAGAGTATCACCTAAACGTTCAACCCAATAATTGATCGCGTCTTTGGCGTCGTCCAACGAATCAATCATCGTCGAAAAATCTTTATTACCCGCTTCACGGTCGATGGCAGCAAATAATGGCGTACCCTCTTGAGCATCGCTTACCAAGAGTTCGACACTAGCGCTACCCACATTGGTGTACTCACCAGTTGCCACCTTAGATATGGTCGATATAGCAAGACCGAATGGTAGAACACTACTGGTTACGGCTAGGATAGGATTTGGTGTTTCAACGTTGCTCAAGGCAACGCTTAAACGTAACGTTTTACCCGTAGGCCCATCAACAATCGTTTTGTGAGGCGATATTTTCTCTTCCAAACGGGTAATCATATGGTCAGTGAGCTCTTGAATTTCTTCTTGATTCAACGTCCCTTCTTCTGCAAGAACAAAGATTTGGTCGATCACCACAGAGTCATAATCATCCAACTTGGATTTCAAACGTTGTTCGTCACGTAGCCCAACCCTTGCCCACACTAAATCGACACCGCCACCAGGTCCAGGTCGAAAATCTTCATAAGTAGTAAATTTGGTTGCGGTTTTAATCGGACCGCCGGCACAACCAAACATGAAAATGCAGGTTGCGACAAACAAGAGAAATTTTAAAGGTTTCATAGCGCACTTAGATTAGATTCAATATTTCAACTAAGTATGCCATACCCTAAGTGAAAGGATTGTAGAAAAGGAGTTAAAAATCAAAGCTGGATCTAAAATTAATCATGCTGAACGGTGTGTGCATACTCTACGATTACTTGATTTCCTTCGATGTAAGCATTTTGAATTTCACCATCAACACTCATTCTACTTTTCAAATAAACGACTTTAGGCCCTGACTTGTTACCTTCTTTAAGCGAAGGAAACACATTCCTAGGTTCTAAGTGAAGTAAGCGACAGAAGTGACTAATGAAAGACATAGTCAATGCTGTCTCCCCTCTTAGCACTCTTGAGAAATCAAGCTGGTTCATGCCTAGCTTCTTCGAAAACTCCATCTGCGTAATTCGCATTCGCGACTTTTGTGACATCCACGTTTGATACAACGCATCTCTGTCTTGCTCTGTAAATTCCATACCGACTCCTTTATATAATTCTTACCAATCAATTGTCCGGCTTTTCATACACAGCATGTCAACGTTCGGTTAGTGGAAACCAAAGGTTTGGTTTTGATATGCGCTCAATCGGTGTAAGGAACAAAGAATAATAACCATTAATCATTCACAGAAACAATTAGAGCAATTACTTTCTTTATTTATATCAATTGTTTATATGTTACCTAGGAACACATATGGCAAGTTAATTTGTATTAAGAATTATAAGTTCGAGATTAGCATTCCACATTTAAATCTATTGTGTCGCATTTATAAAAGCTGTTGGCTACATTTCGTTTGCTCAAACTCACTTCAGGCAAACTATTTGAAAGAATAGGACGCAAAGCCACCGGTCTGTCGACATATATTCTGTCTATGATAGCGGGGCCGCCACTTAATAGAATTTAAGTGTAAATGCATGCCGGAGTGTTCTCTTTTTTGTCGGCCAAATACAGTAAGGACAAATAATGAAACAACTCCCAAAAAAATCGCTCATCGCACTATCGCTACTTAGCGTCAGTGGAGCAAGCTTCGGTCACGGTTATGTCTCGGCATACGATAATGGCGTAGCAGAAAGTCGTGTCGCGTTGTGTAAATTCCCAGCGAGTGATACACAACAAAAAAACACAGGCTGTGGTGGTATTCAATATGAACCACAAAGTGTAGAAGGCCCTGAGGGCTTCCCTGAAAGCGGCCCTGCCGATGGCAAAATCGCTAGTGCACAATCTTCTTTAGCGGCAGCGCTAGACGAGCAAACCGCAGACCGCTGGGTTAAACGCCCTATCAAGTCTGGTTCTCAATACTTTGAGTGGACGTTCACAGCGAACCACAAAACCCGAGATTGGAAATATTACATTACTCAACCAGATTGGAACCCAAACCAACCTTTGGCACGCAGTTCTTTTGATTTAACGCCATTCTGCGTCGTTGAAGGCAATATGGAACAACCACCGATGCAAGTCAGCCACTTGTGTAATGTACCAGAGCGTGAAGGTTATCAAGTGATTCTTGCTGTATGGGATGTGGGTGATACTGCAGCGGCTTTCTACAACGTTATCGATGTAAAATTTGACGGCGATGGCCCTGTTATCCCGGATTGGGATCAAGGCGGTCAAATCAATCCAACTCAAGACCTGAATGTAGGTGACGCTGTTTACACTCGTGTCTTCGACCAATCTGGTGAGAACGCTTCATACAGTACAGAGTTAGTGATTGAGAACAACGAACAAGGTAAAGCAAACAACTGGTCTTACGCGCTTGCTTCGAAGATCAATCAAGAGCAAACGCAAATCAAAGCAGGTCAGCTGAACGATCAAAACGATTTCGCGCCAGTGTATGGCACGAACCCTGTTTATCTAAAATCAGGTTCAGGCTTTAAGAGCGTAGAGATCGGTTACAAGATTGATACTCCAGAGCCAGATCATGAGTTAGAAGTCACAGGCCTAGAGTCTGAGTATGTTATTGATGAAAACCAACCTACACAGCTTGATCTTACATTAGCAGCAACTGGCGATATTCAAGCAGAACTGACCGTTTACAACCATCACCGTGAAGCACTTGCATCTCAGAAATCTGAGTTATCAGATGGACAAGTTGAAGATGTTCAACTCACTCTATCGAAGTCGGAACCAGGCCACCACATGCTTGTGGTCGTGACGAAAGATGACCAAGGTAACCTAGTAGATCAGAACACGCTTGATTTCCACCTAATGGACGAGCAAACACCGCCACCAGCAGGCGACTACGACTTCGTGTTCCCAGAAAGCATTGAGTCTTACACAGCAGGTACTAAGGTACTGAGCAGCGACGGCGGCGTTTATCAGTGTAAAGAGTTCCCATACTCTGGTTACTGTGTTCAATGGGCTCCAACAGCAACTCAGTACGAACCAGGTGTTGGTTCACACTGGCAAGATGCTTGGAACAAAGTGGACTAATTGCTAACGAGTGACATACTTTCGAGTAAATAAGCTTTAGCAATTAGCTAAATAAACAAAAACGGATGCTTAAGGCATCCGTTTTCTTGTTCAATAACAACAAGTACGTCAGTTATCAGAGTAGATAGTGGTCGGCCAAAAGGGCTACAAACAAGATCATGAGATGATAAATAGAGAACTTGAAGGTCTTCATTGCCATATTAGGCTCGTCACGATATTTAAGTACCCAAGCGTGATAAACAAATCCGCCGTTTAGCACCAAAGAAGCGCTCAAATATACCCAGCCACTCATACCGACCAAGACGGGCAATATACACACGATGCTGAGCAGCAGAGTGTAAAGCAAAATAGACGTTTTGGTGTAGGCGATCCCGTGAGTCACTGGCAACATTGGAATATTCACTTTGGCATACTCATCACGACGATGAATCGCCAGTGCCCAGAAATGCGGAGGTGTCCAAATGAAGATGATCATCACCAACAACCAAGCGTTTGAATGCAGTTCATTGGTTACGGCCGTCCAGCCTAATAAGGGTGGCATAGCGCCAGCAATTCCGGCTATCACGATGTTTTGCGGCGTCGCTCGTTTCAAATACATGGTATAAATCACCGCGTAACCTAATAAGCTCGCGAAAGTTAACCAAGCTGTGAGTTGATTGACCCACACCACTAGCGTGACAAAACCAAGTAAGCCAATACCAGACGCAAAACTGAACACACGCACACTACTCAGTTCACCCGACGGTAAAGGTCGTCGATTAGTGCGAGTCATTTGCCCATCGATCTTTTTATCGATCAAATGATTAAAAGCAGCTGCCGAACCGGCCATCAGCCCTATCCCAATCATTCCGAACAGAGTTTGTTGTAAGGGCAATCCATTGGGTACCGCTAAACACATACCAACCAATGCCGTCAGCAGCATCAAAGCCACTACCTTGGGTTTAGTCAGCGTTAAATAAACCTTCCAAGTTGCTTTACTTTTCGAGACCAAATCACTTGTTGAAACCACTTCGTTTCCTGAAGAAATTCTATGATTGGTCGCACTTTCATTGCTTGATGCTCCACCTTGAACCATCACTCTATTTTGTGTCGACGTTCTACTGACCATGATTACCTCCTTGTAATACATTGTTCTTAGCCAAACACTCGCTTGGTTTGTACTGCCACACCACAAAGTTAGTCACAACCATACTCACAAGCAACATTGCCGCCATTAGGTTATGCAAAACCGCAACGGATATCGGCAGGTGGAACAAGACATTGCTAATCCCCAAACTGACTTGAGCAAACAACACCATCGCAACAATGATACTCAGCTTCTGTTGAGGTGCTTTACCCAACTTCCAAAGTTGATACACAATCATCAACACAGTTAATGTGGCAACAATAGCGCCAAAACGATGCATGACATGTATGGTAAGTCTTGCTGGATACTCCAACACACCAAACTCATAATTATCATGTCCGTGTTGAGCAAAATCGAAAGCATTTTTGAAATCGAGATAACTTGTCCAGTTCCCTTCACAAATGGGTAATTGCGTACACACAAGAGCGGCATAGTTGGATGACGTCCACCCACCTAACAAGATCTGCCCAACGACCACTATCAACCCAAGCAGCGCCCAAGCTTTAAGTTTTGACGGATAAACAGGTCCACTAAAACAGCTCTGAATATTGGATAAACGGCAATAGAGCAAGCAAAGAAGGGACAGCAACGTAAAACCACCCATCAAATGCGCCATAACGACAACGGGCATCAACTTGAGAGTCACCGTCCACATTCCAAGCAAAGCTTGAAAGATCACAGTTGCGGAGATAACTAGGGGAAGGCCCATCGGTGAAATGTTTTTCTGGATACACCAAGTAACGACCACGAAGATAAGAATTCCTAACGATCCTGCAAAGTAGCGATGTACCATCTCGATCCAGGCTTTTTCAGCTTCAAGCACTCGTTCTGGAAATTGTAGATTCGCTTCATTCACCGCTAATGCATCGGAAGGCACGGTGATCTTGCCATAACATCCCGGCCAATCTGGACAACCAAGACCAGCATCAGACAAACGCGTGTAAGCACCGAGCACAATAACAGTCAGAGTTAGCAAGATAGTCACTCTCATAATAAACATGAGTAACTTTGGAGCTCCTTTTTGCATCGCTTATCTCCCTATACGAACCATCAACACCTAATGATTACTCGCCATTACCCCACTCTCGACAGCTTGAGTAGTTTTCGTAAATCATGAATCATGCCTTTCGATTGGCTGACTAACTCCGAAGAGTCCGAAACGCTCTTATATTCCATCACCAGTTGCCCAAGAGGATCGATAATGACGATTGAAGCAGGCGCAAACTCAGTACTTAATTGATCACCACCAGCTAAAAACGACAAATCAGGCTTGTTGAGCGCCCCCGACAACGAGTTACCTTCTGAGACGAAAACAACAGCGGTCACTCTTTCTTTGTTTTTCCCTAACGCTAAGTAGCTTTGATTCAAATAATGAAGCTGTTGTTCACACAAGCTTTCGCACTCTGTAGGGGCGATATAACCTACTAACCAACCCTCTCCAGCCATGGGTACCGTTACGCCAAAATCTTTCAGCGTGACCCTTGGTTCAATCAATTCTCCTGAGTTGGTTACTCCTGACGTATACCAGCTCTGTTCCAATACGGTTTTGGCGATAATCGCTGGCAGAGCAAAAATTAGAACCAATCCGATTAATACTAAACGCCCCTTAGTGCGACGCTTTTTAAACTCAACCATGTTTGCATCGGTACTTTCCCTGTTCACTTGTGCTTGAGATTTATCCATCGTTGTTCTCCGTGATAGGTGTCGCTTTTAGGTACCGATAGCCAATTAACAACATCAAAAACAAAAGTACCGCTGCCATTACAAACCATTGAAATGAGTAACCGAAGTGCTTTTCAGATCTCATAGCCGTTGGTCGCCACAACAACTCATAAGGCCACGATTCTAAGCTTTGCGGTTGGAAGACAAAGGGCAGCACTTCTTGCCCTGTATACTCTGATAACGCTGTGATGTTGATGTTTTGAATTCTTTTAGGCGTTGTGTTTTCTAAAGCCAACTCATGACTTAGAGGGTTCACCGAACGAGTGTACAAACGCCCTGACATATTGATTGGTAATGTGATATTTCCTAGCTGTGGAAGCTCTCTTCTGTCACGGCTTGCCACAACAAACCCAAGGTCTATCAGTAGTTGATGTTTGTGCAAGAACTGCTTTCCTTGGCCTTGAACTTCCCCCAACATGTAAATCACATACCCCACCGCTCCTTGGTTAATCTGGTTGTCTAACAAGATCACCAAACCACTTGATGTTTCCAATGTCACGTCAACCTTCAAACCATTTAAAGACTGCTGTTCAGATAAATCTTGCGCTTGTGTACGCGAGTTCTGCAATTCAGAGATAACCCCATCCAATGACCTAGGTGATTGCTGCGCTCTTTCTGATAGCTGCTGTTCATAACGTAGTTTCTCGTTACCTCTGTCTAACTGCCACAAACCCAACTTGATTAAAATGCCGACTGAAACCACAGTTAAAACAACCGCTATCCAAAAACCTTTACTGCGGAACTTGTGTTCATCATCAATCAATCGGTTTGGAGTTATCACTATGGCGTCATCTACCTTTGTGTTGTTGTTTAAAATTGTATTGGTCGCTTTGCTATTTTTTATCGCTTTCAACCTGATGAAAGGGCTAATCCAAATCGCCTCAGGTAAACACAATGGCAAAAGACTGAGTCACTTCTTGGGTCGTCGAGTCATGTGGTCAGCCGTTGTCGTGCTACTGTTATTACTGGCGTTAGGTTCAGGAATGATAACTCCCAACCCTCGCCCTTATTAAGCCCATACAAACCTAACAGCTAGACCGATATATTTCGTTAGAGCACATAAACAAACACAAACAGACCTAACCAAACCACATCAACAAAGTGCCAATACCAACTGCCCGCTTGGAACGCAAAGTGGTCTTTCGGAGTGAAGTGGTCCTTCGCAACTCTCGCCAGTAACACAATCAAAAAAATCGTTCCTAAACACACATGCAAACCATGGAATCCGGTCAGTAAGAAGAAGGTGTTGCCATAGATACCGGATTGAAGCGTCAGCCCCATCTCTTGATACGCGTGAAGGTACTCTTCAACTTGGAAGAATAGGAAGAAGCCCGCCAGAACAATGGTTATCTCCAACCACACGATCAAAGCCATACGCTTATTTTGTTCAAGACTGATATGTGCCATGTGCAGCGTCACAGAGGAAAGCAGCAGGATAATGGTGTTCTTAAGTGGGATACCTTGCCAAGGTATTGCTTGCGTCGTCACACCATCTGGTGTGGTGGTCAGCGGCCATATCGACTGAAACATCGGCCACAGCACTTCGTGAGTCATTGCATTGTTACCTGCGCCACCAATCCAAGGCACAGAAATCATACGAGCATAAAAAAGTGCACCAAAGAAAGCACCGAAAAACATAATTTCAGAGAAGATGAACCAGCTCATACCTTGTCGAAACGAACGAGATATCTGCTCAGAATAGAGGCCGCTTAGCGATTCGGTGATCACATTGCTAAACCAACCTGCGAGCATGTAAAGCAACACACAAAACCCAACTAACAGCACTGCTTTTCCAAACACACCACCAGCAGAATCGGTACCCATGTTTTGCACCGTCAAGCCAGCGCCAACCGCGACCAAAAACAATGCAACGGCACCCACTAATGGCCAGTGGCTTTGATGTGGAACGAAATAAACTTCCTTTTTAGAACTCATCGCTCAACTCCTTATGTTGATACTGGTTCTGTAAATCCCTAGTTACTTGCGAGCACGTTAGGCACAGACTTATTTGCCTCGGCACCCACCTCACTCGTGATATTGAATAACGTATAAGAGAGCGTAAGCGTATGTATCGATTCTGGAATATCGGGCTCAATGTAAAATATCAACCCCATTTCAGCGGTTTTGTGTCCGTCCAATGGCTGCTGATTAAAGCAAAAGCATTCCATCTTATTGAAGTAAGTTGCCCCCATACCTGGAGAAACCGATGGTACAGCTTGGCCAACCAATGAGGATCCAGAAAGATTTTTGGCAATGTAGTTAGTTTGAACCACCTCACCGGGATGAACCTCTAACACTCGAACTTCAGGCGAGAACTGCCACGGCATATCTGGCTTAATGTGCGACATGAATTCCACTCGAACAGTACGAGAATAGTCGGGCTGCATTCCCTGAGGTTGAACGGCAGAGACCGTGTTGGTTTTCCCGTTGATCCCCAAGGCTTCACACATTACGTCATACAGAGGAACCAAAGCGAAACCGAAGCCAAACATCGCAACCACACTCAACACCAAGTAGCCCGTCAGCTTTTTAGTTGATCGCTTATTGGTTGCTAGCTTAATCAACTGATCATTTTGATTTCGGTTGCTCTGTTTGTCGTTCATGGCTCTTCCCTTTAATCAACTTTAGGTGGATGAGTAAAGGTGTGGTGAGGGGCAGGGCTAGGAACTGTCCATTCAAGACCTTCTGCTCTATCCCAAGGCTTGCTTGGCGCAGTCTCCCCGCCTCTCACACACTTGATAACTAACCATAAGAAGATCAACTGAGACAACCCAAAGGCAAAACCACCAATCGACACCACTTGGTTAACGTCAGCAAATTGAATAGCGTAATCCGGAATACGACGCGGCATTCCGGCTAACCCTAAGAAGTGCATTGGGAAGAACAACACATTGACCGATACTACCGATGTCCAGAAATGCCACAGACTGAGCTTGTGGTCGTACATATGCCCAGTCCATTTCGGCAGCCAGTAATAGGCGGCGGCCATAATTGAGAACACGGCACCTGTCACCAGAACATAGTGGAAGTGAGCCACAACAAAATAAGTATCGTGATATTGGAAATCAGCTGGCACGATAGCGAGCATCAATCCAGATAGCCCACCAATCGTGAATAGAACGATAAAGGCAATAGCAAACAGCATTGGTGTTTCAAAGGTCAAAGCACCCCGCCACATCGTCGCCACCCAGTTAAACACCTTCACTCCCGTAGGCACGGCGATCAACATGGTGCAATACATGAAGAAAAGCTCGGCAAATACTGGCATACCCGTGGTGAACATGTGGTGCGCCCACACTAAGAATGACAGCAGTGCGATACTGCATGTTGCGTACACCATCGAGTGATAACCAAACAGACGCTTGCCACTGAATGCCGGAATGATGGCCGAGACAATACCAAAAGACGGCAAGATCATGATGTACACTTCGGGATGTCCAAAGAACCAGAATATATGCTGGAACATCACCGGATCTCCACCACCTGCAGCATCAAAGAAGCTTGTTCCAAAATATTTATCGGTCAGCACCATAGTCACAGCCCCCGCGAGCACTGGCATCACGGCTATCAATAGGAAAGCGGTAATCAACCACGTCCATACGAACATCGGTAGCTTGAACCAAGTCATTCCCGGCGCACGCATGTTCACTATGGTTACGATGACGTTGATCGCCCCCATGATCGAACTTATCCCCATAATATGGACAGAAAATACAAACAATGCCGTACTGTCTGGGCCATAAGTTGTCGAGAGCGGCGCATAAAATGTCCAACCAAAACTCGGCCCGCCTCCCTCAGTAAACAAAGAACCAATTAAGATCAAGAAAGCAAAAGGTAGAATCCAGAAACTGAGATTGTTCATTCTCGGCAGCGCCATGTCTGGAGCGCCAATCATCATTGGGATCATCCAGTTAGCCAAACCTGTGAATGCAGGCATCACGGCACCAAACACCATTATTAAACCGTGTACGGTAGTCATCTGATTAAAGAAGTCTGGCTCAACGAGCTGTAACCCCGGTTGGAATAACTCCGCACGGATCACCATCGCCATGGCGCCGCCGGTTAAGAACATGGCAAAGCTAAACCAAAGGTAAAGTGTACCTATGTCTTTGTGGTTGGTTGAGTAAAGCCAACGCGCCCAACCTTTGGGAGCAGCATGTGAGTCGTGATCATCATGAGGTAAATCATGGCTGTCCAATGAACCTTCAGCTGAATGACTCAGTGCTTGATCTTCTGCGGGAGCCGATTTCACCGGCTTATTGATTGGCGAACTCATAACTGCTCCTTAGCATCGTTTTGTGCCTCATCCGTTGAGCCTTGTTCACTGTTCGTTTCACTTTGTTCGTTGTCAGACCCACCTTCTTGCTTCGCCTTATAAGCGTTCACATCTGAAGCCTGAACCACATCGCCAGTGTCATTACCCCAAGCATTTCTTTGATAAGTCACTACCGCAGCAATCTCTTTCTCGGTTAATTGATTATCAAATGCCTGCATTGCGGTGCCTCCGCGACCATAAACAATGGTATCGATATGAACACCCACATCACCAAGTGCTATAGGGCTTCCTTTAATGGCAGGAAATGCGCCGGGAATACCTTCTCCGTTGACTTGATGACAAACGGCGCAACGGGTTTTGTAGACTTCTTCACCGATGGCATTCAATTCTTCTAAGGAAAGTGACGCATCTAGTGCATCTTGCGCCGCTTGTTGTGCGGCTATCGCCAATTCTTTCTGCTCCGCTAACCATGCGTCAAAATCGTCTTCTTCCATGGCACGTACCACAATCGGCATGAAGCCATGAGCACGACCACACAATTCAGCACACTGACCTCGGTAAACGCCAGGCTCATCGATCTTTGTCCACGCCTCATTGATGAAACCGGGAATGGTATCTTTCTTAACCGCGAAAGCAGGCACCCACCATGAGTGAATAACATCATCGGAAGTCATCAAAAAGCGGACTTTACGATTGATAGGCAGTACTAATGGCTTATCAACTTCTAGTAAGTAATGCGCACCTTTCACTTCAATCCCTTCGATTTCTTTATCACTGGTCGCTAAAAGGCTGAAAAACTCGACGTCTTCACCAAAATAGCTGTAATGCCATTTCCATTGTGACCCAGTAATTTTAACGGTGAGTTCTGATTGAGAGGTGTCTTCCATCGCGATCAAGGTCTTGGTGGCTGGTATGGCCATAGCGATGAGGATGATAATAGGAATGATGGTCCAAAGGATTTCGACTTTGGTACTTTCGTGAAAATGAGCAGCAACTGCGCCCTTAGACTTTCGATGTCTCAGAATCGAATAAAACATCACACCAAAAACAACGAAAGCGATCGCGCAGCAGATGTAGAAGATCAACATATGAAGTTCATACACCTTACCGCTGATCTCAGTGACGCCTTGTGTCATGTTGTATTCACTCGTCGCATGCACCAAAGGCGATACTAAAGCCACAACAAAACTATTCAAAAGCCACCCTAGCCTGACCAATAATCTTCTCAAAAGATCTCTCCTCATCCTTCCTAATTGGATACTTGCGACTTAAATGTCGTTGCGAGCTGTGTTTCATTACGAGCTGTATTTCACTACGAGCTACATGTCATTGCGAGCTGAACAACATTCATTGTTATTCCAGATGCACATGAAAAGCTGAATCTCAATCTACAACTCAAATGGAACTAGCCTGTAAACGGGCTGCTGACCTCATCTCAACCTAAGAGTGAATACGGCTCATAAGCGTTGGAAGTTTCCATGAAAGATTCAAAAACGGCGAATTTGTTAGATTTTGTTATATTTATGTAAAAGGCTAGTTAGTGATATCCAATTGTTCAAGGTAAGTTTACTTACTAAACAGTCAATTATTTGAAGTTGCTTTATCCATATGCCCTTCCCTTGCTGTTGGAATTTATTTTAAATCGAGTTTTACGATTGCTTTCATGGAAATGATAATCAATATCACTTAAATTAAATCAACAGAAAGACATCCCGATATGAAAAGGTTTAGTAATTATGCAAGATGCTATGAACTGGTTAGCGAGAGACCCAGATCCAAGAACTCGTGAAGAGCTTCAACACCTCATCGATGAGGGAATGCACGACGAATTAGAGGACCGCTTTAGTCAACGATTGGAATTCGGAACGGCGGGCTTACGAGGCAAAGTCGGATGCGGTCCAAATAGAATGAACCGCTTGGTGATACAAGAAACTGCGACCGGGCTTGGTCACTATTTAATAGAACATGTTGCCAATGCCACCATCCGTGGCGTCGTTGTTGGCTATGACGGGCGCTTAGATTCAAAGCAGTTCGCCATTGATACCGCTTCTGTGCTTACAGCTTTGGGGATTAAGGTCTACCTAACGTCAAATGTAGCCGCGACGCCTATCGTTGCTTTTGGTATTGAGCATTTCAATGCTGCTGCCGCTGTTGTCGTGACGGCCAGCCACAACCCACCAGAGTATAATGGCTTCAAAGTATATTGGGAGAATGGCGCGCAAATCATTCCACCCCACGATGCAGGCATTGCGGCTGAAATTGATATAGCCTCGACGAAACCTATTCCTCTGCTTAGTCTAAGCGATGCAGAGAAACAAGGTAAATTAGTTTGGCTAACCGAGGGCTATTATCAAACTTATCGCGCTGCGATTAATCAGAGTCCGTATGTAAACAACAGTATCGAATCAGCGAAAACAACCATTACCTACACTGCAATGCATGGTGTAGGCGCGCAAATGGCAGAAGACCTTCTCCATGATGCTGGATTCCACAAAGTCTTCAGTGTTCCGGAACAAAGAGACCCTGATGGTCGCTTCCCAACCGTAAACTTCCCGAACCCAGAAGAAAAAGGGGCAATGGATCTTGTGGTCAATCTGGCAAAAAGTGTTGATGCCGACATTGCTTGCGCCAATGACCCAGATGCAGACCGATTTGCCGTTGCGGTTAGAACTGACGATACAGCTAGAACTGATGATGCTTCATATAAGATGCTGACAGGCGACCAAGTGGGTGTTTTATTTGCTCATTACTTACTATCAAAGCCTCACAGCAAAAACCAATTAGTCGGCAACAGTATTGTATCTTCAACCTTGCTTGAAAAAGTAGCTCAGTCCCATGGTGCAACTTATTTCCAAACGCTGACTGGATTCAAATGGTTAGCCAATATTGGCATGCAATTGGAAGACGAAAACAATGAGTTCTTGTTCGCCTATGAGGAAGCACTTGGTTACACGATTGGTACTCAGGTTCGTGATAAAGATGGGCTGTCTGCTATCGTCGTGTTTGCCCAATTGGTTGAAGAGTTAAAGTCTCAAGGTCGAACCGTTTGGGATCTATTGGCTCAGATTTCACTTGAACATGGTGTCCATACCAACGCTCAGCGAAGTATTGCCCTTGACCCCGATTCACCGTCAATTGGCTCAAAACTCAGAGCGGCACAACCCAAATTGATAGGTGATGTCACTGTCTCTGTTATTGAAGACCTGCAATCTTCTTTGCGATACGTCGTTGGTGGCGATACTGAAACCATTAACTTGCCATCGAGTGACGTGTTGATTTATCACCTCGAAGATGGGTCACGTATTATCGTCCGCCCTTCAGGGACAGAGCCAAAAGTGAAAGTCTACTATGAGACGGTGACAAAGTTTGAAGGGACAGAAACATACGATGACACTCGTCTACGTGGTGAAGAGTACATGGAAAAGTTGATTGAACAGCACCAAAAAGAGTTGAACTCTTAACGAGTTAATACGTCACACTAAAATCCAAACACGTAACTTCAACAATAAAAATGGACGCTCTAAGCGTCCATTTTTTATCTCAGCGGCTAACCGCCAGAATATGTTTTGGTTGAGGTGTCTATGAAATAAAGAAAGAAGACAGCATCCACATGGCTAATACAATAAACACGCCGCCCATCACTTTCTGCTGATAAGTACGAAACTTTGCGTTTTCTACGAGAGACTTACCAATAGTGCCCACCAAAGCCACAAGAAGAAAATTAAACGTCAAACCAAGCACGTTCAATAATAAGCCCAAAAACAGCATTTGTTCACCTGAGGTCGCTTCAATATTTGTAGAAACGAATTGAGGCAAAAACATCACAAAGAAAACCAACGCCTTTGGGTTAAGCAGGTTACTAATTAACGCTCTTTGGTAATACGACTTAGCGGCAGCATTGTCGCTGAGTTCGGGTGCTTCTCCCTGATCGGTTCGAAGGCAGTCCCACCCCATTTTCAATAAGTATGTCCCGCCTAATAAATGCAGCGCTTTCAACGCAATAGGACTCATCGCAATCAATGCCGAAACACCCATCGCCGCCAATACTGTCAGGATAATTCCAGAAGTCGCGTTACCTAGACTCGCAAACACACCGACCTTACGACCATAGCTCATACTTGAGCTCGCGATCAGTAACATATCAGGACCAGGTAAAAGGAGAAGTGCAACAACGGCAGTCAAGTAAACAGGTAAGATGGCTAAGTCGATCATGGGTTTCAGTATTGATAAAAACGGAGCTGGATTTTATATCAATTACAAGCACCCTTCCAGACACAATCAGTTGCTTGATGGTTAATTGTTCGAATTAACAACCACTACCAGTCAATAAAGCCAATTTATTAACTAAAAACTAATGTGATTAACTAAAAAAACCAATGTGATTAACTCGCTACCCACTCGATCTCAATCAATGTGATTTCTCCACACTTAAGACGACCAAGGAAGATGTCACCACGGTGTACTTCTCCAACGCCTTTAGGGGTACCCGTCATCACGACATCACCGTCGAGTAATGTCGTGTAAGAAGACAACTCTTCGAGGATAGTTTTTGGGGAATATAGCATCTGTTCAACGTGTCCTTTTTGAACGCGGACACAGTTGATAAACAGCTCTAGATTCAAGTCAGTGAGGTCTAAGTGATCAGTTGGAACAAAGCGACTAAACACAGCCGAACCATCAAACGCTTTGGCGCGCTCCCAAGGTAAACCTTTCGCTTTCAAGTTACTTTGAAGCTCACGTTTGGTCAGATCTAACCCTAACCCCACGGCTGAATATTCACCTTTTTCAACGATAAAACAGATTTCAGCTTCATAGTGTAGAGCTTCTTGATGAAAAGAACTTAAGGTAGACGTAACGCTCGTATTCGGTTTGTTGAAAACCACCATCGAGTCAGGGATAGCATTGTTGAGCTCTTCAATGTGATCAACATAGTTACGCCCAACACACAGCACCTTGGTCGGTGTTGCTGTTCGTTTTGAATTCATCAATTGTTCCTGATCTACAACGCTGCTCATAGTTTGTCCCTGAACTATTTTTTGGAGTGCAAAGTTTACCGCAACATAAAGAGAGAATCTTCGACAAGATGGTTACCGATCTCTAAATTCTGATCTTTAGCTCAATTCGATGATTTGTAAACTTTTATAAGCAGAACGTAATAAGTAAGGATTGATGAGCCAACCCGTCAGGTTCACAGCTAAATAAAAAGGGATGGATAGTCAGCACAGAGATAAGAGATATAATTGAAGGCATTAAAACGAAAGAAGCCCTCTCCAGCCAAAAGGCTTGAGAGGGCTTAGCATGGTGTCTAGGACAGTATCCTAAAAGGTAAACTTAAGGAGTAAACACTATGCTAAATAAGTCTGCGACTTATAGGTAGTAACGAGCACCAAGTAGCCATTGGTCGTCAGCTTTTTCTTTGTACACGCCAGAACCTTGTAGGTCGAACTGGTAACCAGCAAAGCCTACGAACTGAGATGTGAAGTTGTATTCAGCTTGTAGAGCTGAAGTGCTGTATACAGTTTCGCTGTTCTTGTCGTCTTCTACCGCTTCGTAGTTAACGCTTAGGTTAAGGCTGTTAGAAAGTGCGTAAGAAGCTAGTAATTCAATAGCTACTGTCTCTTCTAGTGCGATGCTAGCAGAACCTACTTTCGCAGAGTTCATGTAGTTGTTCATCGCGTATACACCAGCAAGGTAAAGACCTTCCGCGCCGTATGAACCGTAAGTTGCACTTAATACGTGAGAGTCAGCAGTTTGTGAACCACGAAGAGCGTAGTCTACATCACCAGTGTTGTATGCGTAGTTTGCAGTGAAGTCAGCAATTGCGTAGTTCAATGCAACTTGACCACGGTTACCGTATGTAGTTGCGCCATCAACCTTACGACCTTGCCAAGCAACAGCTGCGCTTAGAGAGCCTGCGTTACCGAAATCGATAGCGTTGCCGTAGCTCACCATCTCTTCACCACGACCAGTACCTAGGTTACCGTGATCTTCGTAGATGAAGTCATTCGCGAATGCGATTGGCATATCTGCTACGCCAGCAACGTTGTAGTAAGGTGCCCATTGAGTACCTACTGCTGCACGACCGTAATCGTCGTGAGAAAGACCAACGTAGCCAAGACGAGTTGTGAATGACTCTTCACCACCGTCAAGCATGTTTAGCGCCCATTCACCTTTAGCGTCAGCAGTAAAGCCGTTGCCAAGCTCGTGAGTTGCACCGAAGTTGATACGTGGAGAAACAGACTCTACACCGATATCATCGCTGTTTTGACGGTCAGCGCTGTTTACGTCGCCAACTGCAACTGATACGTGACCACCAACAGAGAATGTTGTGCCGTCTTCGTTGTAAAGTTCTACAGCAACTGCCTGTGTACCAAATACTGCACCAGAAATTGCTAGCGCTAAAAGTTTCTTATTCATTGTCATATCCATTATGTAACTGGGTGAGTTATTCACTAACAACCTCGTGCTTACGGAGAAGTTGTTACCTGCATTTAACAAGTAGGCAAACACTAATATACGAATGACAAGAAAGTTGCATTAAAATATATAAAATAAAAAAAATCACACTATAAAAAACAAAAAAAACTTTATAAACAATACCATACAAATAAAACCACAAGCGTAACTTGGTATTTATTGAGATGAATCTATCAATATTTTTGATTTTCTAGTCATCAAATAAACATTAAAAATCAAAATTAAAATTTACTCGTCAGACCATCACATGACAAAATCTTAACCTTGAAACATTTTGTAACACTGAGAATCTCATTGAAATATTTAATCGTGTGAAACAATTCCCACTTTAGAGAATAAAAAAGTACCTTCGCGAAAATTCATTAAAGCCAAACACAAAAAAAGGCAACCAATCAGCGACTGGTTGCCCTCAATAACTCATAATTTTCGTTCTTATTTAAAACAAACCTCAGCCCAACGAGCTAGACCGGCTGTTACCGAGCCGAAATAGTTACCACTCACAATCGGTACATTCGGTACGGCTTCTTCTACTGCTTGACGAAGGATTGGAGAACGAGCCGAACCACCAGTCATGTAGATCACATCTGGCTTCTTCTGACCTTGTTGAATGGCTTCTTTAACCAATTCAATCATCTTAGATTTTGGGGTTTCAATGGCTTCGATCATCTGTTCTACAGAGATATCGACTTCAACTAACTCAGAGGCCACATTAATCGCAGTTCGATATTGAGCGCATTCCGCTAAAGCAATTTTGGTTTCTTCAGCTCGGCGTACAATGCTGTAACCTAGAGTATCGTGATAAACCCTCATCAAGCGATCTAACTTTTGAGGCTCTGAAGCTTCTTTGCGAAGCAACTTCAACGCCGCTAGATTTTCACGAGAATAGAAGTTCTTCTGAGCTTCAACATTGTTAATCGCAATTGGATTCCAGAATTGAGTCAACGGCATATCGATACCAGAAGTGCCTTTGCTACCCATACCAAAAGGTGACATCAATTGCTTGAATGCCAGGTAGACATCGAGGTCATTACCACCGACTCTTTGCCCACTATGAGCCAATAAGCTCTGAGTACGATCTGCTTTACCCGACCAAGTTGGTCCCATTTCTAACAATGAGCAATCGGTCGTACCACCGCCAATATCCACCACCAAGACCGTTTGATTTTCAGTAAGGGTACTTTCGTAATCAAGCCCCGCAGCTACAGGTTCAAATTGAAAGGCTATATCAGCAAAACCTGCACGCTTAGCAGCGCGAGAAAGAATATGTTCGGCTTGTCGGTTTGCTTCTTCGCCACCTCGACCGTGAAAGTTAATCGGACGACCGATAACGGCTTGTTTGATCTGTTCTTGAGTCGTGAGTTCGGCCTTATGTTTAATATTCGCCATCATGGCGCATACTAAATCTTCAAAGAAACTCACCTGAACATCATGCAGCCCACTCACGCCAAGAAAAGATTTCGGTGATTTCACATAATAGACATCACGAGGATCTTCTAAGTAAAGATCCAACGCAGCCTGACCAAATGCCATATCTTCTGGCACTAAATCAATACTCTCTTCGCGGTTCAATGCGATGGCTCGTCGCAACACCTGCTCTCCAATCGTATCACTCGGTTTGATATTCAAATGGCGAAATAGATGCTCAGAAACACTTTCACGAGTTGGTGCAAATACGGTTGAGGGAATATAGTGGTTGTTACCTTCCAACGGTAACAGGCTTGGCTCTCCATTAACCATTGCAGCAACAGAACAGTTCGCCGTTCCGTAATCAAATCCAATAAACATAATATCCCCCATTCGACAAAAGGGGCGAGATGCTACATGAAAATTCTAAAAATTACGAGGTCATTTGTTAATTTTACTGGGTCATTTCGAGGTTTACAGGGCTCTGCAAAGGGAAACAAATATGCTACATTTCAGCACAAATGAATCACGGGTCAGATAAATGAAAACACCTTGCCGAGCGGCTTGTAAAAATAATGGTGGTATATGCAGTGGCTGCCATCGAACAATGGACGAGATTATAGGTTGGAAAGGGTTATCTGAAAGCGAAAGAGAATCAGTGATGAACAATCTGAGTGGCATTAGCTCAACTCACCAATGTCCACAATGCAGTGAGCCCGCACAATGCGATATCAGTGCGGGAAAAGAGACATGTTGGTGTTTCGAGTTAGAGAAGCGTGATACCGACAGCATTCCAAAAGCAGGTGTTTGTATGTGTAGAAAGTGCTTGTCAGCATTACCTGTCCAGTAACCGTTCGAGATGGCAGATGGCAATATACGTAATAGCGATCTGCTTAATAAAGAAAGAAGCTCGATACCCGATGCAAACAAGAAGCGAGTGATGGTTTACTCGCTTCTAAAGATCGGTATTCAGCCTTAAAGCAATTTAATCTTTAAAGATTTGGCCCTTAAAGAAAGTTATTTAGCTTTAGCCACTAACGCTGGCTGAGAAAACTCAACGCCACTCCAACCATGCGTCATAAAATTACGAATATTTTGGTGATCGGTATTCTCAGGGAAACCAAGTACGTCATTGCGATAAAATTGACCAAAACAAGCCAATGTTTGCTCCGCTGATAGTTTGTTATCTAAACCAAATGCAAAAATCTTACACGATCCATTGTTTTGACCCGCAGCATTGACCACATCACCATTGCGAAACTCACTCTCACAAAAGTCATAGTTAGCTTCTATCACTTGCATTGTCTCTTCAAATTGAACGCTCTCAGGCGTTTCAGCCAGAGTATTTAGTAAGGTTTCCAGTTCCATTTACGATTTCTCCATCAATGACATAACTGACAACAGTCTACCTTGTTTTGCGGCAAGAGTAAGCTGCTGTTTACTTAGGAAAGCAACTCGCTTTTTAACTCAACACTGACAATTACCTTAATGAAACTAATGACATAGTCTTATCAGGGCGTTATTATCATTTCAATAGATGGTCAACATTGTTCATTGATGAATATGCATAAAGATAAAAACTTAGAACTGTTCAGATACCTAAAACCGGGTACAAAAACAGCAGGTGTATTGGAATTTGGCCCAGACGACTCAATCCAAATAAGTACACTGTATATCGGGCACAAAGAAGATCAGTACCTGATCTTAGAGTTATCACAGAAAGCGACTGAAGCACTAACACTTAGAAAGCTCTCCAACGTTGATATTATTGTTCGTGCTATCACTGATACAGAGCTTGGACATATTATTGCGTTTAAGACTAATGTACTGGCTCATATCACCTCGCCCGCGCATCTTATATTCCTTCGCCCACCTTCTAATTTCGCGACCAAGCCGATCCGCGAACATGAAAGATACAAAGTGCGCCTCGATTGTGAAGTCACCTTTGATACCTTGTCACTTGACGCAACGCTGATCGATTTTTCGGTCTCAGGTTGTGGCGTCTATATAGCGCAGCAATCAGATATAGATATCGGTTGGAAGATCAAAGTCAATTCAATCTTAAGTGAACATTTGGATAGCGAACTTGTTTATAAAGTGGTGAGTAAGAAAAGACAAGGTCAAGGTTGGCTATTGGGCATCCAATTCCCAGAGCATTTAGATATGAGCGACGAATTGAAAACACTTCTTTTAGAACAAGCTTTTGTCGCTGGATTTTTATAACTGCTTATTGCTTTTAGTATAAAGTTCAGCAAAAAAAACAATATCGAACTGTAATTTGATAAAGAAAATGGTGAGTGACTTATTGTGTATGCACCCGCCAATTCTAACCCAACCTCGATACAACCTTGAACAACCCGAACTACGAACTACGAACTACGAATTACGAATTAAGTTAATAGTTATCTGCGACCTGCTATTAGATAAATGGTTATCCGTTAGATAGTTCACTGTTAACGACTCACATCGTTCCAGTAAGAGTTTTTAAAATGCACAAAAGCTTGGTGCAGAGACTCTTCTTTGATCGGCTTTACAATCACGTAATTTGCCCCTGCGGCCAGAAAACTGTCTCGGGTCGACTTTCGAGCATCAGCGGTGCATGCGTAAATAGGTGTCGATACTCCAATCTCATCTCGTAATTGTAGAGTGGTTTGAACCCCACCTAAGTTAGGCAGTTGGTTGTCCATTAAAATGAGATCAAACGTACTCACCTTTGCTGTTTCTAGCGCTTCTAAGCCATCCTTTGCCCAGGTAACAACCATTCCATACTTTTTGCAGAAAGCTTGAGCGATAAACGCGTTGGTATGATTATCTTCCACGAGTAAAACGTTCAAAGACCGACTAAATAGAGTTTGAGGCTCGATATCTGCTTGTGGTTTATAGCCCAACAATGGCTTGGAATGTAATTCCACTGGGATTTCGATAATGAACTCTGAGCCATGCTCTATGACACTGCGGACTTGAATATCGCCTTCTAGCATTTCCACCAGGTTTTTTACAATCGTTAACCCCAAACCTGTGCCACCATACTCACGGGTTGTCGTTTCTTCGGCTTGTACAAACGGTTCAAATACAGCATCGATTTTATTTTCGTCAATGCCAATACCGCTATCTTTCACTCGAACAATCAAGCTGGCTTTATCTGAATTAAAAATACTTTCGAGCTCAAAGCTGACAGAAATCGCCCCTTGGTGAGTGAACTTAAGAGCATTGCTCAATAGATTAAACATAATCTGGTTAAGTCGAACTTGGTCAGTGTAGATATCAACATCATCTTCCAAGTGATTTACAATGCTAAAGGCAACAGATTTCTCCTCACACAGAGGACGGTAGATACTATCCAAAGTATTGACTAACTCACCCAAACGGAAATCTTTCTTCTGTATATTAAACTGACCTTGTTCGATTTTGGAGAAATCCAAGATATCATTAAGCACCGCCAGTAAATGTTCAGCACTGTTACAAAGTACATCGACCTGATCTCGATTGTCTTCGCCCTGTATAGAGCGTTTGAGTAACTGAGAAACACCTAAAATACCGTTTAACGGCGTACGAATCTCATGGCTCATCTTAGCCAAAAAGTCAGCACGTAAATTCGCAAGGTGCTCAGCTTCTTCTCTTGCTCGATCAGCTTGTCTCTCCGCTTCAATAAGCTTGGTGATGTCTTGCCCTTGAACAACAACACCTGTAATACCGTGTTCAACACGAATAGCAGACATATTCCAGCGAAAAACCTTTTCGCCGATTGGTACATTAATCCCGGTCAGTTTCGCCCCTTGAACCACCATTTGAATATTTGGCAACATGCGGCTCTCAAATTCTTGAGCGATTGCACCATAGGTATCGTCGGCATCAAAAAGCGCCATGCGGGCTGCAGGGTTCATCTGAATCAAGTCGCCTTTATCAGACCAAACCAAGATAGGTGAATGAGCAAAGTTAAAGAGATCTTGGAACTTTTGATTCTGTTCCGATAACCGTTCAAAGGTGTCTTCAAGCGTGCAACCGATATGGTGGAACTCGAAAATGTTAGAACCATCAAACTTATTGTACTCATCATTACCACTCGCAGAACGAGTAAAGCTCATCAGTTTATTTAGCTCAGCAGCCACTCTTCTTTGAATCCAAACTCGCGCAAAGAAAGACATCAATATGATCACCACAATCACAACAATGATCGCACGCTCATAGTTCTCTTCTAACGCAATGAAGTTCGTGTTCTTTTGGACAGCTCGAATGATGAGAGGCGTTTCAACAGAGTTAATCTTAATCGTTGCGATGGTGACGAAATGACGAGGTAATTGCTCATACATTTGATAGTGGAGGATGTCAGTGATGGTATAGCTTTCGTCACCACTGAATGTCGATGTGACCGGAGTTCCATGGGCCTCAATGACGATGTTCTCGCAATTGCTTCCCTGTTGGATCGATTCTGCGAGCGAGAAGTTATTATCAAGTACGATAGCAATATACAACTGGCCCAGAACCTCACCGGTTGTGCTGTCAATAACTGGTGTTCGTCGCGCTAATAAATGACGGTCACCAATATTGGTCGTTAGCTTCAAAAAGTGCCAATTACTACTAAACGACACCTCTTTGGAGATACTTTCTAATGAAGCATGATCCAATCCATAAAACTGGCCGTTACCATCGTCCCAAGCCAAACCATCATGAGTAGACACAAAACGCAAATCAGGAGCATGATCAGGTTCACTTTGGTCAACACCAAAGAAAAAGTAGCTCAAAGCCTCTTCATTGCCAGTAGTAAAATACTCTCTTAGAGTTTCACTGTGTGAGCTGCTGTCTTGGTGAATTTGTAGCACCGACAAACGATAATCAAACATATTTTGGATGAGGCTTGAGGTTTGTTTAACCGTTCGATTCGTCTCTTGTTTTACGATAGTGCTGCTGGTTTCATAAGTATGAATAAGCACGCCAAGTGCCATCACACCTATCACTAAAATAATGATACGCGTAATGAGTTTAGCTAAAGTGTTTCTAGGTGTACTGGCGTAACTTTTCTTCATTATTGACCTGAGTACCTAAATGCTCGCTTCTTAAGTTCTGAAATACGTTCTGGAGAATCTTCTTTGGTCACAACTTCAAACTCTCCAGAATAAACAGTAGGAACGTCTAATCCTGAAAGATCCCATTTGATAGCTTCTGCCATCGCGATACCTGTATCGTCATTCATTCGCATGACAGTGACATCTAGGTCACCCCTTGCAATGGCTTCAAGTTCAGCGGATCCGCCTCCCCAACCATTCACTAAGATATCTCGACCAGATTCACGAATGGCTTCTGCTGCGCCCAAAGCGACATCGGTTGAACACGCATAGATAAAGTCTAGATCCTTATCGTTCGCTATGCTGATTTTAGCCGCTTGATAACCACTTTCTTTATCTGATCTGGTGTAGAACGAAGACTTAAGATCAAAATGAGTATCGGTATTCACTTCATGGATAAAGGTATCTCCACGCGCATCACTGATGTAACCTTGCGAATAGTATAAAACAGAATATTTACTGGCTGGTTGGCTCACTTCTTTAAAATAATTTGCCAGTTTCAAACTACCGGTCGCATGATCAAAACCCACATACATGAATGGCTGTCTATCAGCCCACGCTCGAACTGGGGTCGTAATATTTTGAAGAATCAGTTTGGTGTCAGTAGAGTTCAACACGTGCTCAATAAACTTACGATGACGCGTCGTATCTAACGTAAAAATCAAGTAATCCGTCTTATTTTCAATCGCCTCTTGCAAAGAAATGCTCTGCTGAGAGACATCTGCATTTACACGTGTAAACACTTGGTTTATTTGATAGCGAATTCTCAGCTTATCGAGGCGTTTCTCAAAAGCTTGGATATTACGAACCCAATAATCAGAGATCTGTTGACCCGGATACACGACTGAAATCGTAATAGGCTTATCTTGAACTCGTCTCAATGGCACAGGATGATTTTGCACAGCTTCGACCATTTTATCGGTCAATGCTTTTTGCTCTGGATAATTGGAAAGGTAATCTTGGTACTCCCAATACCCATTGAGGACATGGGTACCGTGGGAGAGCGCGGATGCAGAAAATACGGCAAGTCCAAACAACATCAATAAACGTTTCATATTTTTCTCGTTCTATATGAGCTACTTTGGCTCATTTTTTAACCTAGCATGACACCATATCTTCGTATGGATAAAATATATTATGTAGGACAACGATGATAAATGATAGCATCTAGAACTAATTAGAACGACATTCTAAATGAGCAACATATCAATTCAGAGTTAAGATTGAAATTGACGACTGTTACGAGGATCTCGCTCGGGTAAAGGGAAAATAAATAATCTATTTTACTCAATAGCTTAATAAGAATAATGAGCGGAATTGCATTCTTAATGTGTAATCAATAGCGAATATTTTAGCTATGAATTATGAGACTTCGATATATAGAATTTTGCCTTCCTGCCACTCAATTATGAGTTTGAGTGATACCAATTCTTCTTTACGTGATTTTGGTAATTGTTTGATCGCGTACTCGGTTTTCAACGCCTCGCTTTTTGACCCAACACTAAAGCTCCAAACCAGCGCAAGCGGACCTTTACCCTTAAGGGCTTTAGCACCTTTACCTTGCTGATGTTGTTCAAATCGGCGCTCTAAATTGTTAGTAATCCCACAGTAGAGCGCATTGTTTTTATTGCGGATCAGGTACACAACCCAATCCGCATTGTTATTAGACGTCGTCATTTAGAGCAGTGATTCAACCAACTCTTTAAGCTCTGCGACTTCAGCCCGCAAACTTGCAACCTCTGACTCGAGCTCTTCAAATTTTTCGTTAGTCGCAGTAGATGGAGTCGCCGCGCCCACAGATGCCGTCGCAAACGCTTCAACATCAACTTCGCCACTCAACAGGTGTTGGTAACGAGATTCACGTTTACCGGCTTCGCGTGGTAGCTTAACAACCAAAGCGCCCGCCTCTCTTACTGCTAAGTTCTCGAGTGTCGCTTCTACCTCTTTCACATCACTGAAACTCGCTAGGCGTCCAGTTCGAGTGCGAAGTTCACCGGGAGTCTGCGCGCCGCGAAGTAACATGCAACAGATAATTGCGCGTTCTTGTTCTGTGAATTGCAAATCACCAAATTCAGTATTGCAGAAGCGGTGTTGATACTTATTTACGCGGCTATTGAAGCTACTTTCATCACTCACCATGCGACGCGCTATCAAGCCATCAACCGCATCTAAAACGTCTGATTCTGATAGCGATAGAACAGGCTCACGATTGCTCTTCTGATTACAAGCCGCTGTTAAGCTATTTAATGTCAGCGGATAATGATCAGGAGTCGTGACTTCTTTCTCGATCAAGCAGCCAATGATTCTCGCTTCAATTGGGGAAAGTACTGTGTTCATCGTTTTTCCTTTTTATTATTTTGATAATTCCATCTCAACACCTAACAATGCAGTCTCTGATGACTAGTGCTCAGACAAAATCGGTACTCGTTTCTTTCTGCCTTGTTCGTCAATCATTATGATCTTAGAACGATTTAGCTCTATTTCCACGATTTCCAAATAAGTACGCTCTTGTACATACGCATCACGCAGCTTGTTTTGCTCTGCTGAAGATTCAGTCACATTGTCACCCAAATCTTCTGTTTCTAATTGTTGTTGTTTCATTTCACATTTCGCATCAATGCCATGTCTATACTGGATACTAACGTGAACACTTAGATAAAAACAATCACACATCAGCGTGAGTGTCGAATAATTATACAAGCTTACTTTTGCTTTGATCTAAAGACTGTTACATCATCAATTGATGTGCTTTAATCAGAACCAGACAATGTATTTGACGATTAGGAAAAGGAATCTATGAGCAGCGTATTTGAAATTGTTAACCAAGCACGACGTAAGAACAAACTTAAGCGTGAACTTTTAGACAACGAAAAGAAAGTTCGTGACAACCGCAAGCGTGTCGACCTTCTTGATAACCTACTTGATTACATCAAGCCAGAAATGACTCATGACGAGATCCTAGGCATTATCAAAAACATGAAAGCCGACTACGAAGACCGTGTTGATGACCACATCATTAAGAGCGCAGAGATTTCTAAAGCACGTCGCGATATCAGCCGTCGTATTCGTGAACTAACAGAAGAAGACAAGCAAATCCAAGGTAAGAAATAATCTAGCCTAGTTAATTGACTTGCAACAATGTTAGCAACCCACTCTTTGTAGTGGGTTTTTTTGTACCTGAATTCTAGCGTCTATACTTAATTGAACGTAAATGATTTGGTGACAGCAAGTTATCAAGTTATCAAGTTATCAAGTTATCAAGTGAAGGTAAGTTACTAAGTAAACGCAAGCAATGGAGTGACCCTATGTACGCAAGTATTCTGATTACCTTAGCGCTATCATCAACTCAGCCCTACCCCGAAGAATTTGAGAGACTTTACACTGAAGAGACGGAAATCACTTACGACGACCTCGTAGTAGATGTTCATGGTTACAAGGTTCCGACTCGATCGGCATTTCGAGGTTGGATGCTTCTTAATCATGCAGAAGATAAAGTAAAGGAAGTTGGGCAACAGCTCAAAGATGCTGGTGTGACCAAAAGCATGCCATTGCATTTAGTGCTACTTCAAGGAACAGACTGGGCAATGAGTAACACCACTTTGTTTACCCTTCCCAATAAGAAAAACGTGCCTAACATGATCAATACTTTGAAATACATACAACAATATATTGAACCTGAAATTGGTGTTGTTATCCCTGTTTCGGGTGAACGTTCTAAGATCTATAACCAACAGGCTGGCGGAGCGCTTCGAAGCAAGCATTTGGAATTTTGCGCCTTAGATCTCGTCCCTGCTAATGGCATATCTCGTGAAGATCTGCACGTTAAACTCAAAAAGATTCATGCCGAGTTTGGGCAAAAAAATAATGTCGGGCTGGGCTTATATTCAGGAGTTCGCTTTCATATCGACACTTGCGGTTTTAGACAATGGCAATCATTAACACACCAAAGAGTCATATTGACAACTAATGTGCCAGAGTCAATTTGACGCATTAAGACATAAAACCAACGCAAGCCATTGATAAAATTGATCTAGAACAAGTGGAACGCTAATTGCTATTGATAACAAGTATCATAATTATTAATAGCAATTAGGAATTCAATATGAAGACTATGACTCAACGCTTTCAAACTCTACTTTCTGTATCAAACTTCAGTCTAGCGATTACCGCATTACTTATGCTACTTAGTATTATTGTTGCCTACCCTATGGCAGATCATTTCTCTCTGCCCATTCAGATCGTCGCACACATCAGTACTATATTAGTCGCCGCATTACTCAAAATTAGTTACGTAGGTCGTTGTCTTGCACAATACAACCTTGGATTGGAAGTACGCTAGAGACTGAGCAGCCATTTGAGAGTGGTCCAACCTATTCTTCTATTAACTCGTGAAGCTCTATGTCTTTATTAAGAGAACAATTAAGACCTTGAATACAGCCTTCTAAGCCAACGCTTCACTAGTGGATAGTTCAAGTTATATCTACCTAGTAACGAGATGGCTAAACGATATCAAGGCTACTAAAAAGGTCGTAAAGCTGATGAGACTTATAAGGTTTCGGTAAATAAGCATTCATGCCCGCTTCAAAGCAATCTTTGATGTCTTCTTCTAAAACACTGGCGGTTAAGGCAATGATCGGCAGTGGCGGGGTTTGTTGATCGAGTTCCCATTGTCGAATCGCACGAGTCGCCGTTATGCCGTCCATAACAGGCATCATGCAATCCATTAAGATCGCATCAAACTGAGCACCTTGAGTTATCACATCTACCGCTTCTTGCCCGTTACTGGCAATCAAATATTCATAACCGGCTTGCTCAAGGAAGAAGCTAGCTATTTTCTGATTCATCAGATTATCCTCAACAATCAAAATACGTCGATTCAGAGAACGAACTTCTTCATCCTTTGGCTCCACTAGCGGTGCTTGTTCTTCATCTACATCAAGAGATTTCAGGCTGTTTAGAAAGCGTCTACCTAAAAATGGCAACGTGTGGGTCGAGTGAACCGTCTCTGTTATTAGATTGGTTTTAAATAGGTGATGCTGGCATACAATAACGCGAGTGAGTGGATATAACTCTTTCAGCGCAGCAAGGTCATTCTCCATAGAATGGTGCAGCGTATGACAATAAAGTACTAAATCACTTTCTTTCAAGCTTTCATCGAGGGTCGATATAGATGATACGACCTTTGGGCTGAGATTTAAGCGCTGACACTCTTTAATTAGTTGATCGAGATAGTTGAAAGAGTTCGAGATGATCGTCGTGCTACGTAAGTTATCGAAGGTTGGAACATCAGTTTCAACGACGTCAACATACAAACAAAAAGTGAAAGTCGCACCCTCTCCTTTCACCGAGCGCGCGGTAATGTATCCACCCATAAGATCAACAAGTTGTCGACAGATCGCAAGCCCCAGTCCTGTACCACCGAATTGACGAGTAATGCTGCCATCTTCTTGGGTGAAAGGCTCAAAAATAGATTCCAATTTCTCTTGCTCAATCCCAATCCCTGTATCAGAGACGCTGCACTCAAGCTTCCCTCTGCCCAAAGACATCGGTGTATAAGCTATATCTGTTGTGATGGTTCCCTTTGACGTAAATTTGATCGCATTAGACAGCAGGTTAGTGAGTACTTGCCTAACACGGTACTCATCGAAAAACAGTTGTGGTGGAGTGTGAGAATCGATATTGATATCAAGTTCAATATCTTTACTTATCGCTTTCGACAAAATCACGCTCACTGAATCATAAACCGCTTCTCGTAAATCAGCGTTATGTGGCGACAACATCAAGTTACCCGACTCTATCTTAGAAAGATCGAGAATGTCATTCAGTAGCACCAACAACGAATGTGAAGACGATTCGATATCACTGAGTACTTCTTTTTGATTGGCGCTCAGTTGACTCAGAGATAAAATCTCTGCCATACCAATAATCCCGTTAAGCGGGGTACGTATTTCATGTGACATGTTTGCTAAGAATGCACTTTTGGCCTTATTTGCCGAAATCGCGTCTTCTTTTGCTTCTATTAACTCTTTGTTGTGTTGATGGTTACGCTCCATCACTCTATTTAGAGTTTGAGTGAACTCTGCAAGCTCATCGTTGCCTGTAACTTGAATAACCGTTGGCTTACCGTAACTATCGGCACATTCAGAAACCCCTTTGAGTATCAGTGACAGGTTTCTGTTTAAACGCAAAGACGTCGCGATACCCAACCATAACAAAACACCTGAAACGACAAGAATCAGCAATGTCATGCTCAGTGCCTGTCTTTTCTGCAATGAAATGTTTTTTGTTAAATCAGATTGAAGTTGCTTTGTGTAAGCGCTAACCGCTTCTGAAATGGCCTGCTTCTTTCGTTCTAGGCCTTCAACGTGTTCATATATTTCAGGTGACGAGAAGTCTCCTTTGAGGATTCGAGCTGTAAAACTGTCTTGAAATTCATCTTTGGAGAACGTATTTAACAGTTTTCTAATTTCAGGCGAGCGACTACCCGAGCGAAAAAATGTGTCCAACAACTGTTGCTGCCTTTCTAAAGCACCCACATAGCTCATCAAATATTGATTCTTCAGCTCTGGAGAACGATACAAGCGATAACTTAACCACGCTTCTCGCTGAGTCCAAAACACATAGTTAGTCAGGTTGATAAACATCGCATCGGCTTGAATGATATTTTCATCCACTAAGTTAATGCGATATTCAGACAGCTCCATTAATACGTTTTCTAGCAAGTCGAAGGCGCGCTCTGTCAGCAGTGCATTATCACTGCTTTGCGTTGCGTCTATATTTTGCCCTGCGCCAGCAAGGCTCACCAACACACTCTTAAGCTCTACCAGTTGCGATTCGACATTCCAATTGATGTCGAGCGATTGAAGTTTTGTCTCGAACCGAGATAGCCTATCTAATTCAGTTTGTAGTTTTGAAAGCAACTGACTTTTTTCGGGGGAATCATTAGACAGAACCAACCATCGATAAGCATCACTTGAAATAGTATTAAAAGATTGAAGCGCTTCAACCTTAATACGTGTTGTTTCAAGGTGACTCATTTTTTTATCGTTCTTTAACACTTCATTGACTGTAAATCCAAGCATAATGAATACAGAAACCGTGGAAAGAAAAATAAGACGCCATCTAATTGACATGTTTATCATTTTTATAACGACTCCCTTCCCACAAGTAATTTTACCTAGCCCAAACTAAGAATAGGACATTAACAGAACTTATTGATCAAATTGGATATGACAAACGATATTCTGAGTCCAGAATAAAGATTTATCTTTACCCAGACGCCGATATTGAAGATCGACAACGTACCTAAATAATCAGATTAGGCCCAATATTGAGGTAATTCTCGTCACCATAGAGAAAACGAAACAAAACCATTGAGCAAGCGAGACTAAATTAAGCCATTTTTTAGAATGAACCCTACGGTTAATCCACTTTTCGGCTTTGATTTCGCTTCATTAAAGACTTGTCCGACCAACTCCGTCCATTTCCTTATTTGTTGTTTACTTTTTTCGTGGAAGTTAAGTCAAATGTCACACTTTTAATGATGTGCTGATACTTATTACATATTGATTTTTGATTTGAGTATTTTTTGGTGAAAATTAAGTGCTACAGATTGTTAAAGTCAATGGTCTTTCTCAGTATAAAAACCACGTCTTATCGCTATATAATGGCAAGTTAACAGCTAATTTGTCTGCATTTAATTTTCCTAGCAGAATAACCAGTCGTACATTACAATCCTGCCACATAAAAATCACAAATTACACACAAGGTATATCAAGCACATTCTAAGTGGCATTAAAGACCACTATAGCTTGTATAGCTCAATTCCCCCTTGTATTTATAGCAACCCTACATTCGCTATAAATACAAAAATAACGTGAAAGGTCCCGAGTAAAGATGAGTCCCGAAAAGCACCTCCTAGATTGGCAAACTAGTCAAACCATTGCTGAATCCATCGCTCCAACTTTAGGTCAGTTATACCGCCAAAAAGGCGTAGAAGTTATCCTCTTCGGTAAGACCCTAGTTAACGCGACAACTATCGACATCATCAAAGCTCACCGCATCGCAAAACGTTACACTGGTTCCCCGCTAACCGCAGAACAGACTCAACCAATCATTCAACACCTTCTCACTATGGACTTGTCTCCATGTCGTATCGATGTTGGTCGCCTTGCTCATACATTCTGGCAAGATCGCGAAGACACACACGGGTTGGATGATTTCCTACAAACTGCACTTTTAGAATCGCTTGAAGGCGATGCGATGACAGAACCTCGCGATGTTGTCTTGTACGGTTTTGGTCGTATTGGCCGCTTGCTGACTCGTTTATTGATCGAGAAAAGTGGCCCAGGTTACCCACTACGTTTACGTGCAATTGTTGTTCGTGGCGGTAAAGATGGTGACTTAGAAAAACGTGCAAGCTTGCTACGTCGTGACTCTGTTCATGGCCAATTCAATGGCAGCATCGTGGTAGACCAAGAACGTAAAGCGATCATCGTTAACGGTAACTTTATCCAAGTTATCTACGCAAACAAGCCAGCAGAAGTGGATTACACCGCTTACGGCATCGAGAATGCACTTGTGGTTGATAACACAGGTGTGTGGCGTGACGCTGAAGGCCTAAGCCAACACGTTGCGTGTAATGGTGCGAAGAAGGTTCTACTGACTGCGCCAGGCAAAGGTGAAATCAAGAACGTCGTATTTGGTGTGAATCAAAATGACATTCAACCAGAAGACACGATCATCTCTGCTGCAAGCTGTACAACAAACGCGATTACGCCAGTATTGAAAGCGGTGCATGACAAGTTTGGTGTTCTATCTGGTCACATCGAAACGGTTCATTCATTTACCAATGACCAAAACCTGATCGACAACTTCCACTCAGGTGATCGTCGTGGCCGTGCCGCTTCGCTGAACATGGTTCTGACATCAACAGGTGCTGCGAAAGCCGTATCGAAAGCGATGCCAGAAATGGAAGGTAAGCTAACAGGTAATGCGATTCGCGTACCGACGCCAAACGTTTCAATGGCAGTCGCAAACTTGAACCTTGAGAAAGGCACAAACAAAGAAGAGTTGAACGAATACTTGCGTGAAATGGCGCTATCTTCTGTTTTGTCTGCGCAAATTGATTACACAGATTCGACTGAGATTGTATCTACAGACATCGTTGGTTCTCGTCATCCAGGCGTGGTTGACGGTGTTGCAACTATCGCGCAAGACAACCGCGCTGTTCTCTACATTTGGTACGACAACGAATTTGGCTACAGCTGCCAAGTTGTTCACTGTATGGAGCAGATGATGGGTGTTCGTTACAAGACATATCCTGAAGTATAAATTGCTTAGATTCTATTACTTCCTTAGATTCTATAAACAGTTTTAGGTAACCAGCTCCACAACATAATAATTATATCTGCGAAGTCTGTAATGGGCTTTGCAATCCTTCTTGTTTTGCTCCCCCGTATAAACAGGAAGGTTGCCACTTAGATCTGCTCTCTCTATCTGATCTAAGTGGCCTTTTTACATCTGTTACTTTAATTTTGGTCTCTATCCCGCCAACCTTGTCTTCATCAGCACTCTAACAAAGCTAGACTTCACATCTGTTACAGCTCAACCTCAACATCTGACTGGATCGAACTCGAACATGCGAGTACGTAACCCTGCTCAATCTGTTCTGGCGTCAATGTTTCTTGGCTGCTTGACTCAACCGATCCTTTAGTAACTTTACACTTACACGAACCACAAATACCACTACGACAAGCGATGATAATTGGAACACCTGCCTTTTCTAATGAATCCGATAATGGTGTGCCAGTTTCCGCCTCAACTTCAGCTCCGAACGCAGGTACAAATACCTTAACGGCACTATTCGAATCCGCAGACGCTTCTGCTTGTGATTCTTCTGAGGCAGTATTGCTATTGGCTAGTGAATTATTACTTTGAGTCGCGGGAGTAAAGCTTTCTTGGTAGAAGTTTTCCATGTTGAACTCAAGTTCTTTCAGGTAGCTTTCGATATCTTGCATAAAGCCAACAGGGCCGCATAGGTAAACGGTTCTGTCTAAGATGTCAGGGCTCAATTTGACTAGCCAATTCTTATCTAATCGACCTTGAGGAACCGTAGTGCCCTCATTGTCTTTCAACAACAACTTAAGGTTGAAATTGGCATGGGTTTTATCCAATTGATGAAGCTCTTCAAAGTATATGGTTTCACGCTTATTGCGTGCCATATGAACAAAGTCGATTTCGATACCACTGTCTTGAGACAACCAATATTTCACCATCGCCATTACAGGAGTGATCCCACAACCAGCACTCACTAGCGTCACTTTTTTAGTTTCTGTTGGCACGCAGTCGATGCAATTGAACGCGCCTGCAGGTTTCAATACTGAAACTTCATCGCCTTCATCAAGCTCATCGACAATAAAGTTGGAAACTAAACCACCATCAACACGCTTTACTGTCAGCTTCAAACGGTTATCTTCGGGGCAAGAAGCAACAGAGTATGCACGATAGTCAGTTTTTGTCGGCATATCTAAACCTAGGGTGATGAATTGCCCAGGCTTAAAGTTGAAATGTAGGTCTTCTGGAATACTGCCTAGCTCAAAGCTGACCGTATCTGCAGTCTCATGCCATTTCTTTAAACATACTAAATTAATTGAATCGCTATCTGACCATGCATACATAGTTCGCGCACCTTGCTGATGACTAAATGATTAAATGACTGAAGATTTAAATCTAAAAAGCCCCGTCGTTGTATGTTCTTAGAAAGAACCGAAACAACAACGAGGCTTGGGATTGGCTTAAATTAAGCCGCTAAGATTGTTTTAAGATCTTGTTCTGGCGTTGAGATAGAACGCATATCGAACTCATCTTGCATAATCTTTAGTAGGTTTTCAGTTAGGAAGGCAGGTGCCGTTGGGCCCGTGTAAATGCCTTTAACACCAAGAGCAAACAATGTCAGTAAGATAACAATCGCTTTTTGCTCGAACCAAGACAAAACGAGCGTTAGTGGCAGTTCATTGATACCACAATCAAACTCTTGAGACAGTGCGATGGCAAGCTGAATCGCTGAGTAAGCATCGTTACATTGACCAACATCTAACAGACGAGGGATACCGTTAATATCGCCAAATTGGTTTTTATTGAAACGGAATTTGCCACACGCTAGCGTTAAGATAATTGAATCTTCTGGCGCTTGTGCTGTGAAGTCTGTGTAGTAGCTACGCTCAGATTTGTCACCGTCACAGCCACCCACTAGGAAGAAGTGCTTGATGTTGCCTTCTTTCACTTGTTCAACGACTGCAGGAGCCGCTTCCATCAGTGCGTTACGACCAAAACCGACAGTGATCATTTGTTCGATCTCATCATGTTTAAAGCCTTCTTGCTCTAGCGCGCAGTCAATTACAGCGCTGAAGTCATCACCTTCAAGGTGAGCAACACCAGGCCAGCCTACGATGCTACGAGTAAATAGACGGTCAGCATAAGTACCTACATCAGGGTTCAATAGACAGTTTGACGTCATTACAATTGCGCCAGGGAAGTTAGCGAACTCTTTTTGCTGATTCTGCCAAGCGCTACCGTAGTTACCCGCAAGGTGTGGGTACTTGTTTAATTCTGGGTAGCCGTGTGCAGGTAGCATCTCACCGTTAGTGTAAACGTTGATGCCTTTACCTTCTGTTTGTTGAAGGATCTTTTCTAGATCATGCAAGTCGTGACCAGAAACAAGAATACAGTGGCCTTTCTTAGTTTTTACGTTCACAGTTGTTGGCTGTGGGTGACCAAATGTATCAGTCTCGCCTTTATCCAACATTTCCATTACTTTGTAGTTCATCAAGCCAATCTGCATTGATGTATCTAGCAACTGTTTTAGGTCTGATGGATCAGTACCTAGAAATGCCATGATTTCGTGGTATTCAGCAAAAATAGCGTTGTCAGTTTGGCCAAGAACACGAGCGTGCTCCATGTAAGCCGCCGCGCCTTTTAGACCGTATAGACATAGAAGGCGAAGACCAATCACATCTTCATGTTGAGAGTCATGACCACGGTTTACCGCAGCTTGAGGCGCAAGAGCGAGAAGCTCTGAAGAATCTGTTGGAAGTTCGAATTGAGCGGCTGAAGATAACGCTGGAATTTCAAAACCGATCAAGGTTGCAGCAGCACGAACGTTTTGCTCTAAACGTTGTTTGAATTCATGAGATTGCTGTGCAAATTCAATGATACGAGCAGGGTCGAAGTTAACGTTAGTTAATGTCGCGAAGAACGCTTTTGGTGCCCACTCATCAATTTCAGTATCAATAACATCGCAAGCGCGACCTAAATTAGCCCAAAAAGAAACACCTTGGAGAGAGTACACCAACACATCTTGAAGATCGGATACTTCCGACGTTTTTCCACACATACCTTGTGCGAAAGAACAGCCTTTTACGGTTGGTGTTTGAATTGTTTGTTCACATTGAATACAGAACATATAGGGGCTCCCAGTAATTTTTTAATAGCTGTAAGTACTTTGCTTACAGTGACTTATTCCAAACCTTATAGAGCATCAAACGTGCCAACTTTTAAGCTATTGATTTTAAATGATTTAGTTGAAATCCATATTTTTAGTGCGTGATTATGACTACATATAAACCCTCAATTCACACACACCTGAGTCATAGTGACTCTCTGAAATTAATTAACAGTGTTCATGTTTCGTTCAGAATAGAAGCGATATAGTAGCAACATAGAAAAAGAGGAATGAATATGAAAAATATATTAGTTACGATTGTTGCGTTGTTTACTGGCCTATTGGCGCTATTCACTAGCTTGATCCTTGCTATTCCTTTAGCTATTGCAGCTTTAATCACTGGCAAGCGCATTCAGAATCAAATGAAAAAACAAGGCTTCGCAGCTCATATGAACACTCGTCAGTCATCAACCAATGATGCCGGTGTTATTGAAGGCGAATATGAAGACCTTTCAAACAAAAAATAGTCTAAGCTTTTGCTTCAGGACAAAACACGACAGAGACAACATTAAACAATGCCAAGAAAGACAATTCTTACGCTTATTGCCTTAACAACTTTCGGTCTCGTTGGCTGCTCCAGCGAGACCATTGAACCCGCTTACGAAACCTCTCCAAACTTGCCCGAATATCAGCAAGAGACTTTTGACGCATACGTGAACGACACTCAAGATTGGTTGCTGAAAAACCGCGTGTTCATGACCGAAAATAAGCAACTAGAGATTCAACTTAATTCTCCGACAGAATATCAACCCGCTTCCCCGAACGGGAAGGCCGTGTTGTTAGTTCATGGATTAGGTGACTCACCCTACTCATTTAAAGACATCGCCACGCATCTAGCAGAACAAGGTTACCTTGTGAGAACGGTATTACTTCCCGGTCATGGCAGCCGTGTGGGCGACTTAATGCAACCAAGCTTGGAAGATTGGCAAGGTGTGGTCGCTCATCACACTAAGCTGCTAGAACAAGAATACGATTCCGTGTGGCTTGGTGGCTACTCAACAGGTGCGAATCTCGTAACGTCACAGGCGATGAATGATCCAAAAATCTCAGGGTTATTACTGTTCTCTCCTGCGTTTCAACCGAGCTCATCAGCCGTGCAATACGCGGGGCTAGCAAGCTACTTTGTTACTTGGGCGGACCAAGATCCTGAAGACAATATACTGCGTTATAACTCGCTACCAATGAACGGCGCGTCCGTTTACTACGAGACATCAGAAGTGGTTCGCGAAGATCTACAGGATAAGCACTTCGATAAACCGGTGTTTATTATGATGAGTGAAGGCGACAGTGTGATTGACACCAACTTCGTTCAACAGGCCTTTACTAAGTCGATGCCTAACCCAAACAATGTGCTGGTTTGGCAAGGAGAATCCGCACTCGAGGATCCTCGCGCTATTCAATACAGCATGAAGATTCCAGAGCAACGTATCTCAAATGGTTCTCACATGGGCTTGTTGTTCTCACCTAGCAATCCGTACTACGGAGTCAATGGTAGTGAGAAGATCTGTTCTAATGGGCAGGATGAAGGCTTTGAAGAGCAGTGCAACGCGACAAGTGAAGTTTGGTACTCAGCGTGGGGATACATTGAAGATGGGAAAAACCATGCTCGCCTAACCTACAACCCTTACTTTTCGGATTCAATGGCTAAGCTTGATGCTGTACTGAACTCGGAAGGTTAAAAGCTCTTTGATTAAATACACAAAAGGCTCACTAGATAACGTCTAGTGAGCCTTTTTAATGAATATCATTTTTCGATATAAGGTTAGCTGTCGCTATATCATCCAGACAACACGAACAGCCAGCAGGATCAAAACCACACCTGAAAGTCGATCTATAAGCTGCGCTTTCGAGCGAATACGCTCTACGATAAGCGGACTAGATAACACCAGTGTGATAAAGGTATACCAAAGGCCATCAACAATCAGTGGTGTTGAAACAATAATAACTTGATTGGTGAGTTCATTACCTAAAGCTACGAACTGGCTAAACAAAGCAATAAAAAACAGCGCGATCTTTGGACTCAAGATAGAGATCAAGAAAGCCTCACGAGCAGACTGCATATAGCTCATCTGTTCACCCGCTTCCAGTTTCGCTGCAACGCCACCTTTCGAACGTAGCGCATTCACGCCAAGATAAAGTAAATACGCGGCACCCGCTAAGCTGATTCCCTTAAATAACATCGGAGATTGTTCAAGTAACACCGCTAAACCGACAATCGTTGCGAACGCATAAATGCCAATGCCAGCAGCGTGTGACCAAGCTGCGATAAGCCCATTCATGCGACCACCAGCCAAACTATGTTTAGCAATCATTGCCAAGCTTGGGCCTGGAGACATCGCACCCAATAAGCAGATCGCTAATAAAGAAAACCAAATTGTTACTGTCATCATTCCATTCCTAGTAAAACAATGCGTTCCAACTGAACGCTCTACATTTATTACTTAATACTTAATACTTAATACTTACCATAATTTGCAGTAGGTATAATTTGAAATCAAAGATTGTAATCATAGGTATGATTTAAAATCATACTGATATTGTAGCTCGACTTTTGCATGGCTTGGAATGCCTTTTCTCGCGCCCATTTGTGTGCAGAGTCATTGTCATACTTGGGGTGCCACATTAACCAATAGGTATGCATTTCAGTATCAAACGGCAAAGAAAAGTAAGTAGTATCGAGGTGTCGTCCCAAGTTATAAGCGATATGTTCAGGCACAATCATTAGATAATCGTCTTGCATCAACACCGTGCCTGCCGACGAGAAAAACGGAACCTGCAAAGCAACTCTGCGCTTGAGACTTTGTTTCTTTAATGCAATGTCCGCGTAGCTGTCTTTATCTCCCCCACCCGTCACTTTAATGTGTGAGTAATTAACGATGTCTTCTGCACTCAAAATCGATTGCTGAGCTAATGGGTGAGACTTGCGCATCAAACATACCGATTTATCTTCACCAAGCTTAATACTCGATACGTGCTCTGGCTTTTGGGGAAACATGCTGGAAGCTAAGTGAATACCCAACTCGTTCAGTGCTTCAAGATAATTGGGCTGCCACAAACGGAAGGCTAAATTAATATTCGGGGCTTCTTTGGAGACTTCAGAGACAATGACAGGAAGGATATACTGAGCAACATAATCGCTAGAAGACAACACCAATTCACCCTGCCAGTCTTGTGGTTCAAAGGGTTTATCATCCAATAGATGGTCGAACTCGCCCAACAAGTCATCGAGCTTGCTTTTAAGCAACAGAGCACGGTTGGTAGGAACCAGTTTGTTGCCATCACGAACAAGCAAAGGATCGCCACATAAATCCCTAAGCTGAGCTAATTGACGGCTCACCGCCGATTGCGTGATATGCAAGCGCTGAGCAGATCGGCTTACATGACATTCTTCAAGAAGCACATGCAGAGAACGCAGCAAATTTAAATTAATATTACCGAGCAAAATTTAGGCTCCTACCAAGATTAAAGACCCTAACAAGGTTAAAGATCCTAACAAGATTAAAGTTTCTAGCATAATGGATAAGACCTAACATGGATGACCTTGCGAATTCTGTTTGTTAAAAAACTCAGTCAAAACTGTATGCGTCATGAGGTGACGTAGGTCTGAGTAGCTTTGCAATTGATCGCGGATTTGATTCAAACGCTCCATGCTCTCCACTTCAACGTACAACATCATATCAGTCTCTCCACTGATTGAATGGCACCACTGGACACCATCAATACTCTGGATACGTTTCGCGTAAGACTCACAACTATGGTCACTGCTCGATAGATCAAACTTCAATGTAATATAAGCGCACACATTCTTAGGCTGATCAGGTTCTGCTATCTGCGCGCAGTATCCTGTAATCACCTTATCGTTTTCTAATTTCTTAATTCTGGCATTGACTGCAGAGCGAGAAAGGCTCACATCTCTAGCAATATCGCTCACCGAGCATCGAGCGTTAATTTTGAGGATATCTAAAATTTGGCGATCAAATTTATCCATGATTGCGATAACTTCCATTATTGTTCTATTTATAGAGACTAATTTGACACAATTCCCCTCGATAGAACAGCCAACACTTTCACGTTCAATCGAGTTAATACCGTTAAAATGACGGTGTCTTAAGACGTTTCGCTAGCTGTATTATTGATAGCGACAATGTATGCTTTCAAACACAATGCAGAGTATGCACTCTGCACTTCCATTTTAAGTAACGACAACACCGCACTACCAGCAAGGACAGCGAATGACGCAACTCAAACAAGAAATCACGCTTATTTCAGGAATCGGACAACTCTCGACTACCTTGCTAGGCACTGGATTATTTATGATCCCTGCCATCGCAGCAGGCATTGCAGGACAGTTGTCACTACTCGCGTGGTTAATCCTGTTTATCGCTATTTGCCCGATTGCACTAACCTTTGCCGCACTAGGAAAACGCTACCCCAATGCAGGTGGCACGGCCTATTTTGTGCGTCAAGCATTCAGTGAGCGATTAGAAACCAGCGTGGCTTGGTTGTTTGTGAGTGTGATTCCTGTCGGTATTCCGGCTGCGATTGCATTGGCTGGAGGTTTTGCACAACAACTATTGCCAGCGCCACTCGACACACCACTTGGCGCGCAGTCCTTTACCGTCGCTCTGCTTATTGCCGTCAATTTGATGGGCAGTAAGTCTTCTGGCCGCTTACAAACGGTGATCGCCTTGTCGATTTTTGCCTTGGTTAGCGCCTTTGTTTGGAAAGCCGATATCACTGCAGGTGACATCGCAGTTCCGACCATGACGTCCGATTCGATGTGGTCGATTGGCGCAGCCTTAGCGGTGATGTTTTGGTGCTTTGTCGGAATAGAAGCTTTTGCTCACATGGGAGAGGAATTCAAAAATCCACAACGTGACTTCCCAATCGCCATCATTGCAGGGTGTTTCGTTGCGGGCATAGTGTACTGGGCTTGCTCGGTGGTTATTATCAAGCTAGGCGCTTATGGTTCGCCGGAATTTGATGCTGCATCCATCCCGTGGGTAACAGAGCAACTGTTTGGTAATGGCTTCAAAACCGTCATCAGTGTGCTTGGTTTCTTTGCTTGCTTTGCTAGCCTCAACCTTTACACACAAAGCCTATCGCGAATGATCTGGGCTCAGGCTCGCCAACACACTCCTACAAGTAGAATGGCTCAACTCAATAGCCGTGGTGTACCACTTTACCCAACCTTAGCAATTGGCTTTGTCGCGCTGATCTCTTGTGTGATTGGTGAGTTGTCTAATCTCGATCTCGAATTCTTTCTTAAACTCGCCAACGGTATTTTCGTTCTGGTTTATCTACTTGCAATGTTAGCGGCTTGTCGATTACTGACTGGCGCATCTAGATACACCGCCATGCTCTCACTGGTCATCTGTACCTTGGTGTTTATCTGTTTAAGTTGGTCGATGCTCTATGCTGTCATTGTTTTTGTGACATTGTCACTCCCTTGGCGTAAGTGGTTAGGTAAAGGTAAAACCGTTTCTGTCGACAAGTTATAACTCGATTAATGATGAATCGACAAACTGTAAGCATGCCCTACCAATATTACTAATAAAAAAGCCGAGCGATCTGTGTGATCTTCGGCTTTATCTCAGCCAAACGGATATTTCCAAATCCCAACACCGCCCCATTCCAATCACGAGCATCACTTGATCCATATTCATAAAAGTCAAAAGGACGAATGATGATATTTTCAAGCTCAGCTCTACGGCTCCATTCATGTTCAGATATGCCTTGATACCACTTCACGGTCACATGTAGCCCTGCCGCTTGGCTAATCACTTCAAGATCGCCATGAAACTCACTTTTAATCGCTTCAATCATCGCTTCATGCTTGAGTTTGTACGAACGACGCATCTTTCTAATATGACGCAATAAATCACCTTCGTGAACAAAATCCGCCAAAGCTTCTTGTGTATGAGACGCCGTGTCTCCCGTGAGCGCGTCTTTAATCTCAAGACACTTCGCCACCAGACTTTCTGGCACTACTAAATAACCTAATCGGAGGCCATTGAACATCACCTTACTCAAAGAGCCGACATAGATGATGCGATCATCGAACCCTAACTTACCCGCCAAACCTTGCATGCTGGTATAAGGGCGATGAGCAAACTGGAACTCACTGTCGTAGTCATCTTCAATGATCCATGACTGATGTTTGTTAGCCCAATCGATCAACTTGAGGCGTTGCTCAGTATTGAGGGTCGTGCCCATTGGGTATTGGTTACTCGGTGTGACATAGAGAGCCTTAGCGTTACTGGACAACACTTTTTCAATATCTAGCCCCACCTTTTCACGCACACTCACACCATCCAGCTCTAGTCTCAACAGATCGATAATTTTATGCACTTGTCGATAACCGGGTTCTTCCACGAGGATTTTGTCGCCCATCGCTAACGTTGCCATCAAACCAATTGAGATGGCTTGCTGAGCACCTGCGGTGATGATGATTCTATCCGTACTGCAATGAACTGAGCGACTGCTTGCGAGATACCCACTCAACGCTTCCCTCAAGGCTGAGCTTCCCTGAACCTCTTGATTGCCCGCAATGTTCTGACGTGTAGAGTGGCGTTGCAGCAACCTCTGCCATTTCGCAAAAGGGAACGCATCTAAGTCAGGAACTCCGGGGGCAAAGCTGCGGTTAATGTCGTTAGGTTTCGCTATGTTTGTACTCGGTTGACTGACTGTTTGTTTGACCTTCTGATCCAGAACACTGTTTGGCTGAGACAAACTTAGAAAGTGTTCTGGTTGTTCAACCGAGACATAAAACCCTGAGCCTTGCTTACTTTCGATATAGCCTTCAGTGACCAGTTGCTCGTACGCATAAATCACCGTATTTCGACTCACCGATAACTCGACGGCTAGCTTACGTGTTGAAGGTAACTTACTGCCCTTACTCCATAAATCTTGAACAATCTTTTCTCTGATCGCATGAAACAAGGCGGTTTGACGTGTGTCGTGGTGTTCGTCCAACTTTAGGTCACCGACATCAATAGGCTGCATAACTGGATCCAAATAGTGTTTAAAAGTGGCTCTATTTAATAGACCAGTTAATCGCTACATTAATCAAAAGGCAATGATTAAGGAGTGATTATGTTATCTAACACGAAAAGAACAACGATTAAGAAAGGGGCTCACAAGGCCGTATTTGAACCAGAAAAGCTGCATAAAATCATCGACGAGAGCTTAATCGCACACATCGCATTACAAGGTGAGCAAGGTCCGATGGTTATCCCAATGCTCGCATGGCGAGTGGGTGACATAGTCTATATCCATGGCGCTAAAAACAGCCGATTATTGAAAGGCCTAAAAAAGGGAGAGCCAACCTGCCTAACGTTCACTTTGTTTGATGGATGGGTGTTGGCTCGTTCTGCATTTCATCATAGTGCGCACTACCGTTCAGCGGTGGTATTCGGGTCTTTCTCTGTAATTGATGACAACCAAGAAAAAGATCGCTTATTGAACATCTTCATTGAGCAAATAGCACCGGGCAGAACCGATGAAGTCAGGCTCAGTAATGAGAAAGAGCTCACCGCGACCGAACTATTAGCGATACCGTTAACAGAAGCCTCCGTCAAAATTGGTAAGCATGGGGTTAATGATGATAAAGCCGACATGGATACCCCTGTTTGGGCAGGAGTATTGCCTTATCGCACCGTTGTTGGGCCATTAGAGACGGTTCCAGAACAGGAAGGTCTTGTCGATAAACCTGACTACCAAGCAGCCTATGGCGAACGTTGGTATCAGAATTAGTATTCTATAATGGTCAATGCGATAAAATTGTATACAATCTGACTTATCAAAAATTTAACATAGTCAGAAAATGCAGAAGAATAAGGACATTCTCCCACTTCAAGGCTTGCTCAATGGTATTGGGCAAGTCTATTTCACACCGTCAATCATGACGTCGCTTCTGTTGTTTCTTGCTATTTCTATTGAATCACTTGCACTGGCTTTCCTAACCCTGCTTGGCGCCAGTTGCAGTTATGCATTGGCCTTCTATATCTTTAACTTTACCAACACCAGCAAGTCAGCTGACGATATTGATAGTGGTATGTATGCGCTAAATGGGGCTTTAATTGGTTTATTCATCGGGAACTTCTTTGGTGTCACACCATTGTTGGCTCTAGTGACAATATTAGGTGCATTACTTACCGTACCCATTGCCAGTGTGGTATTTGGCTTTAAAAAGTATCGCGGTTACACCAGTGCCTTTGTTATTACGTCTTGGCTTATTTATGCGACCCAATCAACCTTCGACCTGTCGGCATTTTCTACATCCAACTCAGTATTAATTCCAATCACCAGTATTGAGCCAGATTCGTGGTTTACCCTGCCAACAGTGCTGATCTCATTATTAAAAGGGATCAGCCAAGTCAGCTTTATCGATAATGCCTTATCTGGGCTCGTTATCTTGCTCGCCATCGCACTTAACAATATCAAACATGCGGCTTGGGTAATGCTTGCAGTGTCAGTCAGCACCGCATTTGGCAATTTGATTGGTGCTCCTGATGAACTGATAGCCCAAGGTCTTTATGGGTACAACGCCATCCTTGCAACTCTTGCGCTTGTACTGTATCCACGAATCCCATGGGCCTTAATCCTATTAGGAATGCTTCTAAGTTGTCTCATCACGCTCGGCTTTCATGAGTTGTCACTACTGCCGCTGACAGCTCCTTTTATCCTCAGTACCTGGATTATCGTTTACCTAGCCACTCACTTTAAAAAGCGAGCCAAAGACGAATGAAGTGATGATCAGCACTCACTATCAAAACGCTCAATATATTGCTTTGGCGTTAAGCCTCGGTGTTTTTTAAACATTCGATTGAAGCTCGCGACGTTGGTGTAACCTAACCTCTTCGCAATTTCATCTATCGGTACTGAATACATCAACAATTCAACGGCAACATTACTCAACGCATAACCCATAATTGTTGAGAAATTAACGCCAGCTTTATGCAGTTTTCGTTGGAATTGCTGCTCCGACAATCCTAGTAAGCTGGAGACTTTATGTAGAGTTGGCAACCCGAAATGACGACTGTAATTAATCATCTCGTAGGTCACCTTGTGTTCGTCCTCTGCGTCGGGCATGTTGAGATAGTTATCCAAGTCATGAAAGTTCATCGCGAGATTTGTTTTACTATTCGATGGTGATTGATTGATGGATAACCTCGACTCACTAGGGATCCAAACTTCTGTGCGAGGCTGTCCCCATTGAATCGTACAGCCGAAATATTCATGGTAGAGGTCAACGTTCTCACGACGACCTGCAATTGAAACCGCTACGGGTTTAAAATCATCACCCAAATATCGACGTAAAATCTTCATAATGAAAATTGCGACTCTTATCGAGTCATGCACTTTACCCGTTTCTGAGTACGCAGGGTTGTCGTAGCACCATTTAATCATTGTCCCTACCTGCGCGCCGTATAAGAAAGCACCCGACTGCAAACAATGAAGTCCGATGTTGACTCTACGGATCGTCGAAGCAAGATCATGCCCAGAAAAAAACCAATTAGTTAACGGGCCTAACCTTTCAATATCAACTCGATCAGCCAATTTCAAAATGATATCCGGATCATTGGTTTGTAATTCCAACAAGCCAAACCATTTGTCGACTTCACTAACTGGAATAAGGTTCATTGAATTATTAAATACAGACTTCGGAATACCCAAACTGTCCGCATTAACCATAGGATTCGTCACGGCGTGCCGATAGATTCCCAAAATCCCTAACGCTCTTAAGAAGTTACAATTACTCATTAATGGCAGACCTTTATAAATTCAATGACAGATCAAATCATATAGATAGCATTATCGAAGTAATTAGTAAATTTACAACTTGTAAATCCTACACCCATCACACTCGGTGCATCATTTAACTTAGGATTTATCAATGAGTTTAGTAAGTGTCCCATTTGTCGGAACCGGCGCCGATACCGCTCTACACGTCGTAGCAGGCGTTGTATTGATCGCAACTATCGCTGCTGCATGTTATGGGTTCTGGCGTGTGCATGAATTACCAATCAATAAAGCTCACAGCAAAGAGCACCAACAACTCGGTTTGATCACCGCATTAACTTGGATTGGTTTTATCTGGCACTGGGTATGGGTACTTGCCGTTATCTTGGCCTTTGTTGATATGGAAAAAGCCATCATCAATCTGAGAGACACCTGGAAAGCGCCGCCAAAGTCTGATGTACCGCCGGAACAAAGTGATAAAAATGAGGAGAACCAAGTATGTTAGAAGGCTTAGCTATTTGGGCACTGTTCATTTACTTACTGAGATTGGTAGGTATGCCTTGGAACAAAGGTACCAAAGCGTTTGCTTATCTAGGGGGCACGTCTTGGTTAATGTTCGTTTGGGTTGGATTAATCAACTTCACTCCTATGGATCTCTCGGGTGGTTCAGTTGTCCAGTCTCCGCACATTCAATTACGTCCGGACTCAACAGCGGTCACAGGAAAAACCACAAAAGTTCACATCAGCCCAAACCAAGATGTGGTGGAAGGGCAACTTCTTTACGAGATTGATGACACCAAATATGTGATTGCGAGAGACAAAGCAGGCGTTCAACTTGAGTCAACAAAAGTCGCTTTAGACACTGCTCGCCAAGAAGTCAGCATTGCTAAAATTAGCTACCAGTCGGCGCTTGAAGACATTAAAACTTCTATTGCACAGATAGAGTCAGCAAAGACGGACTTAGTACTGCAATCTAAGACTCTCGATCGTTACCAGAAACAAAATAGCGTCGTAGAACATACGATTACTGAAACTGACATCGACCAACAAACAGCGAAGGTAGACTTAGCGACTCACAATGTCACCACGCTCGAATCTCAACTCAGTAAAAAAGAAGTCGATGCCGAGAGCGCGAAATTAAACATCCACAAAGCTGAAACCAACGTTAACAAGAAACAAACAGAAGTCGATTCTTCCAAGGCAACACTGGCGCAAGCACAATGGGACCTTAACAGCACCAAAGTAACAGCGCCGACCGATGGCTTTGTGACGAACTTTATCCTTCGTGAGGGTCAACGAGTCTCAATGATGCCACGCATCCAGATGTATACCGAAGAAAAGTACGTGTTGATGCGAGTCAATCACCAAGCGATTCGTAATATTAAAGTGGGCCAGCCCGCAGAATTTGCTACTGCGGTATACCCAGGAAAAATATTCTCAGCAACCGTTGAAGGCATTGTTGAAGCAACAGGTGAAGCACAAGCTAGCTTATTAGGTATTGATGAACAGGTTCGTGTAACCACAGGTCGAAACCTTCAGAACAAGCATCACTTTGTTCGCTTAAAAATTGACGAAGCGGAAGACTACGATATTCCTGTCGGCTCTGTTGGACTAGCTTGGGTCAGCGGTGAGAAGCCAATTAGCTTTATGGCATTCCTAGACGTAATACGAGGAATCATCATTCGAATGAAGTCTCAGTTGTACTTCTTCTACTCCATCTAACACTTCTCTTAGATGCAACAATACAAAGCCCGTGAGATCTGAGATCGCACGGGCTTTTTGTTTATTTCACCATTAATTGCAAGAAGAACACCACAGAAGTCAAAAATTAAGCAACATTCGGTAATCGCTTCACCAACCTTACCCTCACGCAATTACTACAAATTGCAAAACGCAATTGCAAAACGCAACGAGGCGTTACAAAAACGCGAAATAAACGCTCAAATACGCACCAGATTGCTATAAAACACCCACTTTTCGTCATTTTAAAAGTTGGCACACTAACTGCTATGTATATATTGACCCTTCTTAAGCCGAGGGTCACCTAGCCAACTGACGTTGTTAGTGAACCTTTCTTGTTCACGATATATATAGGCCAATTGCGATTATTGCGATTGGCCATTTTTTTGCCTGCAATTTAAGAAATATCGCCCGCCCAATATACAGACACCCATTCATAAATATAATAATCAACATTTATAGCCAACCATGAACAACAGATACCGGATGTGTTATAGAAAACGTTTTCTATTTATTTTAATAAAAAAACACAAATTATAACCTTATGTTTTATATTGATTTTAGTTCAACAACTGATTCCAAACCGCTTTTATTGACAAAATTAGCATTGACTGCGTCATTTATATCACCATAATGCGCACGTTTGCCTGCAATACGGCGACCGTTAATTCTAATTTTGATCATTTGCGGAGGTAAAAAATGGCTGCTGATAATAACTACAGTCTAGGGCCGGTTCCTACATCGGCGAGAAAAGGAGTCGCTTCACTGACCATGGTAATGCTTGGACTCACTTTCTTCTCTGCAAGTATGTGGACAGGTGGTTCACTCGGGACTGGTCTTTCATTCAACGATTTCTTCCTGGCCGTTCTCGTCGGTAACCTAATTCTTGGTATTTACACTTCTTGTCTTGGCTACATCGGCTCTTCTACTGGCCTCTCTACTCACCTCCTCGCTCGTTTCTCATTCGGTACTAAAGGCTCATGGCTTCCTTCAGCTCTACTTGGTGGCACACAAATCGGTTGGTTTGGTGTGGGCGTCGCTATGTTTGCCATTCCGGTACAAAAAGCGACCGGGATTGATACCAACACCTTGATCATTGTGTCAGGGCTGTTAATGACGGGTACGGTGTACTTCGGTATTAAAGCGCTCATGGTGCTTTCAGCGATTGCCGTTCCTGCGATTGCGATTCTGGGTGGTTATTCCGTGTTAACAGCCGTTGACAGTGTTGGTGGTTTGGAACAGTTGCAGCTGATTGAACCAGAAACACCAATGGACTTCTCTATGGCGTTAGCAATGGTTGTGGGTTCATTCGTCAGTGCGGGTACGTTAACTGCCGATTTCGTTCGTTTTGGTAAAAAACCAGCGAGCGCCGTGTTAATCACAATGGTCGCGTTCTTTATTGGTAACTCACTGATGTTTATCTTTGGTGCTGCAGGTGCAGCGGCAACTGGTCATGCTGACATTTCAGATGTCATGATCGCACAAGGTCTTCTGCTTCCAGCCATCATCGTTCTAGGCTTGAACATCTGGACAACCAATGAAAACGCACTTTATGCGTCAGGTCTTGGTTTATCCAACATCACTGGCCGCTCAAGTACTACAATGTCTATCATCAACGGCATCGTGGGTACGATTTTCGCGCTTTGGCTGTACAACAACTTCGTCGGTTGGTTAACCTTCCTTTCGCTGGCAATTCCACCCATTGGTGGGGTAATCATCGCCGACTTCTTTGCGAACCGTAAACGTTACAAAGATTTTGCAAAAGCAGAGTTCCAAACCGTTAACTGGGCTGGCATTATCGCGGTAGCGACAGGCGTTGCCGCTGGTCACTTCCTTCCTGGCATCGTTCCTTTGAATGCAGTGTTTGGTGGTGCGATCAGTTACCTCGTGCTTAACCCTCTATTGAATAAAAACGCTCTGAAATCTCAGGCCGCTTAAGGACACACTATGACAACCTTATTAATCAAGAACGCGAAGCTTCAAGACCAAGATGGCTTGAAACAAATCCTGATTGAAAATGGTCAATTTTCTCGCATTCTCGATAATGACGCGCCAATCAATCATCAAGGCGAGATCCTTGATGCTGAAGGTGGTATTGCAGTTTCTCCTTTCTGTGAACCGCATATTCACCTAGATACTACGCAAACGGCGGGTGAACCTAATTGGAACATCTCTGGTACTTTGTTTGAAGGTATTGAGCGTTGGGCTGAGCGTAAAGAACTGCTAACGATTGAAGACGTGAAATCTCGTGCGAAACAAACACTAAAATGGCAGATTGCCAACGGCGTTCAGCACGTACGTACTCACGTCGACGTGTCTGACCCAACATTAGTCGCTTTAAAAGCGATGGTTGAAGTTCGCGAAGAGATGAAAGAGTGGGTCGATATCCAGATCGTTGCATTTCCTCAAGAAGGCATTCTTTCATACCCTAATGGTAAAGAATTACTTGAAGAAGCAGTGAAGATCGGCGCTGACGTTATCGGTGCTATCCCTCACTTCGAATTCACTCGTGAGTATGGTGTTGAATCTCTGCATTATGTATTCGAGCTTGCTCGCAAGTACGACTGCTTAATCGATGTTCACTGTGATGAAATCGATGATGAGCAATCTCGCTTCATTGAAACACTTGCAGCTTTAGCTCATAAATTTGAAATGGGTGAGAAGGTAACCGCGAGCCATACCACGGCTATGGGTTCGTACAACGGTGCTTATGCATCTCGCCTATTCCGTCTATTAAAGATGTCTGGTATCAACTTCGTTGCAAACCCTTTAGTGAACATTCACTTACAGGGTCGTTTCGATGACTACCCGAAACGTCGTGGTGTGACTCGTGTTAAAGAGATGCTAGCGGCTAATATCAATGTGTGTTTCGGCCACGATGATGTGTTTGACCCATGGTACCCTCTGGGTACAGCGAATATGCTTCAAGTTTTACACATGGGGCTACACGTAACACAGGTTATGGGTTACGACCAAATCAACAACTCACTTGATTTAATCAGCACAAACTCTGCTCGTACATTGAATATCCAAGACAATTACGGCATTAAAGAAGGTAAGCCTGGTAGCTTGCTGATTCTTCCTGCTGACAATGGTTTTGATGCTGTCCGTCGCCAAGTACCTGTGCAGTATTCTGTACGTCACGGTAAGGTGATCGCTGAGACTCAACCAGCGAGAACAAAAATTAATTTGGATCAAATAGAAGATATCAACTTCAAGCGTTAATATCGTCTATACTAATGAAGAAGAAGAAACTGATATTTTCCTTTTCTTCTGTCATGTTTGGCGAGATGACAAAACCATCACTAAATCAGTGTGTTTTTTGTAGGCTCGCACGATATGACAAAAAAAACACATAAATTTAAAACTATGTGTGTACATCGCGAAAGACTGTGTTAACATGCACTCGCTCTGTTAGCCGGAGTTATTTAAGTTAGATGAATAGTAAAAAATTGACATGTAAAATCGTTACCCGTTTTTGTAAGTAGTTTTTCCTTATTTCTTAGCAATATTAAATAATTCAATTATCAGCGCATTGCAGTAATGCAATCAACAATTAAAAAATTTATGAATAAGGGACAAATTATGTCTAACACAAATACTGGCACTGTAAAATGGTTTAACGAAGAGAAAGGTTTCGGTTTCATTTCTCAAGACAACGGCGGCGCTGACGTATTCGTACACTTCCGTGCTATCGCGTCTGAAGGCTTCAAAACTCTGAAAGAAGGCCAAAAGGTTTCTTTCGAAGTTGAAAACGGTCAAAAAGGCCTACAAGCAGCAAACGTTGTTGCTAGCTAATTAAGCTTTTAGCTTAAAAAAATTCTAAAGCGCTGATTTTTATCGGCGCTTTTCTATATCTGCTCATAAATATTTTCTCCCCTGTCCTCCTTTTCGATATAAGCTTCAATCTGCATACTCCTAACCACTCAAGCTTCGCTAATCAAAACTCTACCTTCAATTTACTCTTACTATCAGCACGTAAATCTATTCGAACACTCACCTTTTAATGTTTTCAAGGCTAAATTAGCCCAATACTCCAATACTCCAATACTCATGCTTACTTAAAGTTACGGAACAAAATCCGATCTTTGTCTCAAAATAAGCGAGCAAAAATATGGTTAAAGAACAATCCATTACGTGCTGCTTATCAATGCGCAATCGATATTCATAACAAAAATGAGTGATTTATCCAACCCTCATCCATTAATCATATAATTTTTAAAGCAAAGGTCATCGAAATCCGCTAACCTTGTTCGTAAGTGGCTTGAGCTAGTTTGGTATCTGCAGTAAAAATAATGAAAAAAGACGAATTTCAGAAATCCACCGCTAATCTAAAAAAAGCGGTGCCTCTTATGATGAAGAACAGGGTGTCCACCACACCTGCAAATTACGCACTTTGGTACACCTATGTCGATAATGCTATCCCACAGCTGACTCAAGACATGGATGGTATTTTAGAACACTACGGCATTTGTCCCCCTGCTGTTGGTGAGCAGCTTTACAACAATTATGTTGCGAGCAAATCAGAAACTAACATCAACGATCTTCGCGCTAATTTGGAACTGTTAGTTTCTGAAGTTTCCAATTCAATGAACGACACCCTCACCGACACCTCAGCTTTCTCCGACATGATCGATAAAAGCTTCGAGGATTTGGCTCGTGTTGATAATGACAGTTTGTCTATCGATGAAGTTATGTCTTTGGTTCGCCAGCTTGTTTCAGAATCTCGCAATATTCGCCACTCGACCCAATTTCTAAATTCTCAACTGAACACGGCAACATCAGAGATCACTAAGCTTAAAACTCAGCTTGTTGAAGTGCAGAAAGATGCACTCTTTGACAGCACAACAACACTATACAACCGTCGTTCTTTCGATCGTGATATAGAAACCTTATGTGAAGCGAAGCAGTCGTTATGTCTGATTCTTCTCGATATCGACCATTTTAAAAATTTCAACGACACCTATGGCCACTTGTTTGGCGACATGGTCCTTAAAGGAATTGCTCGTAAACTGAAATTAAGTTGCCGAGAAGGCATTTCTGCCTATCGATTTGGTGGTGAAGAATTCGCTCTCATCGTGCCAAACAAATCTTTGCGCATTGCTCGCCAGCTTGCTGATACCAACCGACGATCTCTAGAAAAGCTATCGATTAAAGATCGCCGCAGTGGAAAATCGGTCGGCAATATCACAGCGTCGTTTGGGGTAGTGGAGCTTCAACCAGGTGAGTCGGCCCAATCATTGATTGAACGAGCTGATAAGTTACTTTACGAAGCAAAATCACTTGGCCGTAACCGAGTCATGCCTTTGTAAGGTTTCACCGCTGGTTCCGCTCAATGAGAACCCGTGAACGCGAATTGATATACATTTAAAAAAACAACAAAAAGCCCCAAAGACTAACTAGTACGTTAATCTTTGGGGCTTTTTCGTTGGCTATGTGTATCGGCTTAGTACTTACTGGGGTCAAACCCTTCAGCGTTCCAAACCTTATTTCATACGACTAAAGTTGGTAGCAGTAATTCAAGCAGTAATCTTCACCGCTCTTTGCTCTAAACTCTTTGTCTTCACTGCACGCTTTTGGCTTACCCTTCGCATCACCTTGAATCAAACTTATCCAGTGGCGCATTGCAGCAATGGTCTCTTCACGCATTGTAGTCGTTGCTTCCACTGGCGACTGACCGAACGTGGTGCATGATTCTAACTGAATATCATCGATCTCTACCAATTCAATACACCCCGTCCCTTTATGACATCCAAACATCACTTCTAAGTGACTGCCACTACCATCACGGAACAAGATTGAATCTGGGTCATTCTTCTCACCCATGTACGCTACAAACTGTTTAGGATGCTTTAGGCCGCTGTGCTGACCATCTTTAAAGTAAGCCATGATATGGCGGTAATCGACTACGTAGCTAGTTACGTCTTGGTGCAATCCATTCTCTAGTGGGAATAATCGATCAAGAAGTTGTTTTGCTTTAACTTGCTTCTCAGTTTGCTGGTTTGCACTGATTGTCTCTACGGCAAAGACAGCTTCAGCGATAAATGGTTTTGATTGTTTTTGGATTTCTGTTTTATCGAATGTAAGCATATTCATAGTCTTTCCCTCTTGACCAGTCCGGTGATAACCACCGATTTCTACAGCAAAAATGTGTCCTAGAGCAATTATTCCAAACTAACGTTTAATTTATTTGTCATTTTGTGAATTGCTTAGTTTGTAGATTAGCGCTTTTTTACATACAATTTCACAACAAAAATTTTACAATGTGAATTTTACAAATATGGCCTTGTCAAAAAGTTTAGTTCGTCAGTCGCATTTCCTAGGTACTAAAATACGTAACCTAAGAAAACGTAACCATTTAACGATGGAAGACCTGTCTGCGCGTTGTATTAGAATCGACCCAGAATACGCGCCTTCCGTTTCTTACCTTTCAATGATTGAGCGTGGAAAGCGAGTCCCAAGCATCGATATGTTGGAGGTGATCGCACAAGTTTTTCAGAAAAGTCCAATGTGGTTCCTCGACGACGAATCTGAACAACAAGCCATCGCCCCTGACAAAGGAAACCGTGGTGGGATAAGTGGTATGGCGCTTGAGCCTAGCTTTCTTTTCTCCAATGACATATTGCAAATTGCGATACCTGAGATGTTGTCACAAACTGGCATATCTGGTCGCCAGTTTGCTCACCTATTGATTAGAGCACACCAAGAGAGCAACCAGAACCACTTCCCTGACCTTGAGCGCGCCGCAGAAGAGGTAGGCTTAAAACGCCTTAATCTCAGCGTAGAGGACCTCATAGACATCGCTAGAAGCCTTGGAATAAACATTCGCTGGGTTACACGCACACCGCAAGACGTTGTCGATGAACTCGGAATTAATGCTAAGCAGTTGGTCACCTCATTCTTTGAACCTCCAGGTACAATCTTTTTGAATGAAATTCTCAAAGAGTACCCAACTCGCCTGAAATACGATCTCTCGGTTTATATCGGCCATTGCATTCTGCATAGCAAAGAAGGCCTAAAGAGTGTGTTGTCGGTCGGTAACAACAACACATGGGATGACAACCAGGTTTCAGGATCTTCACAGCTGAACTCTCAAGATATTCTACAGGCGTGGCGAGACTTCGAATCTAGCTTCTTTGCTGGTGCATTGTTGTGTCCGAAAGTCCCATTTAGACAACTCCTTGATCGTACTGGTTACGAAATCGACGTTCACAAAAGAGCAGGGGTTTCCCCCTCTGTTGCGATGCGAAGAATGACGGTAGTATCGCCCTACCCTCACTGGCACTACTTTGATGCTTATGGGCCGGGGAAACTCAAGGCGGTATACCGCGGGAACGGGATTCCACTGCCTTGGGGGAATATGAGAACGGTCGCCGACCCATGTCAACATTGGGCGGTGTTCCGTCGATTATCAGAACCTCGGGCGGGTAGCTCAGCTCAGATCTCCATTTTAAATGTGGGAGATGAGCCAAGGATCTACTGCTGTGAATCCATCAATATGACGGATCCGGCGGGTAACAATCGCGTGTTATGTGCTGGTATAGACTTAAACCCGGCGATTGATGCTCAAGGTGGTAATTCAAGAGACATCGCAGAGCAGCTTAAAGCGTCATGCGTCAGCAATGGTGGTTCGGTAGTAATACCGCGTAACATCAAGAAAGATCTCACGACAGTAGCCAAAATTCTAAATATAAATTGGATTGAACGTGGGATAGAGACAGAGGCTAGGCTTATCTGCTCCAGAGGAGGAGAATGTCCACGCCAACCAAGCTGCTATTCAAAATGTGGTGGGGATTAACGACTTTCTAGCGAGTCTAATGCAGCAAAGCAACAATATGCTCTCAAATCAAAACACGCTCTCAAATAAAAACATAGTTAATTTGTTTGCTATGTTTGATTCATGAGCTTAGTAAAAGCTAATAGAACTCAAAATTCAGGCAAAAAAAAACCAATCACAATAAAGGTGATTGGTCATATATTTTGTGTGAACAATATGGGTTCACTAACAACGTCAGTTGGCTAGGTGACCCTCGGCTTAAGAAGGGTCACCATTACTAATGCAGCATGCGTGCCAACTTTTCAACTACGTATTTACTACGCATCTGGACACGTATTAGACACAAATTACTGTTTATTTTGCAAAGTGGAATTGCAAAATAAAACAAAAACGCTAGTGATTATGTTGTTATTAAACAATTCTTAAGGTTTAGTTAATCCTCTCTGGACCTGCATTCTTCCATTTACCTAGCTTATCTCGAACCTACAAACCCATAGCACTGACATATTATACGTATAAAAAAACGCGAACATTGAATATCAACATTCGCGTTTCATTGGGTTCTATTAAAAACTTCTAACGTCTAGTTTATAGCTTCTAACTACTAATTACAGAAGGAGGTTTTCTCAAAAACGACCTTCGCAATAATCAACTTAAACTGAGCTCGTCTCTATTTTTGAGCCGCAGGCTTAGAACGATTTCTAGATGGCTGACTACCAGACGGTTTGTTTGATGAACGTCCTGGGCCGTAACCTGACTTCTTAGGTTGACCAGCACCGTTTTTACCACCTGAGTTAGTGTTCTTCTCAGCGCTTCCACCAGCATTACCACGCTTATAGTTGCTGCCGTTGTTTCTTAAAGACTTATCATCACCTGAGACTGAAGAGTTGCTTTCAGAGGCTTTGTTGCTTGAGTTAGGATTGTTCGCATTTGGCTTACGCTTAGGAGCAGAACCTGAACCAGAGACATGACGCTTGTTTTTACCTGCTGGTTTGTGACCTCGAGCATTCTCACCAGAACGTTGACCATCAGAGTGTTCACGTGTCTTTTTCGGCTTCTTAGCCTTAATTGGACGTGCATCCAAACGAGATTCAGGCAACTTGTTTACTGGTGCAAAACCTTCAAGTTCACGACGCTCAAGCACTTGTTGAATAAGGCGTTCGATACCAAAGAGTTCACTCACTTCATCAGCACAAACCAATGAAATTGCTTTACCAACTTCACCAGCACGGCCAGTACGGCCAATACGGTGAACGTAATCTTCTGATACGTTTGGAAGGTCGAAATTCACTACTTGAGGCAACTGTGGAATATCGATACCACGAGCTGCAATATCTGTCGCGACTAATACTCGTACTTTACCCGTCTTGAAGTTCTCTAGGGCTTTAGTACGCGCGCCTTGGCTCTTGTTACCATGAATAGGAGCCGCTGAGATGCCTTGCTCGTCAAGGAAGTGTGAAAGCTTGTTCGCGCCATGTTTCGTTTTGCTAAACACGAGCACTTGTCGCCAATCATTATCTTTGATCAGCTTCGCTAGCATTGCGCTTTTTTTCTTTTTATCTACTGGGTAGATGCTTTGCTCAACAGTTGGTGCTGTTGAGTTCGCAGGGCTTACCGAGATTTCAACAGGACTGTTTACTAAACCTTTCGCCAAGCCACGAATATCATCTGAGAAAGTTGCTGAGAATAATAGGTTCTGACGTTTCTTAGGCAAGAAAGCCAAGATCTTACGGATGTCGCGAATGAAACCCATGTCTAGCATGCGGTCAGCTTCATCTAACACAAGGATCTCTAGCTGATCAAAGCGCACTGCATTTTGGTTGTATAGGTCAAGTAGACGACCCGGTGTTGCCACCAGAACATCACTACCTTTACGCAGTTTTTGCATCTGAGGATTAATTTTCACGCCACCAAACACAACCGTAGAAGTCAGAGGTAGATTGATACCGTACTTAACTACACTGCCATTCACTTGCGCAGCAAGCTCACGGGTTGGTGTTAATATCAATGCACGAACTTGATTCTGACGTACGCGAGGGCCTTTTGATAACATTTCAAGAATAGGTAACGTGAAGCCTGCAGTTTTACCTGTACCGGTTTGAGCAGCGGCCATAACATCTTTGCCCGTTAGGACAGCTGGTACGGCTTTCTCTTGGATTGGTGATGGCTTATCGTAACCTTGTGCTTCAATAGCTTTAAGAATCGGTTCAGAAAGGCCAAGGGAGGTAAAACTCATAAATTATTTTCTCAGTTGAATAACATTTAGTATGAGCAACACCCCGTGAAGGCGTATTGCTGCAGCTTTTGCTTATCAAATCATTGATACGAAGCAAAGCGCGGTATTCTGAGGCTTTTCCCCACATTCAGCAACTAAATTCTAATCATTGACCATATTCAACTTAGATAACTTGACGCTTCTGTTGATACATTTTGTCATCAGCGGCTTTCAAGAGACCATCCACATCATTGAAGCTATCGTCATAACTCACCCAACCGACACTGATTCTCAGGTAGATCGAGTGTGATTCATAGACAACCGGCGTTTCGCAAATCGCACATTGCAGTTTCTTCGTAATCGATGCCACATGTTGCTCATCGACAATGCGAGGTAATAGCACTAAAAATTCGTCTCCGCCCATCCTTGCGACAATATCAGAAGTACGCAATTTACTCTTTATTCGCTTGGCGCATTCAATTAAAACTTTATCGCCCGCGACATGACCATAAGTATCATTGATCGCCTTAAACCCATCGAGATCAATGTTAACCACAGCAAAGGATTTTGTTTTCTGCTTTTTGACTGTTTTGAACGCTTGCTTGAGGCTATACATGAAATAACGGCGGTTAGGCAACATTGTCAGCTCATCATGCATTGAGCGACTATCTGCAATGCGATAAAGTCGATAGATGGTAAAGAAAGCCATCGCAAGAACAAGCATAAGGGTATAACCCACTAGCCTGACAATTTGGATTCGATACCAAGGCACATCCATGAGAACATGTTCATTCCCGGATAAGGCAAGGTACCACCCACCATATGGAAAGTTTACTTGCTCAGTCGTAAAAGCATTATTGAACACATCTTGCTTGCCATAGAAAACGGCGCCTTCTTTTCCTGCGCTATTTGCTCCACGTATTGCTAATTCATATTTTTTTTCAATCTTGCCAACACCGACATCTTCAAACAACTCATCTAAGTCAATCACGGCGCTCGACACACCCCAATAATCTTGGTTGAAGGGAGGATCTCTAAAGATAGGTGTACGTGTAATCAACGCTTGACCACCTTGGAATAACTCAAATGGGCCAGCGATAAATGTATTACCGATATTACGAGCGATCTCAACCGACTCCCACTGAATTGGGTAGTCACGGTAATCAATACCGAGGATCTGCTCATTACCTTCCATTGGATAAACGAAATTAAGTACATCGTTTTCGGCTAGGCCGATCAATCGAATATGAAAGCCATCTCGAATAATATTTTGCGCGATCTGATCCCAACCTTTTTGGTCACCATTTGGGTTGATGGTCACAAGAGTAGAGAAATTGTTGAGGACATACATATCTGAGACGATCGTCGCTTCTATACGAGACCGAATAATAGATAGCTGTTTCTTTGCCTCTGAATAGGATTCATTTTTAAGGAAAGTTAACTGCTTGGCGTGAAAAAACTCGATAGCACTCACTACCGATAAGAAAAACAACAAAGATAACAATTTGGCAGGCCACTGCTTGCTAGAACGACTTGGCATTCACGAACCTCTAACACTTTTGTTCTGTTTACTGCCTTAACTGGCTCATTTCTGGCTTACTCTTTAAGTATGCCGCCCAGTCGTTAAAAATCCATACTTAACGTCAGGCCTCCATTCATTATTGAGCTATTCATCACTCCATAGCCAGTTAATGACACTGATTACTAAATCAAAAATCCTTAATGAACCTTATAAAGCTAACATTGTGTTGACCCAAACCTTACATTAATGGATTCATCAGTGTTATTTTATACTTACCACTAATCAGCTTGGTACATTACGAACATGAAGCTAAAAACGCTAACTCTGTGCACATTATTATCAGCCTCAGCTACAGTTGCGGTTCACGCACAAGCTACTTCTGATACGCAAGCGGCTTTCGACACACAGCGAACTGTTAACATACAAGAGAATAAGCAAGCAAAAATCGCACCAAGTGTTCAATCATCAGCTGATTATCTTCATTCTCAACAACAGTCTTTCAAACAATCTGCAGACCTCATTCGTACTACCTACGAAAGCCAACTTTATACCCTACCCGCCTTCAAAGAGGGTCACTATGGTTTGCGTATGTATCGACAAACATTAGACGATAAATATTCGGCTGCGGTATGGAGTGATATGGCACGCGTAGCAAGTAAGCTCAGCACCCTGTCGAATGATGTTCAAACCACCGAACAAATTGTACTGTACTCAGAAAAACGAGTTGCTTCCTATGTTGGCGACAACGATGAACGCAGTGTTCGACGTTACAACATCACCAAGCACATGCCAGAATACCTTTATCTTGGTGTTGATCTCCTTGGCTCTATGGCGCGTGCCAATGAATACGGGTTAGAACACAACAACGACGCCAAGCTTCGTGAAATCATTCGTCGTTATGACTTTTCTCGATACGTGACGAATGAAGACATGATAAAGGCATGGGCGGCTCAATTAGCTAATCAAGTTTACTGGTTGCGCCAACTGGGAGAACAAGATGTTGTTGATGAGTTCATCGACACCTTCCAAAAAGCGTACCCAGACGAAAAAGACAAGAAGCTTTCAAGCCAGCAATACGGCAATAAACTCTATGGTATGACACACGTCATCTTTGGCGACTCAGAGTACTATCAGCATCAAGTGAGCGAACACGATCACCAATGGATCTACGATTACTTTAGAGAAAACATCGATACGATTCTGCTGCGCGCTAAAGAAGATGTGATTGCTGAGGTTGGATTAACCTTCTTACTCGCTGGCTTAGAAGATGATCCAGTTGTAGAGAAAACCCGCCTCGCAATCCAAGCATCTATCGACAAGGACCACGGCATGATCCCTTCGATCACTGGCGATTTTGATCTTGAATACGGTGAACACCGCAACGTGTTAGCAATCATGCTACTCGATTGGCAGCAAGTGAACGAGGCTCCGACTTATGAAAGCAACCCTAAAGTGTTTACTAACATCCCTTACGGACTCGTTAAAAACCAATCGCTCAATAAGTAACAACGGTAGAGCAAATAACGTGCTTTAAATAAGCAGCGATACCTAAGTGGTCTATAGAAGCTAAAAAAGCCGCGTACCTTTCGAGGCCTGCGGCTTTTTAATGCTTACTACAACATCACTCGGCTCAGGCTCAGGCTCAGGTTCAGGGCGTAATTTTGTTCATCACTATTGTGAAGTCCCCTTCTGCGTAGCCCTCTATTAAAGAGACATCCTCACAGAGCGTTTTACAGAAACGATAGACACCTTGAGGGTGGTAACTCATCAAGGTATTGCGAGAAGGATATTGGCTTGAATTCAGAAGATTAAAAATCACGGTCTGATTCGCCAATCCAAACATACGAGTAATCATATTGGTCAGGTAGTCAGAGTCACGTGATATGTAATTCAGTGAACCACTGGCGACCACAATATCGTGGGCTGGTAGGTTCATGTTACTCATATCACCCGATAAAAATTCGCAGCATGCTTCGGTGTAGTTTTGCTTTGCCTTCTTAAGAAAGTCTGCATGTTGATCAACTCCAGTGTACGATTGAATGCGATAGATACTATCGAGCAGTTCAAACAACTCTCCATAACCACAGCCCAAATCCAAAACACTTTTCTTCTCAAAATCGGCCGATCGAGCGATAACTTCGAAGCGACATAATTGGCTCTCTTCGCTGGTCCAACCTAAAGACTTAGCTTTATCGCCCTGCCAACGATTAGTCTGCTTTCGATGATACCAATACACCTTAAAACGGTCACGCCAATGCATTACGAGAAATCCACCCACACTTCACGTCCACCAGCCAACTCTTGGTTATGGTATTGCCATTGATATTGCGCGAGCAGCTTTTCAGTTAGCTCAAGACCCAAGCCAAAGCCCAAATGATTATCTTCTATTGTGCCATCTGTATTGTGGTTAACTATAGTGACTTTAGAACCCGACTGGACGATATCCACAGTACCGCTGTCAGTGTGTTGAAAGGCATTTCGAATCAAGTTGGTCAGCACAATGCGAGTTAGCCCCAGTGGTAACTGACAGCGCGTATCGTCGCTTTCAAGGTTCACAATCACAGCCTTTCCACTCAGTAAGTAGGTTAAGTCATGGTTAATCTGTTGCAGTAGCTCACCAAGATGAGTGCTCTCCACGGGCAGGTCTTTATCTTGCTGTCGAGTTAACCACAACAAGGTTTCAGTCAAATCTGTCATGGTGAAACCAGCGCGCTTGATTCGGTCTATCACTTCAAGCTGCTTTTCTGGGCTCTTGCCCTTTTGAATCAACTTCTCTAGCAGCTCACTATTGGTTCTTGTGACCGCAATGGGTGTGCGTAACTCGTGGCTGGCATAACCCAAAAACTTTTGCTCTCGCTCTAAACCACTTTGAACTGAGCTTAAGCTATCGCGAATGATATTAGCTAAGGTGTTTAACTCACTAAAATGAAAATCTGGGGTTGGCTCGTTGAGGTTATCTTTATCTAACGACTTAGCCCAGTTTTTTAGCTGTTCAACGGGCGATGCGACCTTGCGAAGTATCAAAACTAAAATGGCAAAGAACAAAACAATCGCGGCTAACGCAGTCAACAAGATAGTGACAAAGTGAGGAAGCGCTTTGTCTTCTAAGAAATGATCCCGTGTTTGGTCAAACACCGCTGAAACATAGCGTTCTTCATCTCCCTTCATCACTTTCATCACAAAGTAACCCTCTTTTGGCGGTGCGAAGATTGACTTGCCAAGAACCTTTTTTGAGATGACGTTTAACTCAACATTACTCTGCTCAATATGAGATTGAATACCTTGTGGTAAATCGCTCCATTGCGTTGCAACCGTAAACTCTTGATTGGTCACCGGCTTACCCGGCTTCACGACCTCTTGCTGAGCTTGAGCAATCATAGAGCCACGCATAGCCACATCCATACCCGAGATAAAGTAGTTTATGCTCAATGCCGATAGCACCAGAATGGTCGTCACTCCCGTGACCAGAATCGCCAGCAAAACGTAGATTCTTAAACTTGGCCTAATCTTCATCCTTCTGGTAACTCCTTAATCGCAAATCCTTTGCCAGCAATGGTATGCAGTAATTTATTCTCTTGCTCGCCATCCACTTGTTTACGCAGATTAAAGATATGTACTTTTAAGCTGTTGCTGTCCGGTTGTTCATCCCCCCACACACCTTGCATGATCGTCTCTCGCGAAACTGGGGTGGGGCTAGATCGCATCAATATTTCTAATATTTTCAAAGCTGTCGGTGAAAGCTTCAAAGGGGAGTTAGCACGATAAGCTTGATGTTGTTTAAGGTCGATGTCTAAATCACAAACGGATAAGCGGCTTACCTGACCACTGCGCCGCTTTGCCAAGACTTGTGCTCGCACAATCAGCTCTTCCATTGCAAACGGCTTCACCAAATAATCATCAGCCCCTTTGGAAAAACCGGTCAGCTTGTCGTCAAGGGTATCCCGCGCTGTGAGCATCAATACTGGCGTATCAATGCCTTGTGACCTTAAGTTTTCGCAGACTTGTAAGCCGTTCATTTTTGGTAGGTTAAGATCGAGGATCACCGCATCATAGCGGTTTGTTTCAATGAGATTAAGTCCAGCTAATCCATTCGCCGCGTGGTCGCATTGAATATCTTCCAGATCTAGGTAATCAATAACCGCAGTAGCCAAATCGAGGTCGTCTTCAACCAAAAGCAGTTGAAGCTTATCTGTGAGTTTATTGGTGGCGGATTCTGCCATTATGACGACCTCTATTATTCCCTGTAATGGGGTAACTGTTAGTGAATAAAACTGATGCCGCTGAGGCTAATACCGCTGAGAGTAAGCCAGCGAGCCTTAATCCAAATGTATTTACCCTAGATGCCACCAAGCTATATCATCTTAGTCTTAATCTTAATCTTAATAGCATCTAGCCTAGCCTTTATTAAGCGGTTTGTTCAACGCCTTTAACTCTATGAGTCACTTTAAGTATCAGTGACTTAATTTCGCACTGAATCATTAATAACGCTGGAGTCAAAATCAACGTAATGAACGTAGCAAACAAAATACCATAACCTAACGCAGCAGCGGCTGGAATAAGGAACTGAGCCTGTAAAGACGTTTCGCTCAATAATGGCGTTAAACCTGCGAACGTAGTAACCGATGTTAACAACACCGCTCTTAGTCGCCCAGAACACGCTTCAACAATCGCATCATGAACCGATTTACCTTGCTCTTTGATTAGCTCATTGAAACGAGAAACCAACAACAAGCTGTCATTCACCACCACACCACTTAAGGCAAGAATACCGTTTAACGATAGGATACTGATTGTTAAGTCATTCCACCAGTGTCCTAAGATTGCACCCACAATACCAAATGGAATTGCCGTCATGATGATCACTGGCTGAATGTAAGACTTCAATGGGATAGCAAGTAAGGTATAGATAGCAATCATCGCGAGTACAAACATGCTCATCATTGAACTGGCCGTCTCTTCTTGCTCCTCGGTTTCGCCTGCAAAATCGACCGTTAATCCTGGATATTGCGCTTCTAAATCGGGAACCAAAGTATCTTGCAGTTGATGAACCAATTCTGCAGGTGCAACGACGTCTTTGTCCAATACTGCACTGATGTAAACCGCGCGTTGGCTATCAATACGTGTGATCTCTGATACTTGGTAATCTGAATGAACTTCAGCAACCGTACTCAAAGGCACAACCTTACCATCGTTGGTTCTCACACTAGATTGCTTGATATCAGCAATGGTTTGACGATCAGATTCTGGATAGCGAACTCGAACTTTCACTTCATCCTTACCACGTTGGAATTGCTGAACAATATCGCCACCAAACGCTTGCAGTACTTGCTGTGAAAGGCTTGCGGTATCAAAACCTAATGCACGGCCTTGTGGTGTTAATTCAAAGCGATACTGCGGCTCACCAAGGTCCAAGTTATGATCAATACCACTGACACCATCAATCGATTGAAGTTTGGTTAAAAACTCATTGCCCGCAGCCGTGACCGATTCTTCATTCCACGCTTTCAGCTCAACTTTGAAGTTGTCGACCATTTCCATTTTAGACAAAACTTTAAGTTTCTTAACGCCTTCCATTTGACCAACGGTTTCTTGCCACAAATCTGCAAATTCGTTCGACGTATAAACACTGTCACCATTCAATTCGATTCTCACTTGGCCAGAATCATCTGCATCCGCGATAACTTGAAGGCTAAGCAGTTCTGATGGTTCACCTTGAGCGCCATATTGAGCTCTCAGTGTTTCATCCGTTTCCGTCGCTGCCGCTTCAAGCACTAATAAGTTTTGCAGTGTTTGGCCAAAGCTAGCATCGTTCTGCATCGACATATCAGCTGTAACGGTGTCACCCGGCATATCAGGAAAAAAAGCCACACGAACCGCACCCGTCATCGGTAGCCCAGCAACCAAGATAAGCAGCGACAAGAAAACCATTACCACGGCGTAACGCAGTTTTAGTGCCCATTCAATAGCCGGGCAGTAGATACGCTTGTTAAACCAACCTAATCCGGTATCAGCAGCATGTTGAATACGAGCCCACAATCCCTTCTTGTCACCACGTTTAGTATTAATGTGTGCAAGATGCGATGGCAGGATGAACTTTGATTCAACCAATGACAGCAACAAGCAAATAGTAACGACGGTGCCAAATTGAGCATAAATCTGCCCCATTTTACCTTCAACATTGGCCAATGCTAAAAAGGCAACGACGGTCGTTAACACACCAAATATAGTTGGTGACGCCACCTTCATGGTCCCACGAATGGTACTTCCTATCGAGTCCCCCTCTTCTTTGCGTGTGGAATAGATACTTTCTCCTACCACCACCGCGTCATCGACTACAATTCCGAGCGCCATAATAAAACCAAAGGTCGTCATTTCATTGATGGTTAAGCCCATGAAGGTATCTGTCATGAAAAACATGGTGCCAAAGAACACAAACGGTAAACCTGCAGCCACCCAGAAAGCGACACGAACATTAAGGAATACCGCTAACACGATGAACACTAACGCAATACCCGTTAATGCATTCTTCACTAATAGACTTAAACGATCTTTGATCATGGTACTTTTGTCGTACCACGTTTCGATCTCAACATCGTTTGGCAGCATGTTGCTGCTTTCCCAACGTTCGACCACTTGCTGAGCTTGCTCAACGATGCTAACAACATCGCCGTACTCATCCATTACAATCTCAATTGCCATGGCGTTTTGCTGGTTGTAACGAGATAGAACGAAAGTATCGTCAGCAAACATGTCTTCAACGTCAGCGATATCACCCAATGTTATTTGCGTACCATCGGCCGCCGTCATAACCGGAATTGCATTGAAATCTTGCAGTTCATACGCCTGCTCAGATACCTTCAAACGAACGGTTTTTTCACCATTACGAAGGCTCGTTGAAATAGCGGCTGACGATTCCGCATTGATAGCTTCAGATACGTCTGTCAGTGTTAAGCCATATGCTTGTAGTTTATTCTCATCCACCTCGACCGAGATCATTGGATCAGCCTTAGCCTTGATTTCCAAATCACTAATCGCAGACTGGCTCAACAAGTCAGACTTCAATTGCTCAGCTAAGCTTTGTAGTGTCGCCCTGTCAGCATCACCATAGAGCTGAACCCACAACGCATGATCTTGCATTCGGGCTTTATCAATCACAGGATTGTCAGCGTCAGCAGGCAAGTTGTTAATCGCATCAACCTTGGTCTTCACGTCAGTCAACAAAGTATCGAGATTGTAGGCGCTCGTTTTTTCAATCGAAATGTGGCTACCATTCGCATCAGAGGTTGACGTTATACGCTTAATTCCAGGCACTGTTTCTAACGCATCTTCGATCTTGATTGCCAAGCCTTCTTCGGCTTGAACTGGGTCACCACTGTCGTAAGTAACAGAAACAGTCACGACATCGGGTTCAAGGCTTGGGAACGCTTCTTTACGTAATGAGTTAAGTGATAACACGCCAATAATAATTACGCCGATTAACAATAGATTCGCAGCCACGGAATTATTTGCAAACCATGCGATTGCGCCCGTATGCGGTTTGTTCGACGTCTGGTTACTATTCGCTTGGTTGTTAGATTTCAGCTCATTAGACATGATTAGCCCTCAGCCTTAGCCAGCACAGTCATGCCAGTTTTGAAGCTACTCAAAGGCCGTTTTACTATTTGAATACTGTTGCCATTTGATATTGTTTGATTACTTAATTTACTTGGATCAACATAAATCAAACCGCCCTTCTCAAACTCAACATCCACATTCAATTTAGACAGTTGGCCATTTACATCAACAAACCACAGGTCGCCCTGCTGTGAAATTGCAGACGCGGGCAGTTCCCACAATTGAGTGAGTTGCTTACCCGAGATCGTTGCTTTAACGAATGTGCCCGGATAAAGATCTTTCTGTTGTTCCAAAGGATTATCGACTTTCACGATCAACGAACGTTGACGAGTGTCTTGCTGCAAATGTTGCTCAACTCGTTCAACATAACCTTGCCATTGGTATTGACCATCAGAACTCGACAACGTTACTGACCACGGTTGTACTTTCAATTGCGTGTTATCGCTATTCGGTAAGCTCAACCATTGGCTTTCAGACAAGGGCACAGAAACCTCAACTTCATCGATACTGTATAAAGTGGCTATCTGGGTACCCGTTTGTGCATAGCTTCCCGGTTGAACATCACGGCTCACAACCAACGAATCAAAAGGGGCAACTAATGTTGTTTTTTCAAGGTCTTGCCGAGCCTTAACTAGTTCTAACTTGGCGTTTTCTAGAGCTGCGGTAACTTGTGCTAATTGGGGCTTACGCAATACCAAAGGCGAATCAGGCTCTCCGGACAAACCAGAGCGTTGCCATTCAGACTTAGCTTGTTCGCCTTGTCTCTGCTCTTCCAATAAATCCAGTTGAGCTTGAGCAACATTAGCCTTTGCTTGCGTCACTGCTTGTAGGTAACTGGTCGAATCGATATTAGCGATCACGTCACCTTCGCTAATCACTTGTCCAGTTTCGAACTGTGAACTAATCGCTTCCACTCGACCGCTAACTTCAGTCGAAAACATCAACTCATAACGCGACTTCGCTTCTCCGTATCCCACCACTTCCGCTTGGTAATCACCCAGTGTTGCGAGTATTACAGACACTTGTTGCTGCTGCGATACAGACAAAGTTGTCGTTTCAACAGGCGTCATTTCGAGAGACTGAGTGTCAACAGACATAGTTTCAATAGACTTAGTGTCAACAGCCATAGCCTGAGGCTCGGAAACCGTTAGTTCATTCGCCTTTTGAGGAGCAGGAGCCACTTGGGAACCGTTGTAAGCAAGGGCAGCAAAGATGCTTGAACCAGCCACTAGAGTGATGGCAATTGTGATGGTGTTCAGTTTCATGAAGATACTCCCAAGCCCAGAGCTAGGCCTAAATCAATTCGGTTTACGAGACGGTTATAAATGGTTTGTGTAAGCTGCGCTTCAAGGTCGTAGGTTTGTTGCTGAACAGTAAGTAGATCAAAAATGTCGACCAAACCCTGACGGTATTTCTCTTCATAGCTGGTGAAGCTGCGTTGTGCGCTCACCAAGGCATTCGTTAGGTGTTGCTGTTGAAGCGTTAATGACGACTCTTGACCCATCGCGTTCTCCACTTCATTTACCGCACTAAGCAATGTTTCTTGGTAAGCCCAGTAACTGGTTTCTGTGGTTAAGTCAGCAATCTCTGCTTGGGCTTTCAGCTTGCCACCTTGAAACAGTGGTGCCGATACTTGGCCAAGCGCACTCCACAAAGGCCCGGTAAGCAGCGCTTCGCTCGGAGATTCAGCCATATCGGTTAGGCTTGCAGATAAGCTGATCGACGGCAGCATCGCTTTGTATGCGGCATCGGCACGTAGTGTTTCCGCTTCAATATTGAAGAAAGCCGCTTGCAGATCCGGACGCCCTGCTAGATCTTGCGTCGGCATGTTGTCTAGCGGGTTAATGATGGTTGGGAATGAACCAAGCTCAGTTAATGAAGCTTGATCAGATTCACCACTCCACTGCCCGGTTAACAAAACCAATTCACGTCGGCTTTGTGCAAGCTGCTCGCGGTAATCAGCTAAAGTTGCCTGAGTCGATGCGCTGCTTGTTTTCGCGTTATCAAGATCTTCAAGGCTGCCTAGCCCTGCGCGATAACGTTCAAGAACAAGCTCTTCGTTGTTTTCTAGAATCACTAAGCGCTGCGTTTCGATATCAACAAGCTGCTGCTTCAAACTGATATCAAGCCAACCTCTCATCACACTCGCGACCAAAAGATCTTGAGCGCCCTGAAGGTTAGCTTGAGACGTCGCGATATCTTTTAATGCAGCGTTGTTTGTGTCTGCTAACTTCTGCCACAGATCCAATTCCCAACCGACGGTCACTTCGGTGGTGTAGGTTTCAGTCGTGCTTGAGCCGTTGGTGCCCTCGTCAGCTTTACCAGAAAAACTCGCATCTACGGTTGGTAGACGGTCGCCAGACGTCACACCTTGTTGCGCGTACGCTATTTTTAAGGCAGTGATACTTTGTTGAAGGCTCGGGCTGTTTTGAAGCGCACGCTCGATATAAAGATCAAGCTCTGGGGTATTCACTAAATCGGTAAGTTGCAGACTCTCAGCCTCTAGTGCTTGTTTATTAAAGGTTTGTTTATTAAAGGCTTGTTCGGCTGATGCTTGCTGTATCAACTGCGCAAGCAGCGTTTGTTGTGTCTGATTGGTATTCTGTTCAGCTAACGAAACATAATCAGCCTGACTGGTTGTGGTGCAACCAATCAAACCAATCAGAGCAAGTGAAATAAGGGAATGTTTTAAAGGAAGATTCAATTTCATCTTCTTGTCTCCTGTAAGAATGGAGACAAGATAACGAGTTGGAGGTTAAGAGAGGGTTAAGGCGAACGTTAACCCTAAAAGAAAATGCAAAAAGTGTACGTTTAAACTTCTGTTTTATGCTTCTGACTTGCTAGAAAAGAGCCCACCGATCTTATAACCAATCGCATAGCAAACCACCGCGATAGTCACAAACACCAATGCCGAGAAGAAGTACGCCACCGATGCTGCGACGCCAGTGCCCCATACGATGCTGAAGACCAAACCGAGATAAGCCTCTTGTGGCCACTGGTAGACAGGAAACTGACTACCACCAGCAATAAGATAAACCATCGCAAACAAGCCAATGAAGGTGGCAATAAGACCGATGAGAACGCGCATGTTCATGGGGAAACCTTTGATTTATTGGGCTTGGTTGCCATTATTCTTAGTCGAAAGCGGATGTGCTTAGCCGAAACCGAATATTCTTAATCGAAACCGGAGTTCTTAATCGAAGCCGAATGCTATTAATCGCAACCTAATGATATTCAAGTATATCGGATAAAAGGCACTGGCTCTATTACTCTTCAGAGTGAGCTTTTACTCGCCATAACAAGCGACAATGGTTAACGAAAGCTTGGTTATGCTTAATCAACAGGTACAAAAAAGCGAACACTCTCTTACGTTTAATCCGCAAGAAATGTGTCCGCTTTCTATTTTGTAACTTGTGTCAGTGAGCTAAATCACTGACTGCAACTTAAAGCAGGATGAAGATACCCGCTAAACAAGCACTCATTAAGTTTGCTAACGTACCTGCCGCCACCGCTTTCAAGCCTAAGTTTGCCACTTCAGCACGACGCTCTGGCGCCATAACACCAATCGAACCCAGTTGAATCGCGATAGAGCCAATGTTAGCAAAACCACACAAAGCAAAAGTCACAATCACTTGGCTGTGTTCAGATAGCAGCGCTTTATTTTCAACGAAGTCGATGAAAGCAACAAACTCGTTCATTACGATCTTCTGACCGATGTAAGAACCTGCCATGAACACTTCATCACTCGGGATACCAATTAACCATGCTAGTGGTGAGAACAGGTAACCAAAGATAGCTTGCAGGGTAATACCAGCAAAACCGAACGTTTCACCTAGGCTTTCTAGGCCCGTGTTCACCATGGCAATCACACTCACGAATGCAATCAACATAGTACCTACCGCTACTGCGACTTTCATACCATTCATCGCGCCGCTAGCCAATGCATCAATCACGTTGCTTTGGTCTGCTCTATCAAGCTCGATATGCTCGTAGTCGCTAGGCGTACTGCGCTCAGGAACAATGATCTTCGCCATCAATAAGCTACCCGGAGCCGCCATGAAACTTGCCGCGATCAAGTATTTAAGCTCGACACCAAGGCCAGCATAGCCACCAAGCACACTACCAGCTACCGATGCCATACCGCCTGCCATTACCGCAAACAGTTCAGAACGAGTCATAGACTTTAAAAATGGACGAATAAGAAGAGGAGACTCACCCTGAGAAAGGAAAATATTACCGGTTGCTACCAGCGATTCAGCTTTACTTGTCCCAAGCAGTTTTTGCACCGCTCCACCCAAGATTTGAATCACTTTTTGCATGACGCCTAAGTAATATAGCGCAGAGATTAAAGCACTGAAGAAGATAATGATTGGAAGTACGCGAATCGCGAAAATGAAACCTTCAGTAGCCAGATCACCGAATAGGAAAGCGATACCAGCGTCCGCAAAACCAAGTAGGCTTGAAACACCATTGCTCATGCTAGTTAGCGCCAATTGTCCCCACGGGAAGTACAATACCAAGGCGGCAAAACCGATTTGAAGTAGTAATGCTCGAGACACTGTTTTCCAGTTAATCGAAGAGCGACTTTCAGATAACAGGTACGCACAAGCAATCAGTGAAAGAACACCGACAAAACCAAATAGAATATTCATAATGTGTCCTAGTAATCCTTAAAGAGTAAACATGAGCCAAACGAATGACATCAAAGGAATAGGACAAAGAACCGCAAGCAAAACGCTACGCGATGAAGGAGCTAACAACGTTAGCGAATGTAACAACGAGTTGTTCATGTAAAGATCACCTTATACAAGCAGTGGAACGTAGCTGGTCCGGTCCGTGGGGTCATTCACATATCCATGTGACGGCTTGTATTGGCTAAGCACCGGCTTAAAACCGGAAGAGAAGTATAGACAGTTAAGTGAGACTTTCATCACATTTTTTAACGCAAACGATCGCGCGGTCAAGGATTAAACAAAACGCGGTGTTTATCATCATTTACGTGCTTCATAAGCTGTAAACAATCTGTATGAGTTTGAATTTGGGTTGTTAAGCCTTTAAAGGCACGAACGTAATCATTCGGTTAATTCTGTGTGATTCTTATCCCTTTTCTGTGCTCTGCCTCATTTCACGGTACTTCAAGATTCATCTTAAGTTTAGATACGTATATACTTTGTATGATCTCACCAACTCATTATCTATAAAAACTAATAGAGCTGATTAGATATAACAGCCATCGAGACTAAGAGAGGATACACGTGAAAAAAATGGAAGCTCCGCACGACATGAACAATGGAGCTAGATTCAAAACAAATAGACATGGCTATGTGACAGTAGTTGAATATTATAATACTCATACTGTTATTGTTGCGTTTGAAAATACCGGAAATATCCGCGCTATCAGTGCGGCTAAATTACGTACAGGTCAACTTACCGATCGTTCAATAGCTCCTGAGTCAATTATGATTGGGGAAAAAGTTGAATCCGTAAAACATGGTATTCTGACTATCACGCAAGTCGAGTCTGAAAATATTGTTGTACTGACGAACTCTAATAACGAAGAAATTCGCATGCTATTACCTGCAGTACAAAAAATGAAAGACAAAGTTGAAGATGTTGATAACGAAAAAATTGAAACGCCAAAACCCACCTCTCTTAGCCAATTAACAAAAAGAAGTAAGAAGACCAAAGACGTTAATAGCATGCTTAAGAAAATGCTTACCGATTACGGCAGATACGATTAATTTCTCATTTTCCTCAATAAATCCTCTCGACATTTATACCCTAACGCCTCAAATAATTAAGCACACCATTCACAATAAAATACGTTGCATATTCGAGTGAAAAGTTAAATTTGATCAAAGTCTCACTCTGTATCTTTGCTACAAATTAATAAGATCTGCATCACAATCTCATTTTGGCTTTGTGATGCAGATCTTATTGAAATGCCAATATTTCCATTACTATGATTCCACACAATAAGAGAACAAAGTTTCTCAACCCTTAAAATCCAATTGAGACAAATATTATGAAAAAGATTCTTGTAGTTTGCGGTAACGGCCTTGGTACTTCACTTATGATGGAAATGGCAGTAAAAGAAGTGGCTAAAAAAATTGGCTTCGAAGCTGAAATTGATCACGAAGATCTATCATCTGCAGCATCAAGCAACGCGGATATTTGGGTAGCCGCAACAGACATTGCAAACCAACTAAAAGAAGGCGGAAAAGAAAACATCATCAGCCTTAAAAATATTTTTGACAAAGCATCAATCGAAGAACAACTAAAAACTTTCATGTAAGGTCAAAATTATGCAAAACTTTTTCGAGTTCATGCTCGGCTTATTAAAAGAGCCAGCAATCATGGTAGGTTTAATTGCTTTCATTGGCCTTGTTGCTCAGAAAGCCGATATTTCTACTATTCTAAAAGGCACCATTAAAACCGTAATGGGTTTCCTAATTTTAGGTTTTGGTGCTGGCGCTCTTGTTGGCGCTCTAAATAACTTCTCAGTTGTATTTACAGAAGCATTCGGTGTACATGGTGTTATTCCAAATAACGAAGCGATTGTTGCATTAGCACAAGAAGCATTCGGTTACGAAATGGCTCTAATCATGTTCTTTGCATTTGTTGTGAATATTTTATTGGCTCGTTTAACTCCTTTAAAATATATTTTCTTAACGGGTCACCACACCATGTTTATGTCGATGCTAGTGGCAGTTATTCTGTCTTCAGCTGGTATCGAAGGAACCGTTTTAGTGGCTATTGGTGCAATTCTTGTCGGCACACTGATGGTTGTGATGCCTGCACTGGGCCAGAAGTACACTGAAAAAGTAATGGGTACAGACCAACTTGCTATCGGTCACTTCTCTACCCTTTCTTACATCGTATCGGGCTTCATTGGCAGCAAATTCGGTGACACATCGAAAACAACAGAAGATATCCAAGTTCCAAAAAGCTTAATGTTCCTACGTGATACGCCGGTTGCTGTTGCAACAACAATGGCTATCTTCTTCATGCTTGCATCTATTATTGCTGGCGGCGAGTTTGTAGAAACGGTTTCTAGCGGTCAAAACTGGGTCGTATTCACCTTCATGCAGTCTCTTATCTTTGCTGGTGGTGTCTACATCGTACTGCAAGGTGTGAAGATGTTGATTGCTGAAATTGTACCTGCATTTAAAGGCATTTCAGATAAGCTAGTACCAGGCGCAAAACCTGCTCTAGACTGCCCAATGGTATTCCCTGTAGCACCAAACGCGGTACTTATCGGCTTCCTTTGTTCTTTCGCAGCAGGTCTACTAGCAATGGCAGTACAAGGCGCACTTGGTTGGACAATCATTGTAGCGGGCGTAGTTCCACACTTCTTTGTAGGTGGTGCAGCTGGCGTTTACGGTAATGCAACGGGCGGTCTACGTGGTGCTATCTTAGGTTCTTTCACTCAAGGCCTATGTATCTCTTTCCTACCAATGCTTCTACTTCCAGTTCTTGGTGGCCTCGGTCTTGAAGCAACAACATTTGCTGACTTTGACTTCGGTGTCGTTGGTCTGATTCTAGGATGGATTGTTTCATGAGCCTGTTCGATTTAATTGGTAACCAAGGCGTTATCATCAACTCTGAAGAGAACCTAACGGTTGATGCTGCGCTTGATGTGACCTGTTCAACACTGCTAGCAAGTAACAAAATTGAAGCAAGCTATGTTGAAGCGATTAAGCAAAAGCATAAAGACATTGGCGCGTACTATGTTCTAGCACCAAAGATTGCGATGCCTCACGCTCGCCCAGAAGACGGCGTAAACGAAGCATCTCTTCAGGTGACGGTGTTCAAAAACGGTGTCGATTTAGAATCAGAAGACAACGGTGACGTTTACCTCTCGATTACTCTGGCGGCAATGGATTCCGATAGCCATATCCATACCATTATGGCGCTTTCAGAGCTGTTCCAAAATGATGAAGACATTGATGCCATCATCGCAGCGGAAACAGAACAAGAGATCATCGAGATCTTAAAGCGATACTAGCTCAATTTTTAGGTCTTAACCTTTAGCTCCTGCTGATGTTTAGCTCCTGAAAGCCCCCATTAAAAAAGCGATAGCCTCGGCTATCGCTTTTTTGTTTCTGGTGCTTAGTCATTTATCTAACAACATGACTGAAAACGCATGGCGAACAAGTGCATCACACCAACGCCTCACAACCAATAAGCATTCACTAGCGTTAAAACGCGTACATTCTTTTATCAGTTGATAATTCAAAACAGTATTGTGCGTGTTTTTCAAGGCACTCAAACACTTCTCGATCCAACTTATAGTTTTCGACGTAGTCCCTCAAAATAGCCATCGTCTGTTCTAACGTCATACCTGCACGATAAGGGCGTGATTGAGATAATGCTTGGAACACATCAACCACTGCGACAATCCGGCTCGGTTGGTCCAACTCTTCAGCCGTTTTTCCCATAGGGTAGCCAGAACCATCTAAGCGTTCATGATGATTGGATGCCCACTGACAAATTTGTGGAGAACTAAATAATTCCTGCAATGCAAATCGAGTGTCCGTCGCATGCCGTTTAATACAACAGTACTCTTCTTCAGTCAGTAAATCCGGCTTATGCAGAATGTTATTTGGCGTTTGCAGTTTACCTATATCGTGAACCAACCCTGCTAAATAGAGCTTTCGTTGAGTTTTATATGAATAACCCAGTTGCTTGGCTAAGTACTCAGAGAGTTGGCCTACCTTTAAGGAGTGCTTAAAAGTAAATGAACTCTTTGTATCAACAACATTGGCAATAAATTCAGCAAAGGCAACCGTCTCATCCAATGACATTTGTTGAGAAAAGAAGGGCACTGGTTCAAAGTTATCCCTCATATTTTCGATGTAGGGTATTTCCATCGAAAACCAAAAATCATCCAGATCGACCAATTCACACATATGTTGAACGAGGTTGGTTTCGAACATTTCATCCACCTGTTCAGTCAAGCATTCAATAATGCTCGCCTTGCCATCTGGAGTCAGGTTTCCATACCGATCTGAAGAAGTGATGCCGTAAAGATAGTCGACCCGGTCTGCTAACATGACAATCGCAGCCAACTCCTTTTCTAACTCGCTGATCGGCATCGCCTTAAGCTCAACCCAAGGGGTATGGTGATACAGCACCGGCTTAGCGAATATAGAAAGAACCGGGCACTCTTTTAGGATTTGATAACCCTTTTGACAATGGTGATAGCTCGCATCTGGAACAAACCCTGAAGTCAGGCTGAGCTGCTCATCAATTTGCGATACACCACAGTCGTGAATTAACCCCAATGAGAACGCAAGTTGCGCCTGTTCTTCTTCCCATCCGACACTCAGAGCACATCGATACGCGATGTAACCCACCCTTTGTCCATGATTTTTGCTTTCAAAACCGACGTTATCAAGCGCCTTCGCAATACCAAATAGAGCTTTTCTAAGGTCTACGGTTACATTCTGGCAATGTTGAATCATTATTTAAGCCTAGCATTTTTATAGTTTTTATATATTTAGGATGCCAATACTAATGCATAGCTAATGATTATATACACAACTATTGTAAGGTTTAACGAGTTTCGTGATAGAACTAACGTATCACGTAATATCCGTGCTACAAGTTGTTGCATATTGTTTATTATGCGACATTATATCCTGCTGTTAATCGTTCATTTTCAAACCAACCGAGGACAAAAACACGTATGTTCGAAACTGTTATAGACGAAGAACTCTCCATCGCATTGGTCGAAGAAAGCTTTGCTACCCATTACGCTGACTACTCACAAAGCCAAAATGAATACCTTAGCCAATGGTTAGCATGGCCACCGCACTGTAAAACAGAGCAAGACTTTAGAATTTTTATCCAGCGTTCGTTACACGATTATGCTGAAGGGAAAAGCATGACATGTGCCATCGTGTATCAAGGGAAGATCGTCGGTAACTGCAGTTTCAATACCATCGACCACAATACCAGGAAGGTAACGATTGGCTATTGGGTGTCACAGACTCAACAAGGCAAAGGCATCGTCACTCGTGTGGTTAAAAAACTGATTGATATTGCTTTCAATGAGTTAGATATGGAAAAGATTGAGATATCAGCCGCCACTGAGAACATGAGTAGCCGTAACGTTTGTGAGCGCTTACATTTCACACTGGAAGGCATCATCACTTGTAACGAGAACTTGAATGGTCGCATCATAGACCATGCTATTTATGGCCTTCATCGCTCGAAGCGATAACAACACTCGCCATTTCTATGTAGAACATAATAGAAAGCCACGACATCGACCGTGGCTTTCATTTATCTATGCATTACCCGCTGATAGATTAGTGTTGAAGGCTAATATATAAGCGTTAGAAACTAATACATAAGCGTTAGAAGCTAATATATTAGCGTTAGAAACGAGTATATCAACGTTGGAAACTTGTATATGAACAGTATCAGCTAACATACAATTTTTACTCGCGAGTAATTGTCTGTAAGTAGACTCGCTTACTGCACCTTCGAAATCACGATACTGAACTTAGCACCGCCATGATTGCTATCGTCGACTTTGATATCCCAAGCAAGCTTTTTAGCGGCCGACATAGCAATAGCAAGGCCTAACCCCAAGCCACCCGTTGTTGAGGTTCTGCTTGAATCTAGACGGGAAAACGGAAGAAATACTTCATCACGACTGTCTTCTGGGATTCCAGAACCATTATCTTCAATAACCACTAGCCAATTTTCTGAATTCTCATCCAGCGTCATCCACACCTCATCGCGCGTGTAATTACCCGCGTTTTTGAGAATATTATCGAAGACCAAACGTGCCATTGAGCAGTCACACTTAATCTTGCAATCTTGCCCTACTTTGGATTCAAAGAGCACATTATCTAACTGAGAGTAACGAATACGATCGAGACAGTACTCATGAAGGTCAGAGGTCACTTTAACGAGCTCAAAGAATGAGTTATCCATGACATTCAACTTCGACAGCATGATAATTTCTGAAGTGAGATCGTTGATATCCTCAATGTAGGTATCAATATCATCGAAAAGCGCCTGATGATGGTCGGGGGCTCCCCTTCTTAGAATATCGGTCGCCAGCTGAATACGACTGAGCGGGGTGCGCACCTCATGTGGAATAGCTTGAGCAAAGATGTGGCTTTGTTTCACTTTGCTCTCGATCTCTTCCGCCATGAAGTTAAAGCTGCTGGCCAAATCTGACACTGGATGAATGTCGTCTAGATCAGAACGAGTACTGAGTTTCCCTCGACCAAACTGTTTTTGCTTCTCAACTAGCAACTCGATTCTTTCTTGAAAACGCCTCACAGGTAAGTAAACACTTGCGCCGATCGCGACAATAATGGCGAACAAAAGCCCAAGTAAAAAGTTTCTTTCTGAATCTTCATACCATTCAATTTCAGGAGAGAAAAAATCCCCTACCTCACTGAACGCGAAACTAAATTTAGAATTTGGAAGTTGAAACACCGCCGAGTACAGATCGTTATCACTGAGGTATATAGGAACACCATTTAAAGTGGTAAATAACTCGCATCGTTGGCAGGGAGCCTCTCCCGACCAATTATCTAACAGGCGTAAATTGAAGATATAAAATTGTTGGTAGCCTGTTCTATCGAGTTCTTTATACAGTGAATTATATTGATTGTGCTGACGGGTATACTGCTCAACGAAGTAAATACCATCATTTAAGAAAGTTTCGATCTCGGTTCTTCGCATGTGCCCTTCACCTAGGTTCACAAACAAAAAGATCGTTGCAGACATACCAACCACAATCCCAAGATACAATCGAGCAAACATCGAAACAGAACGAAGTTTCGCCGTTATGAACTTACGCAACCAGCATGTACCCCTTATTGCGAACCGTACGGATCAACTGTTTGTCTTTTGCGTGAATGCGTAGTTTTCGTCTTAAACCGGAGACTCGCATATCAATAGAACGATCATTAAAAGCGTAATCAATCCCTCTAAATAGCTGACAACATTGGTCTCGAGTAACGACTTGACTGATGTTATTAACCAGAAGATTTAAGATTTCAAACTCAGCAGAAGTAAGTTTGAGGTTCTGACCATACAGAGTGGCACTTTGGGCGGTCGTATTGATCACAATATCACATTGCTTTTCAGGGGCTATTTCTTGAGCGGTGATAACAGGGGAAGCTCTACGTAACAGCGCTTCAATTCGCGCTAATAAGGCATGACCACGAATTGGCTTTGCGACGTAATCGTCGGCACCAAATTTGAATAAACTTACTTCACTCATTTCATCAGCAGAGGCCGTCAGTACCAAGATCATTCCATTATAAAACTCACGAGCTTGACGACAAATCTGTGCACCGTTCATACCAGGGAGCATTAAATCCAATAAAACTAAATCTGGTTCGATATTTCGGATTGCATCAAGAGCCAAATTCCCCTCATGAACCGCGCTAACATTGTAACCTTCAGCTTCGAGATAAAGTGTGGTTAAACGAGCTATCTCTTGGTCATCTTCGACAATGAGCACTTTGGTTTTCGACATTCCTATCACCCGTATTTATTAAAAGCGAAGGCAGTATATATACTGCTCATATATCCTCAATGCTGTTATTAGAGCATTAATTTTACCGTACGCAAAACATAATGATCGCTTTTGTAAATATACATTTACAAAACATAGCGACGAGCTATCAGTTCGCCCTAGTTTACGTAAATATCGCAGTTCAGAGCGAATATCTTCTCCAGTTTTAAGTGGCTTTACGCCCCTTACATTTGCTTTATTTTCTTACTCACACTTACATTTCAGATGTTTACAAAACCCGTTCGAACCAACCATCCATACACTAATGATATGCTGGTTAATATCACTAGAAATCCTCACATTAAAAGATTAAAACGCTAACCAACAACAACCAAAACATAAAGAAAACGATTGCTTCAACTTGGCAGCAGTGCTTTAGATTTCTGAACGTAAGGTGGAGTCTGTTAAGCCATATATTCTTCAAGTAACATCCAACCCAATAATAAGTAGAACCAATATCTGGCAATCATTACTTTCCTCACAGGGCCACTTTAAAATGAAAAAATCGCTTCCATTGTTACTGACCGCTGTTGCTTTCGTCTCAACACCTCTAGTGGCTGATACCTATAAGCAAGAAATGGCCAACAAGATTCAAGAGCAAGTTAGGTCTTGGATAGACATTCAAGTCGTCCCACAAAGCAGCATTATTCAAAAGATGGTCTTTACCTGTGATTTCTATAACGCGACACCTTACATTAAATCACCAGACGGCAGCGAGAGCAGCTCTGGCTCATATCGATTTTACTCACATAACGGTGTATTAGGTTCAATGACAGAACCCTTTACCACTCAACCTCTGCCAGAGTTAACTATGTGCCTAAAAGAGGGCTTTGTGGTTACCAATCGAGATGAAGCTCAACTGTTGTTCGAAGCCATTGAAACGGTGTACCCAAACCATTCTATGTTCGACGATAACTTCCCCAAAGAAATCATAGAAAACGCAAATGGATGGCACTTCATCGATGGTGAGATGTTTGAAGACAAGAAAGGCTATGTCATTAAAACCAGCCCAAAAGGTAAAGTGACCAAGATCATCCGCTCTCTAAACCTTTAACACGTGTTTCTTGTTGAAAATAATGTTTTTCTTTAAGACGTTATTTTCATTAACACACGGTTTCTTACTGGCTATTAAACGTCAGAATCCAATTCGATAAGCGACTAACTGAATGGATAAGCTCAGTAAACGTCGTTCGACCAGAATATCAGTATGCAGAGTTCAACATGATGACCAGTTATCAACCTTTCGAACATCTCAAGTGTCCTATTTGGATATATGACATTGATAATAAGAGAATAACTTGGGCAAACAGCAGCGCCCTCCCTCTCTGGGAGTCTGAATCTTTGTTTGAGCTAACATCTCGCGATTTCGGCATCGAGATGTCTAAAGCGATCGAAGCGACATTGGAAGAATACCAAAGACAATTTCTACGTCATGAAAGCATCAAAACATGGTGGAATTTTACGCCCAAATACATTTCTAAGCGGGCATTGTGTTTGTTTTCAGGAATCCCATTGCCCGATGACCGCACTGGAATGCTGGTTCAAGTCATTGCTGAAGAAGGTAGCCTCAAGCATGATCTGGCATGTTCTGACGGTGCGAATCTATCCCTCTTATTTGATAAGTCGGGGAAGATAGTGAGTGCTAACTCAGCATTTTATCAAAACTATGGTTGCCCGTTCACCACCCTCTCTGATTTCGTTTCAAGCGAAGAGATTGCTGCACAGTGGTTATTTTACGCACGTAAGGGAGGCGAGGTATTAGAGGAAGTCAGCTGCAAAATTGATGAAAAGACTCATCACTTTGATGTTCAAGGCAAATGGCTATTCGATAAAAGTGAATTACTGTTGAACCTTACATGCACAACAAAGCAGAAAGAGCGCCTAATAAAGGCAAAATACAACGCAGAACACGATTGTTTAACCGAACTGTATAATCGCAGGGGTATCACTAACCTATTAGAAACCAGCATCGCCTATCGTGCGCCATTTGAATTAATGTTTGTGGATCTTGATGGCTTCAAATTAGTCAATGACACCTATGGACACAGTGCAGGTGACCAACTGCTCAAACAAGTTGGCGAACGTCTTAAACAACTGGTCGATGAAACCTGCATGATCGGTCGATTTGGGGGCGATGAGTTCATCGTAATCGCTCATAACTGTCGTAACCACAATATCCCGCTACTCTGTTCTCGCATTATTGATGCACTAAACCGAAGTTTCCACATCAGTGGTATTGGCACGTTGTCTGTGGGCTGCAGTATCGGTACCGCACATTTCCCAGATAATGCCGTCGATCAAGAATCATTGTTGAAGCAAGCGGGTATGGCGATGCATATTGCCAAAGCTAACGGTCGAAACCGATTCCAGACATTTACTCCTGACTTAGCGCAAACTCTTCATCGCAAAGTTGAAATCCGTCATCGCTTGGCCCAAGCCTTAGAAAATGATGATCTCACTTTGCATTACCAACCGATCATGAACACCAACAGCGATAAAGTGAAAGGATTTGAAGCTCTACTCCGATGGTCCGACGAAGACTTGGGTAACATAGCTCCAGATGAGTTCATTACTTTGGCGGAAGAGACCGGGCAGATAGTACCGCTTGGAAAGTGGGTTCTCAATTCTGCACTTAAACAGCTATCGATGTGGCATCGAGAGTTTGATAACCAGTTAATGATGAGCATCAATATCTCAAGTATCCAGATGCACGCCAGCTTCGCCCAACAGCTATCAGCGATGCTCAACTTTTATAATATACAACCTCAAAGTATCGCTCTTGAGATCACAGAATCTTCAATGATCTTTAAACACGGTGAAGTTAGACAAGCATTAAGTGACATTTCTAAACTAGGGGTTGAACTTCACCTTGATGACTTTGGCACGGGGTACTCGTCACTCTCGATGCTCCATGACTTGCCCATTAGCACCGTTAAGCTCGATAAGAGCTTTGTCCACGGCTCACACAAAGGGAGTAAAGCGATTGTTCAAGCTACCCATGCAATTTGTGAAAAATTAGGGCTCAAAGTCATTGCAGAGGGAGTCGAAACAGAAACGCAGAAAGCTTTCTTAATCGAATGTGGTTATCAGTACTTACAAGGTTTTTTATTCAGCAAAGCTATTCCTTCAAACCAAGTGGAAAGCCAATTTTTGACCGAAAATCAAGGCTTAAAGCAATGATAAATAACGCTTCTTACCATTTAGATATGAGCACAGATGCTTACACAAGCTTACATTTGTGATAAAGCCGCTGAAAATACACCTAACCTGTTGTTTTAAATAAAAATAATTAAAATAATCAATGGGAATATTGTACGGCACTTATACCTACAAACTGTAATGGCATAGCGTTTTCGATTACTCTATGCCAAGTCCTTAATAGTATTAACAAAAGTAGTCAACATGAGAACACAGCGCGGCTTCACTATATTGGAACTTATCATCTGCTTAGCCATTCTAGGCCTAGTTTCTGCCGCTGCGATGGTGAAGTTCTTAGGCATACAAGGAAATGCGCGCGCAAGTAAAATTCACGATGTGGCAGGTAACCTGCGTACTGGTATCGACATGATTTACGCTAAGTCAGCCATTGCGGGTGTCGAGGGTCAATGTAACTATGTTGAGAAAACAGAAGTTGAAACCTACTACGTTTGTCATGGTTATCCGATAGCCTATGTCGACTCATTGAGAAGGTTGTTAAACATCGATAGAACCGAGCTTCACGTGATAAACAAGGAAGTCGTTCCAGACAGCAACGCTGAGAGAGTAGCCGCTATCTCATTTGATACCGACAGTTACACCTATTCACCTGAAGGGGATTTCTGCCAGGTTCTTTACCAACCAGAAAAAGAACCACAAATTGTTGTTCTTGATGGAGCATGTTAATCAGTAATTAAGCAACAGATCTTAACTCAAAGACTGTGACTACCCTCCAATATAAATAGCGACATACTGACAAAACCATTATTTAATTAAAAGGTAACCAAATATATTAAATATGGGAAAAGTCCAAAACATTAAACATGGGGGAGGTTTTTCTTAAAATACTAAAAAATATACTATTAACAATACATCCAAAAAATACTTTACGTAAAAATGGAAAAACCTTTCTCCTTCATATCACTATAAATCGGGCTAAATAGACAAACCAATCGATTTCATCAAAAAATCCAAATAAAAAATCATTCCACCACTCTCTATTAATATTTACATCAATAAAGATCGACTTATCTCTCCATCAAATTATAAGATCATTTATATATTATGAATAGGTTGTCATTCTTAACAATTTGGTTTTATCTTGAAAACGTCTGATAAATCTCACATACCAATAGACCTAAAGAATAAAAACAAACTCTACATTAGCAAGCCCTAAACTTCAGTGTGAAAGCTATGAAATGTAAGGTGTGAAATGGATAAATTCTAAAACAAAGAGATAAATCCCCTTTATCCCTTGTAAATCATCGACTTTCATTTATAAATTCAAGTTTTGGATGAGCATCTCTATAACCTTTAATTGAAATCCAAATTCTGCGATTAGTATCAACATCTTGAGAGGAAATAGTGACATTTTAGTTATGTTATTTAGAAAGGACTCTTGGGTTGATTGAAAATCCCAGTCATTACATATCAATCACGTAAATATAATAACTATCGCTTAGGAGTTGAGCTATGCACTGTTCTTTCAATATAAACAACAATAATGAGAGCTTGCAACTGATTTATAATGAAGAAAAGATTTATATCAAGATCGACAGTAATAAGATATCAGAGGAAAGCCTCAATAGTAAAGAGAGCTTTGTTTTTAAATACTTAATTGAAAACTCATCAATATCAAACCCGCAATCTGCTAGAGATGTAGAGGAATCTTTTAAAGCACATTTTGATGAAGAGTTCAGTTTATACGCATTGAAAAATATTATTGCCTCTATACGGAAGAAATATCGAAGTCTATGTAAGAAAGCAAAAGTTAATAACAATAATGAACTTATATCTAACCTTTATAAGGTTGGCTACTTCATTGACCTCGATAAAAGCTCAACAAACCGCATCGCCCCCAAGTACAACATCAATCAATTCAAGCCTAACCACATCGAAATGTTAAAGCTGATGCTTAACACTTACCACAAAGATTTCATCAGAGCTTTGATTCTCGTGTTCACTGTTTCTTCGTTTATCTTATTCGTTGTCTACCTTTTCCAAATCCTTTATACGACGAAAATTGCAGACGAATACAGTGAAAATACTAAGCAAATAGCGGAAGAAGTCATGAGTTATGGCTGCGAAAGCGAAGGTGCCGTGCACGCGATGAGACACTCACTCAACCTTGACTCGCTTGTCATGACAACCCCACGCGGTTCATGCTACATCTCCACTACACGCTCAAAGATGGTAGACCTCGATAGAATTGACGAGTTTTACGACAGTCTCGATTTTGCTTATTCGCGCTTCTCATTCCCTGAAGAAGATATAGATCTCATCGCACGTATATCTAAACGCGCTATCGAAGCCCGCTACAGGAATTCATTGCTACCACTACTTGTAGATTCAGTTGCCATCCAAAAGAATGGTTTTCATATTCTTAACTTAGGTGAAAACAGTCAGTCGATTTATCAAACCACTTTACCTACTGGTGCAACTATCACATTTTACAGCGATGACATTGTTGCACTGTGGGTCGCACTCTCGCTTTTGTTAGCAACACTGCTTTATCACTCTTATATTGTTGGTTTCGTCGTTTATATGCTTCGTTGGAGACACATTTCTTTTGAAGAAGAGCCGATCATCAACACTGAAGACAACAGCGTTTTATATTATGAATTGTTAACTAGAGTGCGTAACGTCGGAGTCTTGAGTTTCATCGATACCATGAGACGTACCAATTTACTCACCTTCCATACTATTTTGATCATTGAAACGGTCAGAAATGCCAAGTCGCATAACAGCCACGAAATTTATGGTGTCAATGTCTGTCCAAGTTCATTAGTCGGTACCAACTTTGAAAAGGTTAAAGAACATCTAATGGCAATGGAGGCGAACGAATTTGTTGTCGAAATCACTGAATACTCGAATATCGGCTACGGATGCGAAGTCATCGATAACATCAAAGAAATCAAAAAATTAGGTATTACAATCGCATTGGATGATTTTGGTACAGGGAACAATAACATCGAAATCATTAGTGCTATTGATCCAACGTACTTGAAGCTGGATCGTTGTTTCGTCAAAGACATTGAATCGGGTGAGCACCATCAAGGTGTGTTACTCAACATCTCAGAAATTGGACGACTATCAAACATCACGATGATTTACGAAGGTGTAGAGACCCGCAAACAACAATATATCTTGTGTCAGTTGGGCTACAACTTACATCAAGGTTACTTATATAGCAGACCTCAAAGCACAACGAACTGATCACTTGCGTCAAACTTAACTACCTGTGAGCTCAATTTAGCCAACTGAAATTACATACCAAAGGCAACTGCTTCAGAGCTCACAGGAAATATGCCTAACCTTTCATCAAGCGACAACAGATTATCGAAGTGATAACCAAACGATAAGTCGAAGTGAAATGACAGGTACTTCAGCACCTTCTCCTCGTTCCAAGCCTCTACCACCAAAGACTTCTAATAGGTTTACCTTCTCAAGACCAATAAAGAGCTTGCCAATTCGAACAAATAGGTTAGTGTTATACACATGTATAACACTATGCAGTTTTAATTATGACCGAATGGAAAGACGATCAACCGATCTTTAGGCAGCTTGCTGCAAAGATCAGCGACCAAATTCTTCAAGGTGTTTGGTTAGAGCAACAAGCGTTACCTTCAGTGCGTGCTGTTGCCGCTGATCTCAAGATCAACCACCTTACTGTCATGAAAAGCTATCAGTTACTGGTGGATGAAGACTTGGTAGAGAAAAAGCGTGGCCAAGGCATGTATGTGGCTGAAGGGGCACTTCAAAAATTGAAAGAGTCTGCACACCAATCATTCATCAACACACAGATCCCAGCCATCGCTGAGACGCTAAGCATCATTGATATGAGTGTCGAAGAACTCGTGAAACAGCTAGCACAACATATAAAGGACAAGTCATGAGTACTTTACTTTCAGTGAAAAACGTAACCAAAACCTATTCGAACCAAGTGGGTGTCGAGAACATCAACTTCGAGTTAAAGCCAGGGCAAGTACTTGGGCTTCTGGGCCACAATGGCGCGGGCAAATCGACACTGATCAAATCACTGCTTGGTGGCCACAACTATCAAGGTGAGATTGAAGTAAACGGCTACCACCCTATCCACCAGCACGCAGAGCTAATGCAGCATTTATCGTACATTTCAGATGTTAACGTGTTACCAGAGTGGATGACCGTTAAACAACTGCTTCGATACACACAAGGTGTGCACCCTAGCTTCAACAAACAAAAAGCGGAGCTGACGTTAAGCAGCACCAACATTAAGCTCTCTTCTAAGATCAAACAGCTTTCTAAAGGGATGAAAGTACAACTTCATCTCGCGATCATCATCGCGACTGACACTCAAGTGTTGATATTAGATGAGCCAACGCTGGGCTTAGATTTGCTGTACCGCGATACTTTTTATCGCCACCTATTAGAGTGGTTCCACGATGGCGAACGCGCCATGATCATTGCGAGCCATGAGGTTTCAGAAATTGAACACCTATTAACGGATGTACTGATTTTGAAGCAAGGTCATTGTGTACTGCAAAAGAGCATGGAAGACATCGAGCACGACTATTTCATTATCGAAGTCGCAAACAACCATTCAAGCGAGATACAGAAACTTACCCCACTCACCTCTCAGCCTGGGTTAGGGACGACTAAGTGGCTATTAGAAGGTCAATACAAAGCGCAGGTTGAATCACTGGGTAACATCTATAACGTTGGTCTCGCAGATCTATTCCTTGCAACACAGACGGAGAAGGCATAATGCATCCAAGTTTTTACATGCTAGAAAAAGAACTCATCGAGCATAAAGTTAACACTCGATTGCCTTTGTTTGTCGCATTATGTGGTTTCTTACTGTTCGTTGGTCTGTTCTTTAATGGCGCAGCGCAACATGAGTTTTTCTTCGAAATGCAAGTGAACGGTGACGTGAGCGACATCCACAGAGAGTTCGCACAAGATCTCAACTCAGTGATTTACTTCGGCGCGGGCCTTATTTCACTGATCCTGTCGACGCTATATATCCCTAAAACGCTACGTAAAGAACGCCAAGAAGGCAGTTCAATGTTTTGGAGAAGTATGCCGGTATCCAACGCAATGACTCACGGCGTGAAGCTAGGCTTCGGTTTAGTGGTTATTCCGGCTATCTGTGCGTTGTTAGTGCTGTTCGCAGATTTTCTATTCTGGATACTGAACGTCTCAAGTGAGCAACAACTGGCGCTATTGGTTGAGCAGCAATCTCTGTTTTATGTGCTGAGCAACTGGGTCGTGTTTTTTGGAAGAATGATGTTAGTTGCACTGGTTTTATTGCCACTGGCAACTGTCACTCTAGCTATTTCGCAGCTGGTGAACTCTCCGCTGCTTGTCATTTTCATCTCAAGCTATGCGATTAAGTTCCTCTCTGTCGCCGTGTTTGGGTTCTATGGCATCAATGACTTCCTATCTCTTATCGCGTCATTACCAATGAATGTGCTCATAGCAAGCAACCCATTCAGCGCGATTGCAGAAGCGCCTATTTTATCTTTAGGTATTTACGCATTGATTGGTGTTGGTGGTTATCTACTGAGCCTTAAATTGAATAGAACGGACGATGTAAGCTTGAAGACGTTGTTCCAACGATAGAGTCATCTATCCTGATCGGATAACATCAGATACTAAATCTAAAATCAAAGCTTCTGAGAAATCGGGAGCTTTTTTATTGACTGGCATTTTTTCAGACGCAATTCTTTTCAAGTTTTTGTCGTTTTCATGTGCTTTTCAATTTTCAAGATAGGTTTAATCACAGAGACAAAAGTGCAGATCGAGTTGATTTGGGAAAACTGAGTAAGGTAGAGATAACTAGGGGGTATTAATGAGCTGACATTGAATTGCATTATTATTAATGCCTGTCAGCTCTTTGGGGGATGATTTCTTTAGTCGCCGACCAGATGAAGGTCCTTGAGAGTGCTAATGAAATCGATTTGCTACGTTTTACATTTGATTAAGCTTTTCAGCTTTTTTATTTTTAAGCTTTATGATTTAAAGCTTATTTCTTTGAAGCTTCTTTCGCTGTGTCTTTCCAGTATTGGATACGAACGCGATGAAGCTGTGCTCTTCTCATTTTTTTCATAAGGGATATTTCCTTTTCTTTAACTGCTCTTCATGAGCTATTTTTATTGCCAACCATTCGAATCTAACGGTGTTTGATGTCCAGATCAATGATACAAATCACAAAATTTATAGAGTTTTGAGTACCATTTACATTAAAGTATGACCTAGTTATCAACTATGGCTCAATTTAATATCTTAAGCCGTTGTTCGAGATTTAGATTAGTTCTCTCAGATGACAAATTCATTTTAGTATCAATACAGTTCAATGATACGTATTTAATAGACCGGACCAACGCGGATTTAGTTCCAACGTCTTATTTTTTATTGCTCACATCGCCTCCAAAGTTACGCTGTAACCAATACTGTATTCAATGCGAACAAATAATCGCCACATTAGCCTGTACGTCACAAACTCAAAATGGGATTATATTTGTGATAGATGGAGCTTCTAATAGAAAAAGCCGTAATGGATAAAATTAAATGGACGTAATTATGAGTAAAGTAATTCTGCAAGGGCATATTCTAGTGCCAGACAAAGACCTCGAAGCCGTCACACAAGCCTTGGTTGTACACAAAGAACTGACACTGGAAGAACCTGGTTGTATCGTATTTAGAGTCAGTCAAAGCACACTTCAACCTAATCGCTTTGAAGTGTATGAAGAATTCACTAGCCGAGAAGCATTCGAAGCGCACCAACAGCGAGTAAAAACGTCTGAATGGGGTGACATCTCAAAGAACGTGACTCGTCATTATCAAGTCACCGATGTTCCGACATCATAATGATACATCCGCTAGCCAACAGTATTGTCACGTTGATCAAACAAGATCCCTTACGAATGCAGGCTTTAGACTGTGTCGCTCAGCTGGATTTACCGCAGTGCTATGTTGCTGCGGGCTTTGTGAGAAACCTCGTTTGGGATCACTTGCATGACTTTGACTCCCCGACGCCACTCAATGATATTGATGTGATCTACTTTGATCCCATTGATACCTCCTACGAATCGGGTCTTCGATACGAGGATCTGCTTAAACAACGGTTACCTGAACTGAATTGGCAAGTTCGCAATCAAGCCTGCATGCACACCAGAAATGAGGATGAACCTTACCAAGGCTCATTAGATGCGATGAGTTACTGGCCTGAAAAAGAGACAGCGGTTGCCGTACAGCAAAGTCTCACTGGGGAGATCGAATGTATTTCTGCTTTTGGTTTAAAGAGCTTGTTTGATTTAAAAATCACACCCAACCCAAAACGTAGCCGAGATATCTTTGATCAAAGAGTCCAATCTAAAAACTGGCTAATCCATTGGCCAAAATTGAATATTGAGTAGAGCCTCACTTAACTCAATGATATCCGCAGGTAAATCGAGTTCGGCTTCTTCGGTCAATCGGTCAACTCTACAGCTAAAACCATTGACTAAAAGCCCAATCAGATCGAACATGCCCTACTTATTACCTATTAACTTATTACTTATTACTTATTACTTATTAAGTTAGTAACTAACCAAGTCATCAACCGCACGCGGCCACTAACTGCTGCGCTCACTCGTAATACTGAGTAACGACCATGAACCAACAATACATGCTGCAAGCTCTTGAAGCTTCGCTCCAAGCCCTACCCGATTGTCAACCAAACCCGCCTGTGGGCTGTGTTTTGGTTAAGAACGATAAGGTAGTGTCTGTTGGGTACACACAAAAGGTCGGTGGAAACCACGCAGAGGTCGAAGCGTTAAATCACTATGATGGAAAAATAGAAGGCGTTACCGCTTACGTAACATTAGAGCCATGTTCATTTGTAGGCAGAACACCCGCTTGCGCCAACACTCTTGTTAAAGCTGGCGTCAAACATGTTGTAGTGGCGATGCTAGATCCAGACCCTCGTAATAATGGTCGTGGTGTTGCGATACTTGAGTCGCATGGCGTGAAGGTTGATGTAGGGTTATACCAAGCACAAGTGAGTGCCTTTCTAATCCCGTATCTTGGTAAGTCTTAACTCGTCGTTTTTGGTCAGTCGGCGATTGGCATATTGACCTATTAACTGGGTAACGCTAATTCAGCTTCACTCGGTAAAGCGGATTGACTGGCTTCTCGACAAAATACGACCAGATATGATTATAGACGGCATGCTGGTTGGGAAACGGTGCTAACGCTTTCGCTTCATCTAAATTGCACCAACGATACTCGGTATGTTCATCATTCAGCTCTACCGCTTGATTCGGTGGACATATCACGGCAAAAACAGGGATCAACTGAATCACATTAACGTGAGCTTCGTAAAACTGCTCAAGAAACTGCGCGTTATACAGGGCTTCCACTTCAATTTGGGTTTCTTCTTCAAACTCACGAACGATGGCTTGCCAACCTGTTTCACCCGCCTCAATCGAGCCTGCGACGTGGCACCAAAATTCACCCTTAACACGCTTCATTAATAACATTTTCGTTTGTCCGTCGATCTCAGAAAGAGCGACACCAGCCACGATGGAAGTATTAAGTGGAATCATAACGTTACCTTAGTTGGAACAAGAAAGCGGCAAGGCTAACATCGTTCTTTTTCTAAATTGTCTTCTATGATTAAAAACGAGAAGCCACCCATCAATTTATGGTTATCAAGCCTTACTCGTGATTTTTGCATTGCAGACCATAGTTGTTGTATCTAGTCATTGAGCCATTTCTTATTTGAGGCGCTTTTCGATAAAGAGTAGAATCGCCGCCTTGTACTGTGTTTCAGAGCTCTTTTATCATACACAGTAGACTCACAGCCATTTATCACCACGATATAAGTAGTAAGACGACAATAATATGCACTCATCAAAACCAACGCACGCTTCAGACAGTAGCCACACACCTGAGGATTGCTTCACTCGCTTTCAACAGCCGATCGAGTCATATTCGTTGCCTGAGCGTTTCACCTTCCCGTTCTATTACGAGCCGCATCCATTGTGTGAATTCGCCTCACACCAGCTTCAACAATACCTAGAGACACAAACCGATTGGCAACATGACTTCGGGTTAGAGTCTGACGCTGGCCGCGGCAAGATGTTTGGTGTGTTATTGGTGAAAAGCCCCGAAGGTGAATTGGGGTATTTCTCTGCTTTTTCAGGGAAAATAGCCGACCAAAACCTATTGCCTCACTTTGTACCGCCTGTATTTGACATGTTAAGTAGCGATAGCTTTTTCCATCAAGACACGGCCGACATGATGGCTGTGAATGCGAAATTTAAAGCGCTGCAAGTGAACGCTGAATACCTTGAGCTGTGTGAACAATTAGCACAACAGAAAGCACAGGCAGAGCAAGAAATTGAAGCTCAACGTCTATTGATTATTGAAGGCCGAAAAACACGCAAAGAACAACGTGAGCAAGGTAAAGAAAACCTTGATGAGCAGGCCTTTGAACAACTGAATAACGAGTTAAACAAGGCCAGTGTTGCCGACAAAAATCAGCAGAAACATCTTAAGCTCAACTGGGAACAAATTCTGAATGAACTGCAAACTAAAGTTGATGTGTTCACCACTCAACTGGCAGAACTCAAAGAGCAAAGAGCACACCTTTCTCATCAGCTCCAACACAAACTGTTTTCACAATACGCTTTCCAGAATGCGGAAGGAAACATTGAAAATCTTAACCAGATCTTTGAAGACACCCCCAACAAGATACCACCAGCAGGTTCTGGCGAATGTGCCGCACCAAAGCTTCTGCAATACGCGTATTTGAACGGTTACACACCATTGGCATTGGCTGAATTTTGGTGGGGGCGTTCCCCGAAATCAGAAATCCGCAAGCACAAGAAATACTATGCCTCTTGTCAGAGTAAATGTGTTCCGATTCTCGGCCATATGATGAAAGGCCTTGAGGTGGATCCAAACCCATTGTTAGAAAACCCAGCAGAAGGTAAAGACCTCGATATTCTGTTCCAAGATGAGCACATCGTCGTGGTACATAAGCCAGCAGGTTTTCTATCAGTACCGGGAAAAACAATTAAAGACTCGGCCTACACACGTGTTCAAGAAATGCACCCTAATGTAGAAGGGCCATTTGTTATCCACCGCTTAGATATGGCCACCTCTGGCATCTTGATATTCGCTCTTACACGACGCGCGAACAAAAGCTTACAGAAGCAATTCATTACTCGTGAAGTTGAGAAGCGATACGTAGCAATGATTGAAGGCGTTTTAGATCAAGATGAGGGTTATGTTCGCTTGCCAATGCGTGGTGACTTATACGATCGTCCTCGTCAGATTGTTTGCTTTGAACATGGCAAACACGCTGAAACCAAGTGGGAAGTGATTGAGCGAAACCAAGACACCACCAAGATTTATCTGCACCCGAAAACGGGTCGTACACACCAATTGCGTGTTCACTGTTCACATGAAGAAGGGCTTAACATGCCTATTTTGGGTGATGGACTGTATGGCAACAAAGCTGACCGACTGCACTTACATGCAGAAAGGCTTGCTCTGCACCACCCAGTGACAAAAGAGTGGATGGTGTTCCAGTTCGACGCAGAGTTCTAAACGCTCTCGCTTTCCTTAATAACGCGTTCTCGCCTGCACATTTTGACAATTAGTTTCGACAGTTCCGCGCTTTATAGAAAGGAGTCACAACCATTTGTGACTCCTACCTCTTTCGGATAGTTATCCACGCTTATTGCACTACATCAAGATTCATTTTCTTGTGACGAGTAGCATGCTCCACTTCTTCTTTCCTTGAGGCCTTTGATATGTCATCAGCTGCTTTGAATTTGCAACCGAACACACCACCTATACCTTTAGCTACTGCACAAGCATCTGGCTTACAGCCAATCATCACTAAAAAGCCAGACTTAAACTCTGCAATGCTGAGCTTGATTGAAGAAGTTAAAAACGAACTCCCTCTATATGAATCAGAGACGTTTATCTGTGGGCCAAAAGGCAACTGCTCTGGTTGTTCTAAAAAGTTGTTAGAAATGGTCGACAGCGAATTGATGTATTGGGAACACAACATTTTGATTGGCCAAGGCCCTAACTTCGAAGAACTGCGTCGCTTTGGAAAACTTTGCAGCAGCGTAAGACGTGGTCTAGAGCGCAACGGCTTAGTCGAAAAACGCCCAAAAAAAAGATAACAAGCCAAGTCGTTGGGCATTGTGGTTTCGTTGAGTATTACAATATCGTTAGCCATTACAATGTCACCAGCTATTACAAGGTCACTAGTAATTAAAATGTGCCGTGACTATTACAGCCTATCCCTACCACTAACTGGTTGAACTCGTTATCCATAAAAGTGATAATATTTTGTAATACAATTAAGCACAAAGACAAGCTCTTAAAGTCTGTTCGCTACATTCTGTAGTGAATCCGTCCTTCATGTCTGAAGTGCTTAAAACCTTCTGTAAACCAATATCCTATCGAATAAACGCCTTTCTTGGATAACAGGGAGATACCTTGAAGAAACCACAACCAGTACTGGGTAAAACCGGCATGCTATTTTTCCTCGTCATCATCAGTGCGTTTCCTCCATTGACCATCGACCTTTATTTACCTGCACTACCACAAATGGTAGAGGTGTTTAACACTGACCAATCGATGGTCAATCTAACCCTGAGCAGCTACTTCGTTACCTATGCCTTCGGTCTGTTGTTCTGGGGGCCGCTCAGCGAAAAGTTTGGTCGTAAGCCGATCCTATTGATTGGATTAGCGAGCTATATGGTGGCAAGTGTAATATGTGCCATGACCAATAGCATCGAGCAGTTAATTGGTGCTCGTGTATTCCAAGCCTTTGCTGGCAGTGCTATCACCGTTATCGCTACCGCCATTGTCAAAGATCTTTATGACGGCCGAGAACGTGAAAAGATCATGGCGACTATCATGTCACTGGTGATCATCGCACCAATGGTTGCGCCTGTGTTTGGCGCCTTTTTACTGAAAATTGCTTCTTGGCGAATGATGTTTGTCACGCTCGCCATTTTTGGTGCATTTGCGTCAGTATTAGCTTGCTGCTACCGAGAAACACTCGAAAACAAATACCAAGGTTCTATATTCCGCTCATGGGGAAGAATGGGCGTGGTCATGAAAAACCGCTCGTTCGTCAAGCTACTGGTCATTTTCTCTATCATATCGATGGCGTTGATGGGCTTTCTTGCGGCGGGTTCTTATATCTACATCGATCACTTTGGATTGACCGAACAACAATTTAGTTACGCGTTCGCATTCAATGCATTGTGCGCCTCATTTGGTCCAACAATTTACATGAAGTTGTCCTACCGAATGCCGGTTCAAAAGGTCATCTCAGGATGTTTTGCTTTATTAGCGCTTGCGGGAATCTTCACCCTAACCATTGGCGACCTGTCCCCTTGGTTCTTCATGTTCATCGCTGCACCAGCGACATTAATGGCGATCATCATGCGAGTACCGGGCACCAACTTGATGTTGAACCAACAAGATCATGACACGGGTTCTGCCGTCGCACTGATACAGTTCTTCAGCATGATTTGTGGCTCGCTTGGCATGGTCTTGGTTTCAATACGCCCAGATTCTCTAATTGAAAACCTAGGCTTCATCCAATTATCGGTGGGAATTCTAGGCGGATTGATGTGGCTAATGGTCAGAAACAAAGAGTTTGTGACTAAGAAACTGAATTAGAGACATCCAAGATGCTCACTAACAACATGACTCAATAAACCTGAGGAATGGTGACTATTAAAAGTCATTCCTCGGCGAGAAATCTAGAACGAAATCTTGATGGTGTTAAGCCGATGATTTTCAAAAAGACTTTTCGAAAGCTATTTACGTCTTCATAGCCGACTAAATAGCTGATTTGATCTACCGGTTTATGAGAACTTTCCAGTAGTTCACAGGCACTTTGAATACGCACATGTTGGATGTAATTGATCGGCGTAAAGGTAGTTGCTTTAGTAAATTGACGGATAAAAGTTCTTCGGGTCATGAACGCTTCTTCAGCCAACTGATCAAGAGTTAAAGATAAGTGGTAGTTTTTCTTAATAAAGTGCTGCACCGATACAATCTTGTCATTACCGTGAGCATAATTCGGCGTAAAACTCTGATAATAGCGCTGTTCCCTCAACCCAGTATCAAGTACGAGATACTTACCTAGATTACGAGTATTGGTCGGAGTCGTGTATTTTGTCAGGATAGACAAAGCCAGATCCATCCACGACATCAAACCACCAGCTGTGATGATGTCAGCGTCATCAATCAAGATTTTGTCGATATCGACATCGATGTCCGAATAGAGATCCGAGAACTTTTGTTGTGCTTGCCAATGGGTTGTCACGGTTCGACCTTGCAGTAGCCCCGTCTTCGCCAAAATAAACACGCCCGCACATGCCGAGCACAGTATCGATCCTCGTTGATGAGACTCAACAAGGTAATCTAACAGCCATTCATCCGGCTCTAGGTAGTAGCGACCATCTAAGTTTGGCGGCAATAAAATAATATCGGCCTTTGAACCAAAGGTTGAACTGTCTTGTGAGGTGCCTATTGAATGGCCGGTTGAACAAGCCAAGTCATCGTGAGGCTTAATCTCAACATGAAACTGAACCTGTTCATTGGAAGGATCAAGGCTATTGGCCATCTGAAGAAACTCTTTCACCCCGAACACTGCACTCTGAAGAGAACCTGGATAGTCGATGATTTCGACCATTACTGATTTTGTCACTATTGCCATATAGTCTGTCATTTTTGACGTGCGATAAAAAATACAGAGTATTCATAATATTCCTACACCGCAATACACTAAATACAAAGGTATGGACTATGACAAACACTGCACTACTACTTATCGACTTTCAAAATGACTACTTCCCTTCATACGAGGGAGCGAAATGGCCGCTGTCTGAGACAGAAAAAGCAGCCCAAAAAGGCTCTCAACTACTAACCGCATTTAGAAAGAAACAGCTTCCTATTGTTCATGTTCGTCATGAGTTCCCAACCAATGAGGCGCCCTTCTTCCAGCCGGGCTCAAACGGTGCTCAAATCCACAACAGTGTCGCACCTCAAGAAGGTGAACCTGTGATTGTAAAACATCAAATCAACAGCTTTAGAGAAACAGAGCTGAACGAAGTACTGAAGGGAAAAGGAATTGAAAAACTGATCGTTGTCGGCGCAATGAGCCACATGTGTATTGATGCTGTAACTCGCGCAGCTACCGATTTAGGCTATGAGTGCCATGTAGCGCACGACGCTTGCACAACGTTAGATATGGAGTTCAACGGCATTACCGTGCCAGCAGCGCATGTCCATGCTGCATTTATGGCGGCTCTTAGCTTTGGCTACGCCAATGTCGCGTCCGCGAATGAACTTGAGAACCTGCTTTAACTAAATTCAAAACCGCCTTCATTCACAGGCGGTTTTCTTTAACCTCAAATCAAGCCTTAATTGTCTGCCCATTCGGAACAGGCACAAAAAAGGCTCCTTGCGGAGCCTTCTATCGAAATCAATGATGACTAAGCTTGATAAGTTGGTACTAAGCTTTAGCTACTTGGCGCACTGGATGCTTGATAAACACGGCAAACACAGCCACGATCGCAAGAGCAAAACAGTAGTAAGAGTTCGCCACGATATCCAAAGGCGATAGGTTAAATACCGAACCTAATAGCAATACCTGTGCACCGTAAGGCAGTACGCCTTGAATCACACAAGAGAAGATATCCAATAAGCTGGCAGAGCGACGTGGAGAAACGTTATTTTCTTCAGCTAATTGGCGAGCCACACTACCAGAAACAATAATCGCTACCGTGTTGTTTGCCGTACATAGGTTCACCATAGATACCAAACCAGCAATGCCTAGCTCACTCGCACGGCCATTGGCTTGCTTAGAGTGTGAAGAACCAAACGCACGAATCAAACCGCTCACTAAGTTAGTCAGAAATGCCAGTCCACCTTGGCGACGCATTAGCTCACTCAAACCACCAATCAGCATCGACAGTAGGAAGATTTCCTGCATGTTACCGAAGCCTGCATAGATATCTTGAGCGTAATCCGTCATACCGTAGTTCTCGACAGAACCTAGGCTCACGCCACCCGCCAGCAAGATACCAATTGTCAGCACAACGAACACATTCATGCCCGATACAGCAAGAATCAAAATAGTGATGTACGGCAGTACTTTCAGCCACTCGATTGGGCCTGTTTCAGGAACCTGAGTTGCAGTGCTGTTGAAAGCAAAGATAACAATCGCGATAAGAGCAGCTGGAAGTGCAATGCGGATGTTTTCTTTAAACTTATCTCTCATCTCACAGCCTTGCGAACGTGTCGCGGCAATGGTGGTATCAGAGATGATAGACAGGTTGTCACCAAACATCGCACCACTCAAAACAACACCTGCTGTCAGTGGAATGCTCATGCCTGCTGAATCTGCAATGCCTAACGCCACAGGTGCAACCGCAGCGATGGTACCCATAGAAGTGCCCATTGCTGTTGCGATGAAAGCAGAAATAAGGAAGATACCCGGCAGAATCATGCTAGTTGGAATAGCAGATAGGCCAAGGTTTACAGTCGCGTCAACGCCACCAGACGCTTTAGCCACAGCCGCAAAAGCACCCGCCAATAGGTAGATCATACACATTGCAATAATGTCTTTGTGACCGACTCCACTCAGGAATTGCTCGATAGCACGGTTCAATTTATCTTTGCTTAGTAACAGCGCCAACATCACCGCAGGCAAAGCCGCAATCGGAGCTGGAAGCTGATAGAACGCAAAGTCGACGCCTTGCAACGACAAGTACGTACCTACGCCAATAAACAGCGAAAGGAAAACAATCAGAGGGATAAGTGCAACTGCAGAAGGTGCAATTACAGCATTAGAATTTTTCGAATTAGACATGGAACGACAACGCAATAGAACAGGGAGAAGAGAGACTAATGTCACACTTAGAACTTGTCAACGTCTAGACGTCTAAACGCCCAATTAAATGCAAAGTAATAAGAACCCTATTGAACATCACTTAATAAAAAAGGCTATTTACTAGTCAGTAAATAGCCTTTCAATAACAGATAGTGCGCCAATAGAAGTTAGCGTTTATGTTAACTTAGCGCATAAACTTAGTTAGCGTTTCTGCTTAAACGTTACTTGGTATTCGCCAATATCTTGGTAATGGAATGTCGTTAGCTTATCGAATTCCATTTCTACGATACCGCAGTAAGAACCCGTGATGATTGCTTCACCCGCTTGGAAATCAACACCACGACGCGTCATGTAGTTAATCAGCCAGTAGATTGGGCTTGGTGGCAGTGTATTCGGGTGCTTACCGTCAAATGCTTGAACTTGCTCGCCTTGAGTTACTTCAATACTGATCTCAGCAGAGGTGAACGCTTTTTCGCGATCAATCTCAGGGCCGATGAACAAGCCTTGGTTTACTAGGCCGTCAGCAAGTCTTTCATAGAACTCGGCACCGCTGTCATCAGCAAAGCGAGATTGCATTAACTCAAGAGCCATATGGCAAGAACCAATCGCTTCATTGATTTGCTCTTCACTGTAATCTTCCGGGTTTGCAGGCAGGCTCTTTACAAGCGTAAAAGCAATTTCAGGTTCTACACGAACAACGTTGTTGTCTGCAAACAGTTCACAAACCTCACCTTGTTGAATACTGCCCGAAAAGATAGGCGCAACAATAAACTTCTCTTCAGCAAGAGGCAGTAAACACTTCCACCCACCTACTTTATCGCTCTGAAGGTCAATCATTGATGCTTGAATTTTCAACGCATCTTCTAGGCTGTTTGGACGGTACTGTTCGTTTAATCTTGGAGCTTTGGTGCCCGCAATTCGACGACTCAGCAGTTCTTCAGCTGCTTGCTTAAATACATTTGTCATATAATACCACCTTTATTTTTATGACCAGTATAATATCGGATTTCTTGAAGCTTGAATAGACAATTAAACAACGAAGCAACACCGAAAATTCAGCCATCAATTTCCCCATATTCTAGACGCAAACAACTGAAACCATGTTGATTTAAATACAACAAAAGCCAGTAAGTTCATTACTGGCTTTTTAAGCGTACTACTGATGATTAGGCTTACTGCCCTTTCAACGTCTTCTTCAGGTTTTGCATGAAGTTTCTGAAGTGAGGCATAAAATCAACAAACAGAGGGTGCTTTCTGTCTTGCATCATCATTGGGCCGAGTAATCGAATGCTCACCCCTAGTCGCGTTGCTGATTGCTCGTCTAAGCCGCTGTCTTGTTTGATCTTCTCAACAATCGCGAACATGTTTTCTCTGTCTTCAATTTCAAACTGCATGGTTTGCAGTTCACGATCTTCTTTGATGTTCACTTCTTCGATAGTGATACGGTAGTTATTGTGTTTGCCTGTGAATGCTGTCATGTGGATCTCCTACAACGCTTAAAAAGTGTTTTGGCTAGCTCTTCATGAATCGTTCGAGCTTAGGTTTAACCGTCATCGACATCACGACCATGATCGTAAGGCCAATAGGAAGCGCAGCAATAAATCCATTAAACCATCCACTGGTAAACGCCGATGGATCCGAAAATCCAATATTATTTGCCGCTGTTACAAATGCCATGATGGACTCCATGATAAAAGCCATAATCAATCCCACGATTAGGTTGCGAGCTTTCTCGCCGTAATTGGGCAACGCCTTAGCAGTGACTTTAGTCACCAAAGTCATCATCACCATGCCGATTGGCATCATAATCACGACAGCAAGCGCTAACGATGATAGCCAATTACTGATGAATTCCTCACCAAACCCGACATTCATGTAAGTCATAACCGCTGTTAAACTGCCGCCAATCGTCAGCATTAAACTCATCATTACCAAAGCTTTGTGCAATACAGGCGTGGCTTTTTGCTCAGGAAGAGTTGGCGTTAATGTTGCTTGAATCGTCATATCTATATTCCTGTCTTGAATTTACGAACAATTAAGTTGATAATGTCAACTATAAATAAAGTGGTTGATATTGTCAACTAGATTTCTAAGGATCGTTTATGTCTGATAACACATCGCTAGAATCCATCTTTCGTTTGGTACACTCTTTGAAACGTCAAATGAGTGAACAGATTGAGAGTTTGGACTCTGACATCGCGCCAATGAATATTCGTGTAATGAAGATCATTACCAAGAAGTCTCCATGTACTTCTATTGATATTGCACACTTCCTAAACCGCGATAAGGCGCAAGTCACTCGGCTCGTTAACGCGTTGATCAGTCAGGAACTTGTGAAGAAATCGCCTAATCCCGAAGACAAGCGCAGCCAGTTATTGGTTCTGACCGATAAGGGTCAAGAGATCATGAATAAGGTCGCGAATATTGATCGTGAAATGCTGAAGAGAATGACCAAAGGCATGGCCGACGATGAGTTAGAACAGTTTCGAAAAATTGCGAGCAAGATGGCTCACAATCTAGAAAACTGATCTAGAGAATGAGTGATTAGAAATAGTTCGGCTCTTTGAAACAAAGCCGATCTTTAGAAAGATGAAAAAAACGCCACCGAATCGTACGATCGGTGGCGTTTTTTGTATGAGCTGATTTGATATAGATTAGCGGTATGGCTACCTCTAACTTAGATGACCGTTTTAATTAGATGCCAGTTCTAATTAGGTAACAGCTCTAATTCGATGCTAGTTCCCACCACACTTGAACGGGGACTGGCTCTGCGATCACTAGGCGTTCCCCCATCACAGGGCTCACCATTTGCACGCCTCGCTCTTTGCTTATCGTCAGTGCTTGCTCCATTGGGTCTTGTCAATCGTGCATAGAAAGGTCAAACGTGCTGTTGTGGATTGGCATCATCACCTTACCTTTAAGGTCAATGTGCGCTTGAACGCTTTGCTCTGGGAACATATGAATATCCGCCCAAAGTGAGTTATACGCGCCCGTTTCAACCATGGTTAAATCAAACGGTCCGAAACGCTCACCAATCTCTTTAAAGCCGTTGAAGTAACCAGAGTCACCGCTAAAGAAGACTTTCTTATCTGAAGCGTTAATGACCCAGCTCCCCCACAGTGTTTGGTCACGATCAAGTAAGCCACGCCCAGAAAAATGTTGTGTCGGCGTCAAAGTGAACTCGATATCAGCAACGGTTGCCGACTCCCACCAGTTCAACTCAATGATCTTTGCTTTATCCACGCCCCACTTTTCTAGTAGAGCACCGACTCTGAGTGGCACCAAAAATGTCCCTACTTTGCCTGCTAATGCCTTTACGGCACCTTTGTCTAAATGGTCGTAGTGATCGTGGCTGATCACTACCACATCAATATCAGGCAGTTCTTGTAATGAGATTGGTGTTGGATGGAAGCGCTTTGGCCCCATCCATTGCACTGGCGATGCGCGATCACTGAACACAGGATCAGTCATCACTAGCTTGCCATCCAGCTTCATCATCACGCTTGAGTGACCCAAGCGATAAGCGACATCGTCTTGTTCTTCGATCAGCTGCTCGGCTGTCATCGGTATCAGAGGCAATGCAGAACGCGGTACCGGCTCATTCCTTTCCACAGTCACGTAAGCTTTCAAGATTGAAAAAATATCAGACATACCCGATTTGTATTCCAGCTCACTGTTAACAAACTTCTTCGGAAGCTTATCTAGATTGTCGTTTGATTGTGAACCTGTGCTTACGATAGCGACCACGGCAAGTACTCCTAAAATCGGTAATAGATATTTTTTCATTGGTATCTCTTTAATCATTGGGTCTATCCCAACGCAAAAACTACACTGATTAGTTTACATAGCAAAACAAAAAAGTAAACCGGTTAGTGTAATTTATATTTTGGCTATATGTGGATCTGCCGAGACCGGCTAGAAAAGAATAGTGAATCTATTTAGTTAGAAATATTAATCCGCAGACCATACATTCTTGAAATCTGGCCAACCCCAGTTCGTGATGGCTACATTCTTCAGAATACCTTGGAAACGCACGGTTTGTAGGTGATGGAACATAGGCACTAACCAATAGTCCGAGATCAGTGTCGATGCAACGGGCTCCAACTCTGCCAAGTAATTCGGCAGTTCAACCGATGCCTTATGATGATCTAAGCGCTGCTTCAGCCAATCGCTGTTCATCTCTCCTAGTGCAGAGTGCAAAACAGGATCATTCATCAACCACGAGAACAGTGAAGAAGGTGCATTGTCATCGAGATTGAGGTTACACAACACCAAATCTTCTTTAAGGTCACCACTCTGAGATAGCTGAGCCAGTTCTCGAAAACTGTAGGTATTTACCTCAACTTCTACACCATATCGTTTCAATATGTCAGATACGCAAATAGCACATCTATATAGGGCGTAGTAATTGTAAACGGCTATGGTCATCTTTTTAGGTAATTGAACTTCTTTCGACGGCGTTCGATACAACTTTTGCCAGCTTGGCAATATATTCTGAGCTAAAGACACGCTGAACAACCCTTGATTTTGTTCCAATTGAGACAAAATAGCTTGCGGATTGGCGAGCCCGGAGAGGTATTTACGCTGCTCATCGCTTAACGAGTTTGCCGTTGAATTCTGATTGAACAGGATAAACAAGCAACCATCTTCGACCCGACTACGAAGGCCATCAGTCTCTGCAGACACCAGCTCCGCATCGCTTTTCCCGAGTTGATGAAAACAAGACGAGTCTTCATAAGGTGACACTTGCATTTGGCTGTCATCAAAACGAGCACTGCCCGACATTGATTCTTCAAATTGCCAAATGGTGACTTCATCCGTTAAAGAACGACAGCCATAATAGTGTTCAAATGCCGCGAGTTTGATACGTTCATTATTGGTCTCAACCACTTTGAAGGGCCCTGTTCCAATAACAGCATGAGATACTGAATTTAATGGCGATGGTTCACGGGTCACTTGGGCAGCAGGTTGAATTGAATACTTAACGCCAGCAAGCAAGCCAGCAAAACCAGTATCGGCCTTGGTCAGCTGGAAGCTGATCCTTAACGGCTGCTCACTGTAAACCGAAGCAACATGAGCTAGCTCTGTCTGATAGAAAGGTAGCGGTTGTAAAGCGGTAAACAACGATACTAGCTGTTTGGCGTCGACGGGGTGACCATCGTGAAAAGTGAGACCGGGGCGCAAATAGAAAGTCCAAACCAACTTCTCAGAATCATATTCCCAATGATGTGCAAGTTCAGGCTTCAACTTCCCCTTGCCATTACAAGTGACTAGGCAACTGAACACTTGCCTGATCAAAAACCGTTCACTACTGCGGTGAATATGATGCGGGAACAAGTCCTCAAACTTACGTTTGTAAGTTAATTGAACGTGCAGTAACCCTTCTCGAATCGTCGCACCGGAAGTTTCTTGGAGAAGAGCGCCAAATACAGCCCGGTCATCTTCCAAAATAGAAAGTGCTTTTTCGTATTTGCCCTGCTCTATCAATTTACTGGCAACATGTTGAGTCATTTCTTGATTACTAAAACGTAATGTCAGGTTAGAACGTTGATTCCGTCCCACTTTAGGCTCCCACACTACCCACTCAGCCTGATGCATCTTGCCTAACAAGGTTCGTGCATGGCGCAAACTAGTAAACAGCTTGTCTGCAACCTCAGTCAAGGTAACCGAGTGTGAGATGTTAGGCTCGAACGAATCCAGCCTTGTGTAGTAACGCATCATGTTTAGATCAGACAAATAATGAACCTTTTAGAAATAACCTTTCCTCATAAAGCCAATTATAAAACACATTTGTCTTAAAGTGACGATAAAAGACAAAAATAGGAACGCTTTAATAAAAACCCATCTGTTTATTACTTCCTATTAAACAACCATAATTAGTAGGTCAGCAAGGAACTCAAAGTTCCTACCAAAGCCTAATACAAGAGAAGTAATCATCATGAGAAAATACTATCTTAATAAGCTAAAAAGCACCTGTAGCAAGCTCGAAAGAGAAGCACTACGAACACTTATAGAGCTATGTAACTGGCGTTATTAGTACACTTTTTAGCACCGAGTTAACGCGAGTTGAGTGCAACCTAATAGGCTCCTACCCCCAATATGAGTTAGGTCTCAACTCGCTTTTCCATTTCAAATCCCCTCTCAACCTTGCTGTACCAATAGCTCACACACTTGATAAATTTCCGTTATCGACTCGACAAATTTAATTCGTTTTCTTAGTTAAACGAAAAGCCTTAAGGTTCGCCCCGAAGCAAGCAAAGAGCCTCAGAAAAACTGAAAGCTCAGCTAACAACTCATTTATTTGCAGTTACCAATCAGGTATTAACTAAGGAAACGCCATGCGTATCGCAATTCTTTCTCGCAACGAAAATCTATACTCTACTTCTCGCTTAAAAGCAGCAGGTGAAGCTCGCGGTCACCATGTCGATGTTATCGACACGCTGCACTGTGATATAGATATCGCGAGTAACAATCCGAAGATTCGCTACATGGGTGAAGAGCTACCTCAATACGATGCTGTAATCCCACGTATTGGCGCTTCCATTACCTTTTACGGCACTGCGGTTGTTCGCCAATTCGAAATGATGGGCACTTTTTGTATCAATGAGTCAGTAGCAATCAGTCGTTCTCGCGACAAACTGCGCTCACTGCAATTGTTGTCTCGTAAAGGTATTGGCTTGCCAAAAACAGGTTTCGCTAGCCGCCCAGACAAAATTCAAGACTTGATCAAAAACGTAGGTGGCGCGCCACTGGTCATCAAGCTTCTTGAAGGTACTCAAGGTATCGGCGTTGTTCTAGCAGAAACAAACAAAGCAGCTGAAAGCGTTATCGAAGCATTCATGGGCTTAAAAGCGAACATCTTAGTTCAAGAGTTCATTGAAGAAGCAAATGGCGCCGACATTCGTTGTTTTGTTGTTGGCAATAAAGTGATTGCCGCAATGAAACGCCAAGCTGGTGAGGGTGAATTTCGCTCTAACTTGCACCGTGGTGGCACAGCTCAACTGGTTAAACTAACCAAAGAAGAGCGCGCTACAGCAATCAATGCTGCGAAAATAATGGGTTTAAACCTATGTGGCGTTGATATTCTACAATCTAAGAATGGCCCAGTTGTAATGGAAGTTAACTCTTCTCCTGGCTTAGAAGGTATAGAGAAAGCGACAGGCAAAGATGTAGCAAACATGATTTTCGAATGTATCGAAAAAAATGCAAAACCAAACGCTAACCGTACTCGTGGAAAAGGCTAATTAAACAGCCATTTACTCATGATTGGAAATAACATGAACAATAAAATGATCATAGGGAATACTGAAGCACTTTGCTTACCAGAGTTAGGGATAACTGGACTACATACACGTGTTGATACGGGGGCTAAAACGTCTTCTCTACACGTAGACAACCTTTTGTGTTTTAAAGAAGATGGCGAGCGTTTCGTAGAATTCGATTTGCACCCAGATGTTTATCACCTAGAAGAGACGATTCGTTGCACGGCTAAATTGAAAGCGAGCAAGAATATCAAGTCTTCCAACGGTGAAGTAGAAACTCGCTGTGTGATTGAAACATTATTGCGTATTGGCGGTAAGCAATGGCTTATCGACCTCACACTCAGTAACCGTCAAGATATGACTTATATGATGTTGCTTGGTCGTCAGGGTATGAGTGACAAAGTGATTGTTGATCCAGCGGGTGAGTTTCTACTTACTCACTAACTTAGCCGCTCCACGGCTTTAGTGGTTCAACAACGCAAACATAAAGGCCAGTCTTAAAGACTGGCCTTTATCATTTGTGCCGACGGTCTTTATCTTTAAAACCAAACCGCCAAACCGATTTAATCAAGCCCTTAAGTTTGATTTTGGTCACACGCCAATGAGTAACAGGTCTTCTTGGAGCACTCATCAGTAAGTGTTCAAAGGCTTTTTCATTGAAATCCACTTGCCCACCATGTGCCACCAGCAAGGTATCGACCTGTAGGTCATAAATACGAGATACTGATTTTCGATATTTATTAGGATGAAAAATGGGGAAAGGTGGAATCAACTTCTTTTTGACGTCCACCATCAGGTCAGCCACATACGCGACACTGTGCGATGGGCAATAGACGGAAAGGTCTCTGTCGGTATGGCCTGGCGTTTCCAGAACTAACCAGTCGTCAAACCCCGGAATGCTATCTCCATCCGACAGCTTGTAATCCGGCTTCAACTTTCTTGAATACCACAGATTCGCTTTAGGTTTTCCCAATCGATTTGCCATCCATCGAGCCAACGCAAGGTCCGCAAGGTGCATCAATACCCCATCAACACCGTGATACCAATCCCTATCTCGATTCGCTGCGACCAAATTACAATGAGTCAATTGTCTGAGCTTGTGCGCTGCCCCTGCATGGTCAGGGTGCATGTGCGTGACCACCACTGTATGTAAATCATTAAATTGGCGATTGAGCTGGTCTTCAATGAAAGATCTGAGATGAGGGATATCTGCCCGACAAGCGCCATCTAGCAAGAGCAACTTGTCTGGGTACTCTACGAGATATATGTCTTGGATATAGCCTTTAATGGTATGAAGTTGCAAACGGTATTCCTATTTTTTATCCCTGCCTACTGGATAGAACTAACAATCCAGTAACAAGTGGTCTAACCAGAATATAGCAAAGATAAATAAAATATGATTTTTTGAACGCAGAATTACGGATACAGATAACAAAAGACGAGCCTACTTCTTGAATAAAAAAAACCTTAAATGACAGGAGAATTTGCAATCATGCTGATTTTAAAGCATTAAATTCACAACACTCTTGAAAACACTATGCATCTTAAAGAAGAAATTTAAGTCTATTATCAAAATAATTTTGAAAGTGTAACAAATGCAGCACTGTTGATGATTATTAACCCATTGGTAACATTTGCGTCAATTATCAAGGGGAACACAATGAAAAAAACAATAATCAACACAATTCTTGCGAGCACTCTTTTATCCACTTATGCGCAAGCTGCGACAGAACTCATGCCAACACTAAAACAAGCAACGGTTGTTGCGACCATGACTGAACGTCCGGGAAACCCTTCAATTACACCGGATGGACGTTTATTACTGAGCGTTCATCCACTCGACCACCCTTCGACCAAAGTAATCGAATTAAGCGTGGCAGGAAATCAGACCCCATACCCAACGATGAAGTATGCACAAGGTAATGACTCTCTATTTAAAGCCGTCATTGCTATTCGTACCGATGACAACGGAGTCGCATGGATTCTCGATCTAGCAACTCATACCGTAACGGGCTGGGATACTCGCAATGAAACGTTGGTAAAAACGATTGAAATACCGGATTCAGTTTTAAAACCGACAAGCTTCCTACAAGACTTTGCTTTAGACCAAAAAAGACAACGTATTATCATTGCTGATATGACCCAGAACGATCTAAAAAGTGAAGCCATTCCAGCCTTTGTAACCGTTGACCTCAATACTGGGGAAGCTGTACGAGTAGCAGAAAATCACCCGTCTATGAGAGCTGACAGTAAAACCGGTTTTGCGTTAAACCCAATCACGATTGATCCATCTTATGAATGGGTTTATTTCGGCGCTGTCAACGGCCATACAATTTACCGTGTTAAAGCGAGTGAGTTTGATAATAATGGTAAAACAGTCGCAACCAATATTAAAAAATACGCTGATAAACCTTATTCAGATGGCATTACTGTAGACAGTGATCAGAACGTTTATATTACTGATATAGAGAGTAATGCAATTGGTGTATCTACACCAAAAGGGTACCGAATTATTGCCACACTATCAGACAACCAAACTTGGCCTGATGGCATGTCATTTGGCCCTGACGGTTATATTTACGTAACGGTCAATCAACTTGATCGAACGGCTGCATTAAACAACGGTAAAGATACTGGTACTCGACCATTCGAAGTCGTCCGAATCAAAGCACTAGCTAAAGGAACAACCGGACGATAATCCAACAGAAGTGAGCCTTTAAATTGGCTCACTTTTCTTTTCGGTTGATCCTCTCTCTTATCTTCACCAGCAAACTATCAACATTAGTCGTGACGACAAAATACGTGATTTGTTAGCACGAGTTATTCGGACTATATATGCGCCTCTATTTTATTGTCTGAGTGCTATACATGAACCAATTAATCGATGCTCTTTCTACCCAAGGTTATTTCGTTTGGGATGACTTCTTAACTCAAGAAGAAGTGGTGGCATTGAGGGATTGCATTCCAGAGAACTGGAAAAAGGCTAGGATCGGCCGTAATGATGAAGTAGCAAGAGAAACAACGATTCGTAGTGACAAAATTCAGTGGGTGCGCCGCGATATGGGCGAACCCGCATCTTTGTTCCTAGACAAAATGGAACAAATCCGTTTAGAAGCAAACCAAGCGTTCTTTCTGGGTCTGTTCGAGTACGAAGCGCACTTTGCGAAATACGAAAAAGGCGACTTCTACCAGAAGCATTTAGATTGCTTCAAAGGCAATGAAAACCGCCGTCTAACTACCGTGTTCTACATGAATGACGAATGGTCAGAGGAAGACGCAGGAGAGCTCGTGGTTTACGATCTAAAAGACAATCACATTGCGACCATTCCACCAAAGGGTGGTCGACTGTTGGTATTCTTGTCTGAACAGTTCCCACACGAGGTTCTGCCAACCAACACAGAGCGATTCAGTATAGCTGGTTGGTTCCGAATTAACGGCGTGAAAGACAACCAATTGGACATCGCACACTAAGCTAAGCCAACCCAATCTCTATCTTATCCAGAGCCTATTTCATCGAAAGCCTCTCCATCGAGAGGCTTTTTCGTAGATAAGAATCACAATAAGTGACAAGTCTAATCAACCGCTTTCATTAGCAGAGTCACAACACGGCTATTTGGCTTCACGATTGCTCTGGCGTAATAGAGAAAACTGATATTTAATAAATATTTACGATGCGTCTTAAAGAAGGATTAATTATGTCGTCTATCATCGTAGGTCATCGTGGTGTGGCAGGTACTCACCCAGAAAATACCAAAGCAAGCATTGAACAGGCCGTTAAACTCGGTTTGAAATGGGTCGAAGTGGATATTCAAGTCACTCTCGACGACCAACTTGTCGTTTGTCACGATCACACACTAGAACGTTGTAGTGATGGTAAAGGCCGTGTTGATGAACACACCTTGGCAGAGCTGCGTCTGTTAGATTTTGGTAGCTGGAAATCGGAACAGTTTGCAGGTGAAAAAATACTGACTCTAACAGAACTGCTGAGCTTGGTTGAAGCGCATGATCTTAGTGTTAACCTGGAAATTAAGGTCGATAGTAAGCACCAAGCACCTCATGTGGTCGATCTTCTGCACACAGAATTGATCCGCTCAACGCTGGATACCGATAGGATCTTACTGTCTAGCTTCAGTCACCAAGTCGTTGCTGAAATGGCTCACCACTTATCGAGATACCGAGTTGGCGTGATCACAGAACAATTGACTCAAGCCGACCTGATGCTTATCGATAAGGTCAAAGCGTTCAGCTGCCACATGAACTATGAACATGTGAACCAGAGCGATCTCGATACGCTCAACCAAGCAAACATTCAAGCATGGTGCTACACCGTCAATGATCCGTCTCACTTCAGACTTTTATCAAAAGTAGACGCTGTATTTACTGATTTTCCGAATCAATTCAACTTTATAAATTGACCTCGTAAATACCGCAAAAGCACGCCTCAAGAGACATCAAAATTAACCCCAATAAACCTGAAAATTAGGTAGCAAACACAAGTGAGTAGGAGTACATTCCGCTACTCACTTGGTTTCATTAGCTCGCTCTATACAGACAGCTTCATTGGTTACTTAATTTATGGATCTCATTTTTAGTCCAACCTTCCCAATTTTGGGTGCAATCTTCATTTTCGCCGCTATTGTTCGTGGCTTTTCAGGTTTCGGTTTCACCTTAGTGGCATTGCCATTAAGCGCGTTGTTCGTCCCTGTTATCGAACTGGTCCCTGTTTTCATGTTGATCGACCTTCTCGGCAATATTCAATTGCTGCCAAAGGTTCGAAAGCAGGTTAATTGGCGCTGGGTTTCAAAGGTGTTTATCCCTTGTTTAGCCTTCACTCCAGTCGGCTTACTCTTACTCAAATCGGTTAGCCAAGACACGATCATCTTGATCATCAGCGCTTTTATCTTTGCGTCTGCACTTATGATCTACAAAGGCTTTCAGTATCAAAGCGAACCTAGGTTTGCGCCCTATATTCTCGGCAGCCTTGCTGGGGTAATGAACGGCGCGGCTTCAATGTCTGGGCCTCCGGTTGGAACGCATGCACTAGCAAGCCCAGTAGAGCCTCACATTGCCAGAGCTGGCCTTATCGCGTTCTTTGTATTAGCAGATTCGAGTGCGTTTGTTTCAGCATCGATAGCGGGCTTAGTCGACCGTGATGTGGTCTGGATTACGATTGTACTTTTGCCAAGCAGCATGTTTGGTGGCTATGTCGGATCTAAATTGTTCGAAAGGTTTGGCGGAGAGAAATTCAAGCCTGTCACTATTGCATTGCTTTTGGTGATTGCCATATTCAGTGCAGGGCGAGTGTTAATCTAAGCTCGGTAAGTGAAACTTAAGTTAGATTAGTAAAAGTCTAAATTGGACGAGTAAAAACAATCTGGGTGCTACCATTCAATATGGATAGGAGTACCCATTTTAACTAACTCGATAAACTGATCCATATCTTGGTTGGTCAGTGCAATACAACCATCCGTCCAATCAAAGCTTTGGATAAAACTAGGTGAACGCAATTCACCATTTTTAATACCATGAACTTTAATATTCCCACCTGGGTCGACATCGTGTTTCTTTGCCCATTGTCTATCGGTTGAACGTGGGTAATTAATGTGTACTGAGCGATAGAATTCAGAATCTTCCATAATGTAATCAAGTTGATATTGACCTTCTGGCGTGCGGTTATCCCCTTCAAAACGTTTGTGTCCTTTGGGCTTCTTGCCTAGCGCGATGCGAAATTCCTGAATGACCTCATCCCCTTTAAGCAGATACATCCTACGTTTAGATTTATCGACCTTAACCAAAGTTACCATTTGTAACTGTGGATCTATTGCAGAGTCGATATCTGGAGTCGTATAAATTCGGCGGGATGTTCCTTGAGATTGCAGGGCGATTTGTTCGTTAACTTTACCTTCAATAGCATCATTTTCAAGAAAACCATCAGCAAAAGAATTCGAGGTTACTGGGGATGTTGGAACACGCTCAGATTGAGAAGGGGCAGACTCAAACACAATCGTTTCGATGGCCGTTGCATCAGAAACAATCTTTTCAACAATTAACTGTTGCCCAATGACAGACTCATCCAAGGCTGGAGGCGCCGCGGCATATAAAACCTGCGTCGACAAAACTAAGTAAGTAAATAGAGATAAAAACAACCGCACGCCTAAATCTCCTCTAAGCTCATAGACATGGTTCGCGATTGAGTTTCCATTCCTAACGACTCATAGAAACTCTGAGCTTGCTGGTTAAACTCCATCACTTCCAAACGAAGCTCTATCGCACCTCTAGCCTGTGACCACTGGTTGAATGACTTCATCAACGCCTTACCGACACCTTGACTCTGAGCTTCATCGCTAACCACAATCGTATTCACCCGCGCGACCTTATGCGATTGAATAAAGCTCACCCCTTTGTTCTGCGTCACTTTGCCGGCAAGAAAACCAACAACGTGTTCGTTTTTAACCGCAACAAAGAAGGAGCCCTGCGGGTCTATCATCAGCCCTAACCAATACTCTTCACTGTCTCCAAAGCTTCGTGACGGTGGTGCAAACACCATAGGTGCGCCAAGATGATGTTGGCGGTTTATCTGCTCAGAAAGCGCTAAAATAGAGCGAATATCAGTTACCTTGGCTGTCCGAACTTGCATATCATTACCTTGTTTGAATTCCATAATACCTTAGCAAAAATGCCTTCATTATGCACCGTCGTAGCCGATTCCGAGTACGCTAAATTACACCCTATTGCTAATATAAGGCAGCCTTTGGATAACAATTGTTCCTCAATTCTCGAGCACATTCGATGACGTGAGTGCTACTATCTCTGCAGAATCAATACACTAACGACTGGATACCTATATGATTAAGTTTGCTGTAATTGGAACCAATTGGATTACACAAAAGTTTGTTCAAGCTGCCCATGAAACTCAATCGATGCAACTTGCTGCGGTTTATTCACGAAACTTAGACAGCGCGGCACAGTTCGCCCAAGAATTTGACGTTGAAACGACTTATGACTCACTCGACGCATTAGCCAGTGACAGCACAATAACAGCGGTTTACATCGCGTCTCCAAACTCAATGCACTGTGAGCAATCGATTTTAATGATGAAGCACGGCAAGCATGTCATTTGTGAAAAGCCTGTCGCGTCGAATATTGATGAAGCGACTCGAATGTTTGAAGTCGCGGAGCAAAACGGCGTCGTGCTGTTTGAGGCATATAAATCTCAGTTCCTACCGAACTTTAAACAGATCCAACTCGGATTAGAAAAAATCGGCAAGGTGCATAAAGCGCACATCAACTACTGCCAATATTCATCTCGTTATCAGAAATACCTTAACGGTGAAAACCCAAACACCTTCAACCCAACTTTCTCTAACGGCTCATTGGTCGATATTGGCTTCTATTGCGTCGCAGCAACGGTTGCTCTGTTTGGTAACCCCGAAAACGCACAAGCTTCAGCCAAGCTGTTGGAGTCAGGTGTTGATGCTCATGGCTGCGCGATCTTCCAGTACCCTGAATTTGACGTGACGCTTGCTCACTCCAAAGTCAGCGACTCTTACGCGCCAAGTGAGATCCAAGGCGAACTCGGAGCGATCATCATCGATCATATTGCCGAGTGCACAGACGTAAAAATCCGCTACCGAGACGGCAGTGTTGAAAACCTCACTCAACACCAAAGTGAGAATTCGATGGGCTACGAAGCGCAAGCTTTTGCCGATTGCATTCGTGGCGATCAAGTAACCAAGGCTCAAACAACAAAGCGTACTTTAACCGTTTCCAAGTTAATTACAGAGATGCGCCAGCAAGTTGGTGTCGTTTATCCTGCGGATAAATAGACTCCTTTGGTAAGTTAACAAGCTGATTTTTAAGACATCGCAATTTACTCACAACCAAATTTAATCCTTACGACAAATAACCGGATTAGTTGATTCGAAAGTCATCTGTTTAAATCCGCTTTCGATATCTGTCGTACTTATTTAATTTATTGAAGGTGTGTAAAGTGTTTTCAGTTGACGATCGCGTTGTAGCAACAAAAGGTGTTGATCTTGGTGAAATGGTAGTGACTGGCCTAAGTGCTGGTGGTGGCTACGTTCACGTTACAACGGTAGAAGGCGCAATGACGCTTACTTACCCAGCGCAAGACCTTAAAAAAGCATAGTTTAACCACTCTGCTCTTTTAGTTGTCACTCTGCTAAAGGTAACAAAATTAAGGCTTTGGTTAGCTTCACTCTTCTGCATTAGAGTGAGCAGCCAAAGCCTTTTTTGTGCCTGTAATTCCCCCTTGCCGGCTATGTTCATTTACCATCGGGTTAGACGCTTGTAACGATGGTCGCCCTAACTAATCAATGACTATTTAAGCCAAGCTCTTATTGTCGGCTCGGACTTCTGCTACATTAGCATCATCTTATACTTATAATGACCATGAACTGAGGGAAGCTATGAAGCTTTACATTTACGACCACTGCCCTTTCTGTGCAAGAGTTGCCTACATCGCTCAATCTCTAGGCTTGAATATCGATCTTATTTCTGTGGATTATGATGATGCCCAAACCCTTATCGATTTGATCGGTAAAAAGATGGTGCCAGTCTTACAGAAAGACGACGGCTCTATCATGGCGGAAAGCTTAGATATCATCGCTTATTTCATGGACTTGAAATCAAGTGATGAACAACGTGTACCATCTGAACAAGTCACTCTGTTCCAAAGCCGTGCATTCCCATTAAGTCAGCGCATCGGTCTGCCACGTTGGTGGAAACTGGATCTTGCTGAATACCAATCCGAAGCAAGTAAAGCTGCATGGCGCGCGAGCAAAGAGACGGAAGAACTCAACTTCGACAAACTGATTGAGCAAACACCGCAATTCGTTGAACAGATTAATCCATTATTGAAAGATGCCGAGCTTCTGCTGAACTTAGAAAATGGTGAGTCGTCGCTACCGCTTATTGATCAAGCAGTGTACTTCTCCATGCTGCGCGGTTTCTGTGTTGAACCAAGCATCACATGGCCACCAGCGCTTGAACGTTGGTTAGAACAGCAAAGCGAAGCTCTTAAGCTATCGCTGCTTCGTTAATTCGTTAATTCGTTAATTCGTTAAAAAATAACAAGTAATAAATAAAAACGAGAATCTCACCGAATGAGATTCTCGTTTCTTTAAAGGTTCAATCCCCTTTATCAGAGCAAGCGTCTTCTCAACCCTGTACGCTCCAAGATTCTCGTCGAAATTTCCTCAACCGATAACGAGGACGTGTTGATGTAAGGTATCGCTTCTCGGCGGAACATCGCCTCTACCGTTTGTAACTCATACAAGCATTGCGAGTCACTCGCGTACTCACTGCCTGCTAAACGATTCTCACGAATTTCAGTCAACCTTTCGGCATCAATGGTTAAGCCAAACAGCTTATGTCGATAAATCTCAAACTCTGGCAACAGTTTCAAGCGCGCTAAATCATCATGAATAAATGGGTAGTTCGCCACGCGTAAACCAAACTGCATCGCCATATACAAGCTAGTCGGTGTTTTACCGCTTCGAGAAACACCAAGCAAAATGATATCGGCTTCTTCTAGCCCTTTCAGCGTGATGCCATCATCATGAGCCAGCGTGTACTCAATCGCGGCAATACGATCGAAATACTTTACCGAATCCTTATTCACACTGCGTGATCGCTGTAGCTTAGGAACCGGTGCCATCTGGATATCATCCTGAACCTTTTGAACGATACTCTCCAACACGTCATAACAGTGAGCTGGTGCCTTAAGCAATTTCGCTTTGATATCGGGAATCACAATCGAAAAAAACACCAACGGTTCTAACCCGGTATCACGATACGAAATTTCGATCTCTTTTAATAAATCAGAAAGTTTGTCCTCACTTTCCACAAACGGAAAGGTTTTTTCATTAGCTTTGAAAGGGAATTGACCTAGAACAACATGCCCTAAAGTCTCACATGTTATGGCCGTTCCATCAGAAACATAGAATACATCACGACTTTGAATATCAATTTGCATTTTTTATTTAATATTTAAAATTATTTTGAGTAGGATGGTAACCATAATATATATAACAAAACCCTGCTGACTATTACGTCCCCCACAGCTTTTGAAAATAATTTACATTTTTTTAAACTGATACGTAATCGTTTGCCTTTAAATCCCTACAATGCTTGCTATGTTTCTGGAGAAATAAATGCAAAATAACACCCTATGGTTCAATGGCCTTTCCATGGAAGATGTCGACAAAGTCGGCGGTAAGAATGCTTCACTTGGCGAAATGGTTTCTAACCTAGCCAACGCTGGCGTATCAGTACCTAATGGTTTTGCTACCACATCTTATGCGTTTAACAACTTTCTTGACTACAAAGGTCTTGATGAGCGCATTCACCAACTCCTTGATGAGCTTGATGTTGAAGACGTTGACGCACTGCGTAAGACAGGTGCAACAATTCGACAATGGGTTCTAGACGCACCATTCCCAGAATCACTAGAGCAAGATATCCGTGATAACTACCGCGAACTGATTGAAGGCAACGAAGAATTGTCTGTTGCGGTTCGTTCGTCTGCAACGGCAGAAGACCTTCCAGATGCTTCTTTTGCAGGCCAACAAGAAACCTTCCTTAACGTGAAAGGCATCGATGCGGTTATCGAAGCGACTAAACACGTATTCGCTTCTCTGTTTAACGACCGCGCTATCTCTTACCGAGTACACCAAGGCTTTGACCACCGAGGCATTTCATTGTCTGCGGGCATCCAGCGTATGGTTCGCTCAGACAAAGCTTCTTCAGGCGTTATGTTCACGCTTGATACTGAGTCAGGCTTCGACCAAGTGGTGTTCATCACCTCTTCTTGGGGCCTAGGTGAAATGGTTGTACAAGGCGCTGTGAACCCAGACGAGTTCTACGTCCACAAGCCAATGCTAGAAGCGGGTCACTACCCTATCGTTAAAAAGACGTTTGGTTCTAAGTTGATCAAGATGATCTACTCAACCAACCAAGAGATCGGTAAACAAGTTGATATCATCGACACGGATACTCAAGAACGTAACGAGTTCTCACTGAACGATGAAGAGATCAAAGAGCTAGCAAAACAAGCGATGATCATCGAGAAGCACTACCAACGTCCGATGGACATCGAGTGGGCAAAAGATGGTATCGACGGCAAGCTTTACATCGTTCAAGCTCGTCCTGAAACAGTCTGTTCTCAAAGCGACCAAAACGTTATCGAGCGTTACGAGCTGAACAACAAGGCGGATGTCTTGGTTGAAGGCCGTGCTATCGGTCAACGTATCGGTTCTGGACCGGTTCGTTTAGTTGACTCTCTAGACCAAATGTCATTGGTTCAAGAAGGTGATGTACTGGTAACAGACATGACAGACCCAGACTGGGAACCTGTGATGAAGAAAGCCTCTGCGATTGTGACTAACCGTGGCGGCCGCACTTGTCACGCGGCGATCATTGCTCGTGAGCTAGGTATTCCTGCAATAGTAGGTTGTGGGACAGCAACAAGTAGTCTGAACGATGGTGATATCGTGACCATATCATGCTCTGAAGGCGAAACTGGCTACGTTTATCAAGGTGAACTCGACTTTGAGATCAAGCGTTCTGAGGTTGATGAGCTACCAATGCTGCCAACCAAAGTAATGATGAACGTGGGTAACCCAGATCGTGCCTTCGACTTCGCTCAAATCCCGAACGAAGGTGTTGGCCTTGCTCGTCTTGAATTCATCATCAACAAGATGATCGGTATTCACCCTAAAGCTCTGCTGAACTTCGATGAGCAAACGGATGAGATCAAAGCAGAAATCAACCAACGCATTCGTGGTTACAAAGATCCAATCGATTTTTACGTAAGCAAGCTAACGGAAGGCATCGCGACCATCGCTTCTGCATTCTGGCCTAAGCGTGTAATCGTACGTATGTCTGACTTTAAGTCGAACGAGTACAGTAACCTTGTTGGCGGTAAAACGTTTGAACCACATGAAGAGAATCCAATGCTGGGCTTCCGTGGTGCATCTCGTTACATCTCTCCAGTCTTTGAAGACTGTTTCGAGCTTGAAACTCAAGCGCTGAAACGCGTTCGTAACGAGATGGGACTGAAGAACGTTGAAATCATGATTCCATTCGTTCGTACACCAAGCGAAGCGGCATCGGTTATCGACATTCTGGCTAAGTTTAACCTGCGTCGTGGCGACCAAGGTCTGAAAGTCATCATGATGTGTGAGCTTCCATCCAATGCGATTTTGGCTGATGAGTTCTTGAAGTACTTCGATGGTTTCTCTATCGGTTCAAACGACATGACACAGCTGACACTTGGCCTAGACCGAGATTCAGGCGATGTTGCGCACTTATTCGACGAGCGTAACCCTGCGGTTAAAGCGATGTTGAAAATGGCGATTGACGCAGCAGCTAAAGCGGGTAAATACGTAGGTATTTGTGGCCAAGGCCCATCTGACCATGACGACCTAGCTGAGTGGTTGATGGAACAAGGCATCAGCTCTGTTTCTTTAAACCCAGATACGGTTATCGACACATGGTTGAAGCTTGGTAACGTCGCCAATAAGTAACGCTTCACGCGTACCTTAACAACAAAAGCCAGTCACGATGACTGGCTTTTTTAGGTTCTTTGCTAATTAGCTGGCGAGATCGCTAGAAGTAGTATCTAACGCCTACCCAAGCTTCGGTCTGCCAACCATTCGGCATTGACACACCTTTCACATCAACATCCGCCTTGGTAATGTCATAACGCGTATTCAACCACCAAGTTCTTGCAGTGTTCATCGGCACATTTAACGATGTTTTAAATGAGAAGTTTTGCATGTCGATATCATCACCAGACAGATCCTGCCACTCAGGTACTAAAGACACATAGGCGCCAGAGTCACCGAGATGCTTCGCGGTAATCAAACCAAGCGAGTATCCCGTTAAATCATCTTTAGATGAAGTAACACCAGGGATCTCCATGCTACCTGTCATCAACCCTGCTCTTGGAAATACAAGAAATCCACCGGTATAAGCAGGGTTAATCGCAACAACACCGCCAACCGACAATAAGTCATTTTTAATGCTGTTGCGCGTATTAATATAATCTAATGAAAGACCCACTTTAGGCGTAGCTTTAGTCCCCGTTTCAAAGACGTGGAAGTACTGGATTCTAGAGTTGCTATACTCTGTACCGAATTTATCTGGATCGCGAAGCGCTGTGTTGCTTTCATCGACAAACGTCCCTTCAGCCAGTAGGGCAAACTGTTGACCGTTTTCTAAACCGCCAGAAACTTGCCCTTGAAATTGGATATCTGAACTACCATTCAACATCAATGCAGCTTGAGTATAAACTTTAGTGACATCAGCAGGATCGATAACACGTTCGGAATCTGAACCTGCATGTGCAGGAAGGGCTAGACCTAAACTCAACGGGATTAATAGAGCAAACTTTTTCATTATATCTCTCGAAAGTCGTTTGCTTCCTCCTTGAAGCCTGGAACATCCTGTTAGGTAATAAATAGATTACTTGTCAGCAAGTAGTTTTGCTGCTGAACGCATTAGTGCCGGGCCTTTATTCTCACCAAAACCTGAATGGTATGGGTTGGTTGAGAACATCACGCCTACAAAATCACGATCTGGATCGATATAAATAAACTGGCCAAGGTTGCCACTTTTCGACATCGCACCGTCATTGAAGATATAGTCGAATTGATAAGCGTTGTAGTCGGCCTTTTCGTTAAAAGCATGAACTGAACCGCTCTCTTTGCTAGTGCCGACAAAGGTTTTTGGATCGCCGCTATTGCGAATACGATCAATCACGGCTTGAGAGATGACAGGCTCATCCGCCACCGCTTTCCAGCTTGGCGTAAACAGAGTGCCCCAGCGCGCCATATCTTCTACTGTTGTCGAAACCAAACCGACGGCAATCGCCATTCCATCTGGCGTTAGGTTAAACTGCATAGGCTGACGGGCATGTACCTTAGACCAAACACGATCTTCAAAGACTTCGGTCCAAGTCTTGTTTTCAATGTTTTCTACTAGCTTGGTCAAAACCATGGTATTGATTGAGGCATAGCGGAAATGATCACCTGCTTTCTCGCCCTCCAGTTTCTGAGCACCTTTTGCAACATTCATCCATGTTTCCATCTCACCGGTTTTTGCTCTTGGTGAATTGAATGACGCAGCAAAGAAACGTACTACGTCAGAGTCCGGATTCAATATCGATTCAAGCGTTTCTTCGTTGTCTAACGCAGTCGACATGTTGAGCACTTGATGGACAGTGATATCTTCCCAATTACTCCCTTTTAACTCAGGGATGTAATAAGTAATATCTTGTTCAGGATCGACTTTACCTTCTTCAACCAACATTGCGACTACTGCGCCTACCGTCGTTTTCGCTGTTGACGCCCAAACATGGGTGTCTGTTGGGCTCATGCCTGGGTAGGCCTGATAAACAATTTCCCCTTTGTGAATTAACATGAAACCTTGAGTTCGGAACTGCTCATCCGCTAGGTATTGCTCCATCGTCAGCTCACCTTTGGTTTCGGTGTTTACCGTTAATTTAGCAAGACGTGAATCGATATTTTTAACCAGTGGCTTATATTCAACATTAGGAGCGGCAAAAGCGGTCGGCATGAATTCACTCATGTGCATGTTGTAGTAAACACTGTGGTCTCCACCCATTTGCCAATGGAAGTTATTGAAGTTTTCGCGGGCAGAATCAACGAAGTCAGGAGTAAAAGATTGGTGAGCATCTTTCATAGGTAGAGTAACCTGCGCGCCTTCAATCTTAAGCGCGGCTTCTACTGGGTTTTCTGCAAATACAGTCGATGACACAGCAAGCGATGAAATCGTGAGTGATGAAATAATTAGGGCAATGGGTGTAAGTTTCATATTCTTCTCCTCTTTGGGTTGGGAAAAGTATATTGAGTTACGCTACACTTAATTAGGTCATTTGGTGACATTTATAGGTAAGCACTAACAACAATGAAAGCATCATCGCGCACCACTAACATACTATTGAGCTCTACCAGTAATATTGCCCCATACATTGCGTATTGCGATAAAGAAGCACTTGATTGGCGCGGTGTCGCTATAGAATGTGGTTTGCCACTTGAGCTAACACAATCTAATCAGTGGCTTCCTACGCAAGATTTGATTCGCTTCATTCATGGACTTGAGCGTCAATTTGGTTATTCGATAGGGATTGAGGTCGGTCGTAAAACGTCTCTGGAACAACTGTCACCACAACTGAGCCGTGAAATAGAGAAATGCACATCGTTAGAGCAGGCCATTCGTTGTTTGATCGCCGAAATGCCTAATTTGAACAATCACGTCACTATATGGACTGAGTATAGAGACGGCTTGTGGTGGTTATGCCATCGAAGTTGTTATCACCCATCTACATCTGGTTTTGAACAATCCGAGTGGTTTAGATCCCTTACTGTAATTAGCTTATGCCGTAAATTTATAGACAGCAGATGGCAGCCATCACACGCTAAGCTTGTTTCTACAAACAACAAGGCTCGTAAATTACCTAAACACTTCTTTAATTCTGATATTCAGTTTGAACAACAATATGGGGCGATTACGATTCCATTACCTGATGACTATCGTGCAGTAACAGAGCAAGACAGCGAATTAAATTGGTACCAGTCAGTCGAAACGTTAATCCAGACCTACGCAATTTTGCCTTGGTTTAACATAGAGTGGTTTGCAACCATGTTGGGAATGACAAAACGAACACTGCAACGAAATCTAAAGAGTGAAAATATCTTCTTTAAAAAAGCCAAAGAACAGGTTCGAGAAGAGAAAGCCAAACAGTTGCTCGAAGAAACAGATCTTTCGGTGCAAGAGATCAGCTGGCAAGTTGGCTACAGTGATTTGAGCAACTTTAATCGTGCTTTCAAAGGTTGGGTTGGCATCACAGCGCCAGAGTACAGGCGCAGCCACTCTCTCCAAAAATCAGCAGAAAGGCAAGAAACATCCCATCATGCTCTAACGTAAAAAATCCGGCTTTATGTCCGGATTTTCTATGCGATGAATAACCACAACGACTCGGCTACTTAATCAAGTAAAGCCCTAGCGTTATCGCCCTGCTCATAGATATATATACTAACGGCAGAAAGTGTTTTGATATCGTCTAAGTTAACGAGCAAAGAGTTTATGCCTTTTGTAAGGTTACCATTCAGACGGTCTACCAACAGTCGAACTTTTGCAATATCTTCTCTCGCTTTTGGAACTCGGGTATTCATGAAATTGAACCATTTTTCATTCATATTCCGAGACACTTTTGCTAAGACTTCCGTATTAGTAATAGTGAAAGGCTTATCTAACGTCCCGCCGTCACGTAGAATATCGTAAATAATATGGCCATTCTTTTTGGCTACCATCATATTCTTGGTGTTAAGTTGAAGCTCACCAATATGTCCGTTCTCCATCTCTAGGAAGAACTTTATATCCTTATAACCTGCGTCTGTCGCCCCACAGTTGAATTTAGCGTTTTGCCCCTTACTGGTTCCGTAACGATCTTTCATTGCTGATTGATGGTGCTTTAATTTATCGAACTCTGTCGACAAGGCGATAATGGATTTTGCAGCGACCATATCTTGCGAGGTTTCAAACACTATCGTCATACGCGCCGCGTCTTTCAGATCACCAATATCATAGTTACGCTTACGATTGGTAATTTTGTCTAGCGCACCATGAAAATCTTTCACCCCTAGGTAAGCGCCCGGAGGCTGTTTTACAGTTCCATTACATACAGAGGCCACTTTAACTGCATATTCTTTTAGAGCCTCTTGCGCTTCAACTGTCTCCATAAACATCAGAAACAACTGTTTTTTCTTGAGCGTGGCATTCGCGACTTGATTTCGAGAACCAAAATCTAGGTTACCGTTCGCTAACTTCTGACTGGATGATTCATCCAGATAGTTATGGATCTTTTCCTTCTGAGTCATGATGTCGAGAATGACTTGATCCTGCTGCTTGTTAGCGGCATTCATGTAATCGAAGTTTTCGACCTTTTGTTTCAATGCTTGTAACTTCTGTTGATAGTCTTTGACGTTAACCAAGCGAAAGCCCTGAGACATGATGCCTTGTTGGTTTATCTTGGCGAGTACCTTCGCCTTGTTCTTTCTAACTTGTTCTTGGCTGATCTGAATTTCTTCTGTGGTCGGCATATTTAGGTTCCTTCTCCAATATGCAGTTAAAACTGTGCTTGCTAACTCGCAATTCCTTTTCTCTCCAACGATATTAGTTTATGGATTTGATAATTACATTAGCCAACAACGATAACCCTATAAAATAAATAAGGTTTGAGAGATGCTTCCCTAAAGTGACAGCACACAATGCGCCAACACCGCCAAATTCGACGTTAAGTAATATGCTTAGATCCGGTAACAATTATTGGTATCGAGCTGACCTTACGTTATCCTTTACGCAATTCTTCATTGAGAGGTTTGTCACCACAACAAGCCTAACTTCAAGACCGATAAGAGTGTTATGAATTCTACTACCGCAACTCCCTCGCCTTCTCTTGGCCGACAACTCTATACAATGACATGGCCAATGCTGTTTGGGGTACTCTCCCTAATGAGCTTTCAGCTTGTAGACAGTGCTTTTATTGGCCAACTGGGCGTACTACCGCTGGCTGTTCAAGGTTTCACGCTTCCAATACAGATGATCATCATTGGTATTCAGGTCGGGCTGGGTATCGCGACGACCGCGGTAATCGCTAGAGCCATTGGCGCGAATGAAACGCGCTACGCTAAGCAGCTTGGTGGATTAGTGATTGCGATGGGCAGCGTGAGTGTCGCGCTTTTCTCTGTCATCATCTATCTGCTGCGTGGGCCAATTTTACAGTTGTTGGATGCGCCACCGACGGTATTGCCGATCATTGATTCTTATTGGATCTATTGGCTAGTCAGCTCTTGGACAGGTGCGCTGCTCTACTTTTTCTACAGTGTGTGTCGTGCCAATGGTAATACCATGCTGCCCGGATCAATGATGATCGCGACCAGTATCATCAACTTGATATTGGACCCGATTTTCATCTTCACTTTCGACATGGGCATCAATGGGGCAGCCATTGCGACCATTTTGGCGTTCGGTGCGGGTATCTTTATCGTTGCTCCAAAAGTTACGAAAAAGCATTGGATGACATTCGACTGGCACGATCTCGACATCAGCAAAAGTGTTCGTTCAATCGGTAACATCATGGGACCTGCCATGATCAGTCAATTGCTACCACCCGTTTCATCAATGTTCGCCACCAAGCTACTTGCTGGCTATGGGACTGCAGCCGTTGCAGCTTGGGCTTTGGGTTCTCGTTTTGAGTTTTTCTCCATTGTTGCCGTGTTAGCACTGACTATGTCGATGCCTCCAATGATTGGCCGCATGTTAGGAGAGAACAACCTCGAAAACATACGCAAGCTCGTTAAGATTGCAGTGATGTTCGTATTGGGTTTCCAGTTGGTGATAGCGTTAGTGACTTGGTTGTTTTCAGGCGGGCTGGCAAACCTAATGACCAGTGAAAGCGAAGTCTCAACGATTTTGAACTATCACTTACTGATCGTGCCTATTAGCTTAGGGCCACTGGGAATCTGTATGTTAATGGTTTCTGTCTCGAACGCATTAGGCAAGTCTTACACCGCATTAACGATTTCAGCGCTACGCCTGTTCGCTTTCTTCTTACCTTGCTTATGGGTTGGTTCGCAGCTTGCTGGTATTGAAGGCCTGTTTTGGGGCGCTATGGTCGGCAATGTGCTTGCCGGAACATGTGCATGGTTTATGTACCAACGCGCACTTGGGCAAGTCGAGGCTAAGCTTGCTAATTAACCAGTTAGCGAACTAAACGGCTTACCAACTAAACCGCCAGAAAATTATTAAACGAAAAAGCAGCCACTTAGGCTGCTTTTTTAGTTTTCAGATTTAAAAAACATCGAGTTTAAGCTTGCTCAAAGTGACTCAAAAACTCACCGCAATCTTTTTGGAAAAGTGGCAATGCTTCTGCCAGTTTTTCATCACCCCAATGCCACCACTCAAGGCTTTCTAATCGCTCGACGTAACTAGGATCATCAAAGCGAGGGCGCAGTACCTTGGCTGGGTTGCCAACCACAATCGAGTATGGCGGCACGTCTTTCGTGACCACACTCCCCGCTCCGACGATCGAGCCATTGCCGATGGTAATACCCGGAAGCACAATCACACCGTGACCAATCCACACATCATGTCCAACGTGTACTTTGTCTTCTTCACGCCACGAGAACACCTCATCATCCAGTAATGAAGGGTCTTCACCTAGCTGATACTTTCCAGGGCGATAAGTGAAGTGATGCAGCGTTGGACGCCACCACGGGTGATTGCTCGGATTTAGGCGAACCGATGCGGCGATTGATGTGAACTTACCTATTTCGGTAAACATCAGGTTACAGTCATTTTGTATGTAGCTGTAGTCTCCGACTTTCACGTTATTTAGCACGCAACGGTCAGCGATTTCGGTCCAACGTCCTAATTCGACGTTATGCAGCTTACTGCTTTGAGCAACGCTCGGTTCGCTGTTTAAGGTTGGGGAAAGAGGTTGGCTCATAGGGTTATCTCCTCGCCATCGTTGAGAATGCGCAATCGCTGCGAAAAGGCTTGTGGGTGTTGTGCTGCCCAGCCAAGCATGTGGTGGCTGACATGAATCAAACCAAGGTTCTTCGGACGACAGGTTTCATCAATATCTAATATATGGTGGAAATCGTTGTGGTTTAGACTGGCTCGAACTTGAGGGTCTTCAATTGGTGGGGAGTTACAGTCCGTGATTAACCAATCAACGGGAAACTCTTTCAGCCAACGTTCGGTTTGCTTTGGCAGCCCTATCGTGTCGGTTAAATAGGCCAATCGCTTGCCATCAAGTTCAAAGCAATAACCAAGGCAAAGTTTAGAGTGATTGAGGGGTAATGGCGTTACTATTATTCCCTGCCAATCAAAAGGCTTGAACGCCTGTGCTCGTATGGAAAAATCTAAGATACCCGGATGCTTATAAAGATCATCACAGCCAAGCGGATCATCAGGAGAAATCACCGAGATCTTATCGCCTGCACCCCATCGGAGATCAAACAAACTCTGAACATGATCCATGTGGTAATGAGTCAATAAGATCTGATCAATCGATCCTGCGGGGAATCGGCGCATAAGATCAGGCGCATTAGCATCCAACAGCAGAAACTTTCCATTATGTTCAAGGAACGCTGATGACTTTTCTCGTCTTAAGTTTGGGTCTTCAAAGGCAGAAACACACACCGAACAATCACACCCGTAAACTGGCACCATCGCGCTGTTGGCTGTGCCTAACATGGTAAATTTCATACGACACCGCCTGCTGGTTCTGCGAGCCTTTCAGCTTGCTCTTTTAAACGAGCAAACTGCGCAATGCTCTGTTCAAGCGTGCCACTGTTATCAATACACAGCGTATTATTGAGAGCCGATGAGCCTGATGCAGAATCCACACAATAGTCAGCCGCACGTTGCAATCGAAGGGCAATCTCAGCTTCATTTTCTCGTCCGCGGGCTCGTAAGCGGGCTTCTAACACCTCAGGCTTAACGCTCACGACAACGGAGACTAACCGCTCGCCAAATAAGTCTCTGGCGGCATCTAAATACGCACGCGAACCATTGACCACGACACTTAAGCCCGCATCCATCCATTGGTGAACCTCTTGGCCAATGCCGTAGCTCATGCCATGTGCCTGCCAACTCATTGCAAACATATTGCGTGAGTAGCGAATAAAGAATTCATCGTCACTGAGCTCGACATGATTTTCGCCACCAGCATCGGCCGCACGTGTAATGTAGCGATGAGCAACCACTAAATCTTTGACGAACTGTTCTCGTAGAGCCGATATAATCGAATCTTTCCCTGCCCCAGAAGGACCAATTACGTAATAAAGCTGGCCCGGTTTGTCAGCTTTAGGGGTAGCGTTCACCACCCCATTCACATCAAATGAGTAACTTTTAGACATGGATTAGAATACCTTCTTGCCTTCCCGCCACACACGAGATACGAGCTGGTGATCATCCAAACGATGCGCTAATACCAGATCGGCACGCTTACCTTCTGCTATTACACCACGGTCAGTTAAGCCTAGAGCTTGTGCAGGGTTCAATGTCGCCAATTGCACCGCTTGTGCTACATCGAGGTTGTTGCGCTCATCATTCACTAGCGTAAATACCGCGTCTAACAAGCTCACTGGGTAATAATCGGAAGACAAAATATCCAACACGCCCAAAGACGCCAGTTCATGCGCTGCGACATTACCCGAGTGCGAACCGCCACGAATCACGTTTGGCGCACCCATCATTACCTTCAATCCTAATTCGTGAGAGCGCTGCGCTGCCTCAACTGTGGTTGGGAACTCTGCGATGACCATACCCAACTCTTTAGATTCCGTCACATGCGCGCTAGTTGCATCATCATGACTTGCCGTTGGAATGTTCAACTCTCGGCACTGACGACAAATCTCATCACGATTCTGTTTCGACCAACGTTCTGACTGAGCAATTTGGTCTTTTTCGTACACCGCCATTTCAGCATCCGTCATGTTGTACTTGCCTTGATAGTAAGTTCGATACTTATCTAGGTTAACAAACTGGCGCTGACCCGGCGCGTGATCCATTACGGAGACTAACTGCACTTCTGGCATGTTGACGTAACGCTCAAACAAACCAACCGTGGTTGAGTGCGGCACTTCGCAACGCAAGTGAATACGGTGCTCGGCTCGGGTTAGACCACGCTTCTGGCTCTCAGCCACGGTATTAATAAACTGGTCGAGATTCTCTTGGCGATTGCCATCTCGGTAGTCACCCAAAGCAACCGCATCAAGCACCGTGGTGATACCGGATCCAATCAGCTGAGTATCATGAGCGCTCATTGCCGAAAGCGGTGGCCAGTTTACCTTGGGTCTTGGCGTGAAGTACTTCTCAAGGTTATCGGTATGCAGCTCAATTAAACCCGGCATTAGAAAGCCATTCTCACCATCAAAGGCACTAGGAAGTTGGCTCGTCGAGTCAGACATGTTGGCAATCACGCCGTCTCGCAGCTCAACAGAGCCACGCACAACTTCGTTTTCAAGCACTAGATTTACGTTGGTAATAATCATTTGCGTCAGCTCCCTTTACGCACACGCTGTGGTGAGTTGTTTTGATGAAATGTCTTTTTGTAGTTTCACGTCATACAGTCGGTCAGCGACCAGATCTCGTGTTGCTTCGTCATGGAAGATACCGATGATTGCAGCGCCGCCTGCTTTGGCTTCTTCAATCAAACTTACGACCACCGCACTGTTGGTTGCATCAAGCGATGCCGTTGGCTCATCAAGCAGTAGGATTGGGTAATCAACAATAAAACCACGTGCGATGTTCACACGCTGCTGTTCACCACCAGAAAAAGTTGCAGGTGCTAAGTGCCACAAGTGTTCAGGTACATTTAGGCGAGTCAGCAGTAACTTAGCTCTCTCTTCTGCCTCTTGCGCGCAGCCACCCATTTCCACCATTGGTTGCATCACCACTTCCAGCGCGCTAATACGTGGAATCACACGCAAGAACTGGCTTACCCAACCTATGGTGTGTTTACGCACGTTGATGATTTCTCTTGGTGTTGCTTTCGCAACGTCTAGCGTGTTGCCTTGGTGTACAACGTTGATCGAGCCAGAGTCCACTAGGTAGTTGGCATATAGCGCGCGCAACAGCGTTGATTTGCCTGAACCTGAATGACCGTGTAAAACCACACATTCACCACTGTCTACTGAGAAGTTCGCGCCAGTGAGAACTGGCAGTTCAACACCATTTTGATTGTGCAGCACAAAGGTTTTACTAACGTTGTTTACGGTTAATTTGGTATTCATGTCATCGTCCTAATTCTGCAGTACAGAAGAAACCAGCAGTTGTGTGTATGGATGTTGAGGATCATCAAGCACTTGATCGGTCAGGCCGCTTTCGACTACTTCACTGCGGCGCATTACCATTAGTCGATGTGCAAGCAAACGAGCTACAGCAAGATCGTGAGTTACGATCACCACGGCCAATTCAAGCTCTGTGACTAAGCGGCGAAGAAGATCGAGCAACTTGGCTTGTACCGACACATCCAAACCGCCAGTTGGCTCATCCATGAAGATCAACTTGGGGTGCGTCACCAGATTGCGGGCGATCTGTAATCTCTGCTGCATACCGCCAGAGAAAGTTGTAGGCATGTCATCCATTCGATCCGTTGGGATCTCCACATCACCCAACCATTTCGCAGATTTCTCTCGAATTTCGCCATAGTTACGTTCGCCAACTGCCATTAGGCGCTCACCAATGTTCCCGCCTGCCGACACTCGGCCGCGTAAGCCATCCATTGGATGTTGATGCACCACGCCCCACTCTGTACGCAGTAAATGGCGACGTTGGCTTTCTGCCATTTGGTACAAGTCTTCCAGTTGTGAGATTTGCTTATCCGCGTCACCACGCAGGTAGATCACTTCACCGCTGTCTGGTGTTTGACGGCCAGAAATCGACTTCAATAAGGTACTTTTACCCGATCCCGATTCACCCACAATGCCCAACACTTCTCCGGGGAAAAGGTCGAAAGATACGTTCTGAAAGCCCTTACCCGGCGCATAAAGCTTAGTGAGATTAGAGACAGACAACAGAGGCTGCTCTGACTGTTTCCATTCGTGTTTCATGTTCGTCACCGCGTTCATGCGTTGTTCTCCTCTTTACGGCCTATCTCGTTATGAACAAACTGATTGCCATCAAGTTGTTGACTGCTATCTTGTTGCTCACGGCAGTAATCCGTATCTGAACAAACAAACATATGTGAGCCTTGGTCATCCATAACGACTTCATCAAGGAAGGTATTCGTCGAACCACAAATCGCACATGGTTCGTCCCATTGTTGAATCTCGAATGGGTGATCTTCAAAATCTAGACTTTGAACCTTGGTGTAAGGAGGTACGGCGTAAATACGCTTTTCACGACCCGCACCAAACAGTTGCAATGCTGCCATGTTGTCCATTTTTGGATTATCGAATTTAGGAATTGGCGATGGATCCATGATGTAGCGATCGTTTACTCGCACTGGGTAAGCGTAAGCCGTTGAGATGTGGCCAAAACGAGCGATGTCTTCATACAGTTTGACGTGCATGATTCCGTACTCTTGCAGCGCATGCATTTTACGAGTCTCAGTTTCACGAGGTTCAATAAAGCGCAGCGGCTCTGGGATCGGCACCTGATACACCAAGATCTGATCTTCTTGAAGATCAACTTCAGGAATACGGTGACGTGTCTGAATAATGCTCGCTTCCGTCGTTTTTTCAGTCGTATTTGCACTGGCGATGAACTTGAAGAACTCACGAATCGACACTGCATTGGTTGTGTCGTCCGCGCCTTGGTCGATCACTTTTAACGTGTCTGGTTGGCCGATTATTGCAGCGGTGACCTGCACACCACCCGTTCCCCAACCGTAAGGCATTGGCATTTCGCGACCACCAAATGGAACTTGATAACCCGGAATGGAAACCGCTTTAAGCAACGCACGACGAATCATTCGCTTGGTTTGCTCATCAAGGTAGCCGTAGTTGTAACCCGTCGCACCGGCTCGGTTCTGAGATGCTGTTTCTTCAGTATTGACTGTCGCTGAAGAGTTACGTATCGGTGCATTAAGCGTTGCTGTGTTCATGACTGACCTCCTTGTACATCATTACCTTGTTCGTCATTACCTGGCTGAGCCATCAATTCATCGTGCTCTTTATGCATTTTTCTAAGCAGTTCCAGTTCTGCTTGGAAATCGACGTAGTGAGGAAGTTTAAGGTGAGATACAAAGCCTGCGGCTTCTACGTTGTCTGAGTGAGAAAGCACAAACTCTTCATCTTGAGCTGGGCCATCGACAGGCTCATCGTATTCTGCGCCTTGCAAAGAACGGTCAACCAACGCCATCGACATTGCTTTACGTTCAGTCGCACCGAACGTTAAGCCGTAGCCTCGGGTCAGTTTGGCTTTCTGCTGTTTATTGCCAACAAAGCCGTTGACCATCTGACACTCGGTCAGCTCAATCTCACCGATGTCGATGCTAAAACCCAGTTCTTCCGGTTCAATAGATAGTGTCGAAAAGCCGGTACGAATCTCGCCTGCGAATGGGTGGTTACGACCATAGCCACGTTGGGTTGAGTAACTCAGTGCCAATAAGAAACCTTCATCGCCGCGAACCAAGTTTTGTAGGCGTGCACTGCGGTTACACGGGTAATTCACCGGATTCATGGTGATGTCTTCTGGTACTTGCTGATCGTCTTCTTCGGTCAACATCATGTCGAGGTTTTCAAGAATGCCCAGCACCTGAGGACAAGGTTCAGTGTCAGTCACATATTGAGTTGGGATCTGCGGTGTTTCACCCTCAGCAAGCAGACTGAAATCCAACAAGCGATGCGTGTAATCGTAGGTTGGACCTAAGATCTGGCCGCCCGGTAAGTCTTTATAGGTTGCCGAAATACGACGCTCAATTCGCATTGCGCTCGTGTCTACGGGTTGCGCAGTTATCAGGCGAGGTAACGTGGTGCGATAAGCGCGCAACAAGAAGATAGCTTCAACCAAATCACCCGCGGCTTGTTTGATGGCTAATGCCGCGAGTTGTTTGTCATAAATTCCGCCTTCCGTCATCACTCGGTCTACCGAACCTGACAGCTGCTCTTGAATCTGTTCAACACTCAATTCTAGCAATTCAGGATTACCACGACGCTTCTTCGCTTGCAGTTGATGCGCCAGACTAATGGCCTTTTCTCCACCCTTTACAGCAACGTACATGTTGTTGCCTCCACTTTGGTTGTTCGAGGCAGACACAGCACTTGCTGGTCCGCTACAAAGATAAAGTCGACACCTAATGGAAACTTCACCAGTGATTGACGCTCTTTAAGATGAGCAATAAAGCCAATCGGTAAACCGTTAAAAAACGCAGCTTGTTCACTTTGGATTCCAGGGCCACTCAGCGACAGCTCAGTTCCAGACGTTAAGCTATCGACCTCAATCACAAACGTTGTTGAGGTATCTGGGTACTCTTCATTGCCGAGATTGAATGTCAGTTCTGACCAATCAATCTCCTGTAGATCTTGTGCTGAAATCGCAGCAAAGCTCGCTTGTTGAGTCTGTTCTACAATCGGTGCGCCAACGTGGAATTTGATGTTTTCAGTCACCGCGTGATCGGCCTTTAATGTCTCAGATAGCCAAATTGGCGTTGCGTTATCCGCCATTGAAAGTAGTGTTTGAGCCGCTGCGCTCATCATTGAACCAAAGCCTTCACAGCGGTTTAGCGTTACGACGGTGCCGGGTTCAGACATTGCCTTCAGCAGTAATCGAAAACACTGCTGGCTGTCATGAACTGCATCTTGAAATGCAGGAGAAATCATACTCATTGAATTCGTTCTAACCTGTTTAATTCGTTAATCTTATTCTTGAATGACATGTGGTTCTTCGTACCTAGTCTTCACCGCGAGCCTAATCTTCTCCGCGAACCATGGTAAAAAAGTCCACTTTGCTTGACGCCACTTCTTGGCGACGTTGACTGTCTCGTTCATGTTTCATCGCAGCCAAAGGTTCAATAACTTGCGTATTAATCACTTCGGCTTGTTGCCCGTTTTGCATTAAGGCATCGACAACAGCGGCTAGCTCTGCATGAGGCTTGCTTCGCCCCTGTAAGTAGCTGTAACCAAGTTCTCCACTTGTTAGCTTGATTACGGCGCGAGTAATCGTGACATCACCCATATTGAACTGACGACCCGTTGATCCCATACGCGCACGGACTTGTGCTAACCCAATCTCCGGTTCGCGAACCATGGCGTACTTCGCTTCTAGCCCTAATGCTTCCCAGCGCGTTTTCAATTCTGAGAACTGGCTCTGCGCGAGTACTGACATCCACTTTTTTCGCTCTTTCAAAGCTGTCATTTAGTGCTCCATTACTATTTCGGTTGCGTCGGCACGGGTATTGGAACTTGAGAATTCCGCTATTACTTGAGTGCCTTTAATTACGTTGGTGGTTTTAATTTTGAGTAGCGGTGTACTGGTACTGATTTGCAATAAACGACACTCTTCATTGGTTGGGATTTTCGCGCCCACCCGAGTCTCTTTTCGCTCTAAATCAATCTCCAAACCACGCTGAATAAATTGGTGCAAAGAACCGTTGGTGAAGTTCTTGATAATCGGCCACCACTCCAGATTCGGTAGGTAATGGTCGATGATGGTTCTCGGTGTATCTCCCGTTTTTCGCAGGGTACGGATGTGGATGACCTTGTTTCCCTCCGCCACTTTCAAGTAGCCCGAAATCTTGGGTGATACATTGATAAGACGAGATTGAAGCACTTCACATCTTGGCATCGCACCTTGCTCAATCAGGTTCTTGGTGAAATGCGCACCGGAGTGAAGTCGATAGTCACTTGGCTGACGAATTACCATGTTGCCTTTACCTTGATGACGTTGAATCAAGCCCGTAGACACCAGTTCATCAACAGCGCGACGAAGCGTGTGACGATTCACGGCGAAGCGCTCAGCCAATTTGGATTCCGGAGGTAAGTAGTCACCCGGTACAAAGCGATCTTTCACTTCCTTTTCAAGCTCTGAGGCAATATCTAAGTAAACGGGCATAAGAGTTTCCTTTCCTAAAGTTCAATCACTTATCTAGATAAGTTCAGATAAATAGACATCTAAGATGCCTAGATAAACTTCTTACGGATGATTTGAGAAACGAAGTCGATAACGCTCACCGTCACGATAACAATCGACATGATTGCTGCGGTTTGTTGCAGTTGGAAACCTGAGATAGATTGCCAAAGCAGCACGCCAATACCGCCTGCACCAACCATACCCACAACCGTTGCCGAGCGAATATTCGACTCTAAGCGGTACAGTGAGTACGAAATCCAAAGCGGCATCACCTGTGGAATCACGCCGTAAAGAATCACTTCGATTGGGTTTGCGCCTGTCGCTTTCACGCCTTCCATCGGGCCGGGTTCAATCGCTTCAATGGCTTCAGCAAATAGCTTGGCAAGCACACCTGTTGTATGAATAAACAGCGCCATCACACCAGCAAACGGTCCTAATCCGACAACCACGACAAACAGCATCGCAAACACCATTTCATTTATAGCGCGTAAACAATCCATTAATCGACGGATTGGAAATGTCACCCAGCTCGGCATCAAGTTCTCAGCACTCAAAATGCCAAATGGAATCGCTAACAGAATCGATAGCACGGTTCCCCAAATACCCACTTGAATCGTCACCAGCATTTCACTGAGGTACACGTTGCTTTCACTGAAATCTGCGGGGAAGAAATCTTTGCCTAGCTGAACCATGTTCTCTGGGTGTTCAAAGAACATCATTGGTGCCATTTCTGCGCCTTGCCACGCCCAGCTAAGGACCAGTAGGGCTATCACAGCAATCACACCGTTTTTGATCGACAGCTTTGATGAAGGTACATAACTTTGAGTTGTTGCAGTCATTGTTCTTTACTCTTTTATTGCGCCGCCCAAAGCGGCGCAGGGGATAGGATTAGCCTTTCAGCGCATCAATTTCCGTTTGCAGCTGGTCGATTTCTGCTTGGTATTGCGCCATGCGTATGGATCTGTCTTTCTCGCTTAGGTTGCTGTTGTTTTCAGCGTCAACCAGCTTTTTGAACGCTTCCATTTGGCGAATAGGCAATAGTTGGTTGTTGTCGGTAGCAGCAAAGCCAGACCAAGCCAATTGATGCAGGTTTTCAAGCTGTTCAGGCTCTTGGCCGTAACTCACGAAGAAATCACGTGCTTTTTGCTTCAAGTCTTCATCTAAATCTTTACGGTAGGTAATCACGTCTGATGGGATAAGCTCTGATTTCCAAACCACTTTCAGCTTGTTAAACAACTCAGGGTTTTGCTCTTCGATGCGGATAAGACTCATGGTGTGATTGGTTGCGACGTCCACTTGGTTGTTCGCGACAGCCATCACGTTGGCACCATGGCTTGCGGTTACGTTGCGGTGAAAGTCATTGGCAGAAATACCATTGCTGGCGAACGCTTCGAAATTCGGCACAAGGAAACCCGACGTAGAGTTAGGATCGCCATTACCTAATTTTAATGTTTCGCGCTGCTCGATCACGTCTTCAAGCGTGTTGATGTTGTCATTTTTGGCATTCACAATGAGTAAGCTGTAATAACCCTGTAAGCCCTCTTCATCTATGTATCGAGCGAAGACTTCTGCGTCAGCACGATCAACGGCTTCCATCGCCGCCTTGTTTCCGTAGTAAGCAAAATCGACCTTACCAAAACGCTGTGCTTGAATGATGCCTGCGTAATCAGGTGCGAAATAAGCCTTTACTGGCATGCCTAACGCTTTACCTAGGTCATCCAGAAGAGGCTCCCAACGGCTACGCAAGTTTTGTTGTGCATCGGTCGCGATAATGCCGAAGTTGATCGAATCTTTTGCAACAACGTGACCGGCGGTGAGCGTCGTCATCAACACAGTTGCCAACGTGACAGCCTTCTTAATCCCTGATTTCATTGAATGAAACATCTTGATTTCCCTGATATTTAAAAAGACGTAGCGAGCACGTCGTTAGATTGGATGTATGGTGTGTTTATCGATTTTTTAGAACGGTATAGGTCTTCAAGCTGAGGCTTAGTCAGTTCCGCACTCTTTCCTTCGTAGAACACTTGGCCGTCTTTCAGCGCGATAATGTTTTCGCAATACTTAAGGGCGTGGTCGACTTGGTGAAGCGTGACGATGACAGGAATGCCTTCCTTCTCATTAATGTCCGTAAGCAACTCCATCACGATGCGTGCTGATTCAGGATCAAGCGAAGCGATAGGCTCGTCAGCAAAAATGATTTTGGCTTTCTGCATCAATGCGCGTGCGATAGCGACACGTTGTTGTTGACCACCAGATAAATTGCCAACACGTTGACTTGCGAAATCTTCCATACCAACTCGACGCAGTGCTTCAAGCGCTTCTTGTTGTTGTTCAACCGTAAAAATACCCGTAAGAGTGCGCCACTTAGGTGTTGAGCTCAGTGCGCCAATCAGTACATTGGTCATCACAGATAAGCGGTTTACGAGATTGAATTGTTGGAAGATGTAACCCGCTTGCGCACGGATGTTCCGAACATTGCAGTCCGCCTTACCATTCGCCTGCACCGTTTGACCAAGCACGTTAATTTGAGAATCCGTGTTTTTATCTCCGATGATCAGGCCACTTAAATGACGAAGCAGCGTAGATTTACCAGAACCCGATGGGCCTAATAGTGCCGTCATCTTGCGGCTTGTAATCGTCAAATTGATGCCATTCAGAGCCTTGTTCGAACCGAATGTTTTGTTGACCGTCTTAACTTCAATGATGTTATTCATCGTCAATGTCCCTGTTTGATTTAAGGCCACTTTGACGTCTAATTATTAAGGTTACGTGTCGGTTTATTTGCAGAAATGTAATATTTCAAGCGGTTAGCTAACTTATCTAGACAAGCTTAACTCGCTGTTTTTAATACCAAAATAAGGAGAGATTTGATGGGAAATATCAACTTATATACAGACGTAATTCACAGTAATTTGACAATGAAAAGCTCAATTAAAATGGCAACTCCTCAGTGTTCTCTGCTCAATAGATACACACCTCCAATAGCTGCTAAATTCACATAAAAAAAAGCACCCCATAAAGGAGTGCTCGATATCATTAAGTGTTTAATTTCAAAGCGATGTGAATACCGCCTCAACACAATCTATGTCTACGATAAACACGATTGAGTTCGAGCTAGATGAAGCCTTGATACAGTGACTATCGAGATAAAACCAACAACTGCACTAACAAAGATACTTCACAGCGCCCAGTTAACCTCGCCCATAACCTCACGAGTCGTCAGCGGCTTCACAATACTCATCACACCATAAGCCGAACCTTGCAAGAGCACAAAAACGAACACGAGATACAGAATATTCTCAGATAGAATCAAACACAAAGTCGCACAGCAGATACTCATAAAGCACGCAACGGTGATCCACTCGATCGACCAGTGTTTATCAACCAACAGCCACATCATACGTCCAGCTACCTGCACAGGCCCTATCAAAGAGATCACCAATATCGCTAAGTCATCTGAAACATTACACTCATCCAACAATGGCAAAAGATGGTTTAACACCACACCATGGTTAAGCGCGATCATGGAGAAACGAAAACATTAGATTAAACAGGTAAGAAGCAGAGCTTAAACAAGTAGTTGAAGACCTTGATACTTTGGGAGGCAGTTTTGAGTCAGCCCCATTGTTAGAGGGCACACGAAGCCGAGCAAGCGATTTGGTGTTAATCAACAGCTATGGCGCGGCGACAAACAGAGCTGCCCCAGCAAAAATCTGCAATGTACCACTGGGCTACAATGCTGCGTGAAGTAGTGAACCGTTGGAAAACAGATGGTGATCGCAAAGCCTGTCACCAAGGTGATCATAGTGATCGCACGTTTGGCTTTCGTTCTCAAATTTCGGGTCAGAAAGGCAAAGCAAGGTTCATAAAGGCAATCCACCATAACCTTTGTCAATTAGATACCCAGAAGCCAAGGCCGCAATATCAGATACACCCACTGCCAAGGTTAACCCCAATATGAATTCATAACGACTCCAGTCGTGCACTTGCTCACAATTTAGAAGTAGCGCCGGAAAAACATAATAGAGACAACACCAGAGCAACGTCTGACCGAGCGCTAAACCCCAAACCGCTTTGTTTATAAATCCACACTTCTAGAAAATTCGAATTATTTAAATACAATTATAGTAAAAGCTACCTTATCTCATCAAGTTAACTTAACAACATGATAATTTTAAGAAGGTTAAATGAAAGTTTGTTTTATTATTGGAGTGTGGAGTAATTCGAGATGAAATAAAGATATTAATTTAGGGTATCGATTAGATGTGCTAATAAACTAAGTTAGTTTTCTTTAGACGAAAAAAAGCCCGCTGATTTCTCAACGGGCTTTTCAATGGTGGTGGAGGGATAGGGATTTGAACCCTAGAACCGCTATTAACGGTTGCCGGTTTTCAAGACCGGTGCTTTCGACCACTCAGCCATCCCTCCAGCAAATTGTCATCAACAGATTCGTGCACTGTTGAAGTTGTTACTTGCTATGCAAATAACGATACCTTTTGTCTTCACTTTTTAAAAAGTGAAAATAAATAGGAGCCTGGCGATGTCCTACTCTCACATGGGGAAACCCCACACTACCATCGGCGCTATTGTGTTTCACTTCTGAGTTCGGCATGGAATCAGGTGGGTCCACAATGCTATGGTCGCCAAGCAAATTTTGCTTTTACTTTCAGTTTTTTAAAAACTGAAGGCAAAATAATCTGGAAAGCTTATTTAAAAGTATTTCTCTTCAAACGCATTCAAGGTCTGTCTTTGAGTCCACAAAACCCCTTGGGTGTTGTATGGTTAAGCCTCACGGGCAATTAGTACAGGTTAGCTCAATGCCTCGCAGCACTTACACACCCTGCCTATCAACGTCGTAGTCTACGACAACCCTTTAG
>NZ_CAWQUW010000006.1:0-180183 GCF_963898195.1 Vibrio sp. L3-7 | reverse complement strand
CTATAACAACATGAGGCCGCACCTTAGTCTCAGAATGAAAACTCCAAATGAGGTGCATGAAAAAAGCCAACAGCTGACGCTGTTGACTTATTAGAAATACTGTCAACGTATTTTAGGACGAGACAGTAATATGAGCTTTCGCGTGCGTCGTAGCTTCCCCGACTCAGTCGTTCCTCCTTCTCGAGGGTGACGTGAGTTTGTTGAGGAGCATATCGAGAATAAAGGGATTTTTTGTATGCCTGCTTATTTGTGTCAGTGTTTAGGTGAAGCGCACTCAAGAAGTTTGGAGCACACACATTTGTCATTCCCTATGGGAACCAGCGTAATAGAGGATCTACTTATTCGAGGGGGGATTGGAACGGAAATTAGATGCGCTTTACTGAATCTATAAAGCGCAAATTTGGGTGCAGCAGCTGGTGGAATGCTTAAGTAAGATTAAACAAACGCTTAAAGTAATGAACAAAGCCTGATGGCTTGTTCTCAGCTTGGTAGATGTTTAAACCATCATAAAAGCTACCCATGAACTCCACTCGGATCTCATCGTCTGTATTTCTGGATAAGCGAGACAATAGTATTGCGGTGACTTCTGCATGATCATTGGCTAGGCTGTAGTCCATTCCAAGTCGTCCTTGAATGAACAACCATAAATGAGTGACTAACGTTAACTGCTGAGCATTAGAGTTTTGAAACTTATCACTGTGCGCGCTACCAACAGTATTATCGAACACGTTTTGCATCGCTTCGCTGGCTTCTTTATTGCTCTCAAAGCGGTAGCTAACATCGATATGTACTTTTGTTAGCAGGCCGAGCAATGTCTGGCGCGCAGAGTTGCTGGGCTTATTCTCACAAGCGTGTTTGAAAAGTGCGTGGTTTTCGTCAGTAAATGACTTTAACTCTTTTTCATAGCCAGTCGTCAGCGCTTTAACTGAATCGAGACCAGCGAGTTGCAAACATGCTTCGAGCTTAGTTTGGCGCTGAGATTCAGTCTGAGTTTGGATCTCAGTCATTACTCTGTAGCTCTTCCCAAGTGACTTCTGCAGATTGCGTGTCGCTGTTAACGAAAGCAGAGTTACCCGACAGCATCACTGAAAGATCCATTGTACGTTGTGTCATCGCTGCCATTTGCTCTATACCATTGTTGTCTAGACGAACAATTTGAGCCTTCAGGTAGCCGAACTTACCTTTATTCTGTTCCCACCAAACATTCGATTTAGTATTGAAGCTGAATACACGCACTGACTTAGATAAGCGAGTCGCTTTCTTAACACGCTCTGGATCCGGTTCGCCCACATCAATCCAATCTAGAATTTGGTCATCTAACGACTTCTGCCACAAATCAGGTTCTTCTATGCTCGACAATCCTTTAGTGAACTGAAGATCCGGCGAAGCATTGATACAGAAAGCAATGATACGAGCCATCATACGTTGTTCAGTTTCAGAAGGATGCTGTGCAATTGTTAGATTGAAAGAGTCGTAATAGTCGCGATTCATATCAGTTAGAGAGAGTCGAAACTTGTAGATTGTCGGTTTAAGAGCCATTGATAGGGTGTCTTAGGTAGAAATAGTGAAGGGGAATATTACCTTAAATCTCTGAATAGCGGGTAAAAAAATAGCCAGCAGAGGCTGGCTATTTTTAGAAAGCTTTAAAATACTAAATTAAAGTACTTTGATGCTGTCAGCTTGTGGGCCTTTTTGACCTTGAGATACAGTGAACTCAACTTGTTGGCCTTCAGCAAGAGTTTTGAAACCGTCGCCTGTGATTGCAGAGAAATGTGCAAATACGTCTGGACCATTTTCTTGCTCAATGAAACCGAAGCCTTTAGTTTCGTTGAACCATTTTACTTTACCAGTAACTGTGTTAGACATGATGATATCCTAATATTAAATTTTTATATTGAGCCAATTGTGGCACTGATAGCGTGGAAAAATTTATTGCTATTGCGTACAACACAACGGGGTTACTAGTAATCCAACGAAATGTTTATATACAAAGAACTTTCTTTCTAGCCGAAATTGAGTCTAAATCAAATCAGGGGATAGTCAATCGAATCCATAAGGAAAGGTTCCAGAAATTTGGGGGTAGTCAAACTTTCCATTCCTTAAATATCATGGAGTTACAGTTATATGGTGATTTGTTGTAGTTTTTGTGAAAAAGGTGGGTGAAATTGATGACAAATTTAGAGTGGTTGCACTGATTTGGCACACTTTACTTTTCCGTTAGGAAGCCGCTAATTGGTGTTTGAGTCCAGTTGAACGGCTTGTATTTATAAATTTATCGGGTAGTTCATCTTCACAGGAATGGGTACCAGATTATTTTTTCAAGCGATAGAGATTGCCATTGTCGGTACTGAAGTAAATATCTCCGTCAGGAGAGGTCTCTATATCTCTTATTCTCTCGCCCAAGTCTTCTAAAATACGTTCTTCTTTGACTGCCTCACCTTGTTCATTCGCTGTCACAATATTGATGTGGGTGAGCTTAAGAGCACCCGCTAACAACTTACCTTTGAGTTCTGGAAATTTATCGCCTTGATAGACAATTAAACTACCGGGCGCTATTGAGGGGACGTAAACTTTGACCGGAGGTTCAATACCGTCTTTGGTCTCAGATTCTCCAACACTTATCGGCCCCCAATATTCTTTGCCGTGTGATGTGACTGGCCAACCATAGTTTGCGCCTGCTTTAATTAGGTTTATTTCATCACCGCCGCGTGGCCCGTGCTCAATAGACCAAAGCTTTTGTGCCGGGATATCATAAAATAGGCCTTGAGGATTGCGATGACCAAAGCTCCAAATCTCATTGAGAACTTTGTCGTTATCCGTGAATGGATTGTCGTTAGGTGTGCTTCCATCTGAATTTAATCTCAATATCGAGCCCGCATGAGTCAGCGTGTCTTGGCCGTTGTCTCGGTCGCCACGATCGCCGATTGAAAAATACAGATGGCTATCATCAAAGGTTATGCGGCTACCAAAGTGACGACCTGTATCTGTTCTCGATTTAGATACAAATACATCTTGCCAATTAGATACTTTATCGGCTTTGTAAGTAGCCGAAGCGAGTGTGGTTACGCCTTCACCCTCGACGTCTTTACTGTAAGTGACATAGAATTTCCCAAGCTCAAAAGGGGAGAGCGCGATATCCAACAAACCGCCTTGGCCTTTCGCCCATACATTGGGGAGCCTAAACAATGTATTCTGGTCACCCGTTTTTAAATCAATGTGTTTGATAACGCCTGCTTTTTCTGTGAGAAGCATAGAACCGTCATCGACATAAGCGAGACCCCACGGAATCTCGAGGCCATCTGTGATTTTTTCTGCCTGCCATGCAAAAACTTGGGTTGAAGCGATTGGGCCTGAAGCGATGAGTACCAAAGCACAGGAAAGAATACGATGATGAATGTTCATTGAAGTCCCTTGATGTCATTACGTTGTGTTAGTTTAGCTTGTGGCAAGCAGGTCGATAGTTAGGATGAGTGAAAAGTCACTATTCACATATTTAGTTCAACGAGTATTGTATGATTATACAAGCTCACGTATGTTTACTGTGCCATTCTCTATTCGATCCTTTCGGAGCACAATGAATATTACCCCTGCAACATCTTCGCTATTTTCTCTGTCTTTATGTTGTCAGGTAGATGCCCGATCAATCTGTTTTCAAACTATCTGTTCTCAAACGACCTTTTTTCAAGCCATCTGCTCTCGAACTATCTATTCTCAAACAATTCGATTTCAAAGCACCTGTTCAACTGGATATTTTACATCATGAGTCGTCGATTTGATTTTAAATCGATCTTACTTGCGTGTTTGGTCATCAGTATCGGTCAGCTCAGTATGGGCTTGGTGTTTCCTTCGTTACCTTGGATTGCGAAAGACTTCGATGTCTCATTAGAGCAAGCGCAGCTTCTGGTGAGCGTGTATTTGTTAGGTTTTGGTCCTTCTCAGTTTATTTACGGTCCTATTTCTGACGCTTTAGGGCGTAAGAAAGTATTGCTGAGCGGCTTATTAATCGCGATGCTTGGCCTATTGATGATCATCTTCTTTAGCCATTCGTTTACTAACATGGTCATGGGGCGATTCTTACAAGGTTTAGGGACGGGGTGTTGTGCTGTACTGGCTCGCGCTTCAACACGAGATCGTTTTAGTGGGGCAGATTTGCCGCTAGCAATGTCTTATATTGCGATGGTTGCGTCTATTACACCTTTGATTGCACCGGTTATCGGTGGGTTTATAAACTTCCACTTTGGCTGGAGTATGGTGTTCATCTCGCTACTTGGATACGTATCGTTGGCTTGGGTGGTGTTGGCGTTCAAGTTTAAGGAAACGGTCGCACAGGTATCGGCGATCCCTTCACCAAAGAAAATGATTTCTCAATACAAAGAGTTGCTTACCTCTCGTTATTTCATGAGCTTTGCGAGCATTGGTTGGCTTAACTTTAGTTTGATGATCACCACAGTGTCCGTCATGCCGTTTATCATGCAAAACCAGATTGGCATGACGTCAGATGAATACGCAATGTGGGCGGTGATTCCTGCTTTGGGAATGCTTGGTGGTACAAGCCTTTGCAATCGTATTCGCCCGATATTAGGCAACAAGAAAACACTGCTATGCACGCCTGTGCTTCACATCTCCGCTGCCTTATGGCTTTTCTTCTGTCCACTTGATCCTTTGTATTTAATGATTGGCCAGTTCTTGATGATACTTGGCAATGGTATCGCATTACCTTGTGCTCAGGCTTTGGTGATGTTGCCGTACAACAAAAATGCTGGCGCAGCGGCCGCGATGTCTGGTGGCGGGCAAATGGTCGTATCTTCAATGGTGAGTATGGGATTAGTCCAATTAGGGCTAGGAGAAGCGTGGCACCTATCGCTCGTGATCATCGTGTTCACACTGGTTACTCTGATTAATATTTTGCGTGGTTTTAATAGCCAAGAAGCGAGGGAATCTCAATTAAGTTAGCGGTTGAACTAGTAGTTAAGTTAGCGGTTGAGTAGTAGTTAAGTGAACAGTCAAAAAAGGCTATTGAAACCCTATGATTTCAATGGCCTTTTTTATGTCTAGTGGTAAGAGGTTGAGGCGAACGTTTAATCGCTGAAGCTATTCGCAGACCACGGCAACTTTCTCACTGGCTGCTGTCTTGGCTGGAACTGGGTGATCGATCAATCGGATAGGGGATTCATACAAAGCGGACAAAGCGTGTTCATCGAGTAATTTATCAGCGTGGCCTTCAAACGCGATCTGTCCTTTTTTCAGGGCGACAATGTGTGTGGCGTAGCGCAGTGCAAGGTTCAAATCGTGTAAAATGACGATAACCCCGACGTTTTCCTTTCTGTTTAGTTCAGACAACAAACCCATAAGTTGGAATTGGTGATGAACATCTAACGCAGAGGTCGGTTCATCAAGAATCAAGATCGGAGATTGCTGAGCGAGTAACATCGATACCCATGCTCTTTGGCGCTCGCCTCCCGATAAATCATCCGCTAAAGCCTGTGAAAAATCAGCAACGCCGGTTCTTTCCATCGCTTGTTGAATAATCGACTTGTCTTGAGCATTCCAACGTCCCAACGCTCCTCTCCAAGGGAAACGCCCTAAACGAACCAATTCTTCCACGGTTAAACCTGCAGAAGTCGGCAGTTTTTGAGGAAGGTAAGCAATTTTCTTGGCTAAGTCTTTGCTTTTGAATGACGACAAAGACGTTCCATCTAGTTCAACAATGCCACGATCAGGCGACATCTGCCCCGATAACAAATTAACTAATGTCGATTTACCTGAACCATTGTGCCCAAGAACTACAGTGAGTTCATTCGTCGGAATGGTGAGATCTTCAATTGAGAGGATGGTGCGGTTATCTCGAACGATTTTGATGTTTGAAAGTTGGAACATGTCAGTCCTGTTTGAGACCAATAACGATACTCAATGAGTGTGAATTCGTCGTATTAATCTCTAAAATATTGAGTGTTATGACGCAGTGTTTTTGTTGTCGGGATGCCTTGGACAATCGTCGCAATACTTTCTAGAATCGCACTTATAGACCAAGCAACAGCTGATTCTGATTAGTTTTAACATTCCAGAATTTACATCGACCTTTAGGCTATTTAGATGACTGTTTGGTAATTGGCAGGCCTCTAACCAAAGCTTAGCTTGTCCAGTGATGTAGTCGTTGGTTAGGCTCGGCTCGTGCTGTTGCAGTTTTATCAAGCTGCCTAACAGTAGATCAGCCAGTAAGTGATTGGTAAACCCTGGGCGAATGCGTGTCCATTCACTGATTTGACTGCGATAAAATTCGGTCAATGCAAGAATGGCTTCACCAGCGTGTGGAATCAATTCTTCTGGTGCGCCATGCTGATGATCACCATTGGAGAAGCGATAGCCAGTGACGAACTCTTTGTACCTAAACTGACCCATATTCTTGATATCTGGCAGTGAATGCAGACCGTAGATAGAAATGAAGGTCACATAGATAGGTTGCCAGCACACGAGATCCCAGGTTCGGGTTAACCAATAGGCTTTTCCTGCTTCAGGGTGGCTTTTTGCAAGGCCATCGTAAACTCGTTTGATTTCTTTATGGCTATTATCATTCGTAATTGCAATGCTCTTGTTATTCAGAGCACCAAAGCTGCCGCTTAAATAAGGAGTGACTTCTTTTGAGTAAGCGAAGATTTTTTGGTGTAGAGACGGGGCTCTTCTACGAGTGATAATATTGTGCAACTGGGGAAGCATTATAAACCATTAAATGAGAATCAGTTGCGTTATCATAGCGAACATAATCGAGGATAACCATACAAAATGGAGCAGATACTCGGAGCTTCTGTCTTTTGAGAGGTTTATAGGTTGTGAGTGGGCTGTTCTTTTTTAAGTGATTAAAACCTTGTTAAATGATAAAAGTATTGGTGAATCTAATATATCACCGCCAACTATAGAGAATATGAAAGCTTGAATATGAATACACCAGCATTTGATCGTATCAGCCGCGTTCTGGCGTATATCCATGCGAATCTTGGTTCTGCGCTATCGCTAGAAGATATTGCGAAACAAAGCTGTTGGTCTCGTTGGCAGTTGCAAAGAGTGTTTCAAGCAGAAACTGGGCTGACCGTAGCAAACTACGTGAGAGAGCTAAAATTAAGCCAAGCTGCAGAAGAGTTACTTGATGGAAAAGAGCGCGTGATAGATGTCGCGCTTGGTCTCGGATTTAATTCAGAGATTAGCTTTAGTCGTTCGTTTAAGCAGATGTTTGGTGCTAGCCCCAGCCAATATCGAAAAGCGGGCAAAAGGGTAGGGCTAAGAAAACCGATTCAAGTGTCTGAAACCACAAGTGCTTCTGATAATGGAGCTTTCAGTTTTGTGAAAGTACGTATTGATGAGAGAGAGTCATTCCTTGTTAAGGGCATGACATCAGAAATCAGCGGCCTATTTTCACTCACGCAAGACTTCGCGCAAAAAGTTCCTCAGCTTTGGTCTCGTTTAGAGCATGAAGTCACCATTCCAGACGACAACGTTCTTCAGTTTATTGGGGTAGTTGACCTGACTCAGTCTTGTTTTGATGGAACGAATATTCATTATTGGGCTAGCGTTGAACTGCATGACGGTATTTCAATCCCGCAATTGCCTAGCATTATCTCTGATAAGTTAGAGGTGTTGACTATACCGAAACAAACCTACGCGGTGGTCAAACATTGTGGACCTATTGAGAATCTTCGACATACTTTAAGCTGGTTTGTGCTTAATTGGCTCCCAAGTTCTGGTTACCGTGGTGTCGATGGCTACGAACTTGAAGTTTACCCATTTGGCTACCAAGCGCATGCCTCTGATGCTGAAATGGAGTACTGGGTTCCTATTATCAAATCGTAATCATATCCCCACGAAATCTCTTTCTGTAAACCCCTCTTAAAATAAGGTCAATTGTGTTTTTAATCAGCAATTGACCGATTTAAACTAAAAATAGGCCAAGTTCTTTTGGAATTTGCACCAAATTGTTAATTATCCCGCTCATAGATACATACAATGCAAATGAGATTTATTATTATTTATATTAAGCATTGGTACCGAGGGAATCATGACCACTCACACTCGTTTTAAGTATTCATCACTTGCAGTAGCGTTGCTCACTGCGTTTTCAGCGCAAGCGTTGGCGGAAGAAACCGTTACAGCGGCAGACTCGAACATCGAGACTGTCACTATCATGGGTAAAGCCTATCGTAATACAGCAACCAAGTCGGCACTTGAGCCAGAAGAGACGCCTCAAGGTATTACGGTTATTGATGAAGAACAGTTAGAGCAACGAGGTGTTCAATCTTTGAACCAAGCCCTTCGTTATGCACCGGGTGTTGTAACTGAAAACCGTGGTGGTTCTGTAGCCATGTTTGATTCTTACTCTATCCGTGGTTTTAACACGAACAACGTTAACTACTACGATGGCCTTTCGCTTCAGTTCTTGAATGGTTGGAACTTGCAGCCACAGATTGACCCTATCGCAATGCAACAAGTTGAAATTTTTAAAGGTCCAACATCAGTTCTGTACGGTGCAATGCCACCAGGCGGTATGGTGAATATGATCGCTAAAACTCCACAAACTGAGCAGTCAACGAAGGTTGGCGTTGCAACGGGTTCTCGAAACCTACAAGAAGCTTCTATTGATACGACGGGACAATTTGGTGACAGCGATTTCTCATACCGCTTAATAGCACTTGCTCGTAAACAAGATAGCCAAGTTGATAACGCTGAAGAAGAGCGTTACTTAATTGCTCCTTCTGTAGATTGGCAAGTAAGCGACAAAACACTAATCAATTTCAACCTTTACTACCAAAATGATCCTTCAATGGGCATTAACTCAGCAATGCCTTTAGATGTGTTAAAAGCGAGTGATCCATCGGTTTCTATGGGAGATAAGAACTGGAGTAAATTTGAACGTGAAGTGTTGATGGTTGGTTATAAAATTAACCATGACTTCAATGATAATTGGACCTTCTTACAAAATGCTCGTTATACCGATGCATCTCTGTACCAAGAGAATACCTACCATCTTAGTTATGATCCGAGCACACCAAATCAATTATCTCGTGCGTTGTACTCAACGGACGAGAGCTTTAAAGGTTTTGTTATTGATAACCAGCTGAGTGGTGTTATTAAAGCCGGTTCGTTAGAGCACAATGTGTTAGTTGGTGTTGATTACCAAAATATGGATGGAGACGTTAATTACTCGTCTTATAGTGCGAACGGAAGTGGTTTCAATAGCTTCGATCCGTTGAATCCTAATAATGATCTCCTCGATCGCAGCGATGTAACAAAAACGGGTGAATATCTTGATGACACCACATCAAGTCAGCTTGGTTTATACCTTCAGGACCAAGTTCGTTTAGATGCTCTTGTCTTAATTGCAGGTGCTCGTTTTGATCACTACAAATCAGAAAGCGATTACTACGCTCATGAATCCGATCATAAGCAATTTACTTATCGTATAGGCGGCTTATACGAACTTGATAATGGGCTATCTCCATTTGCGAGCTACGCGACCAGTTTCGAACCAGCTCCGGGTGTTGACAAGAGTGGTAATGAATTTGATCCTGAAATGGCTCAACAAGCTGAGATTGGTGTGAAGTACCTGTCTGGTGATATGTCGAAAGAAGCAACAATTTCTCTCTTCCATATCACTAAGCAAGACATGCTAATGACTGACCCTAGTAATGTTTATGGGCCAAGAATTCAAGTGGGTGAAGTGGTATCGCAAGGTGCTGAAGTGTCTGGTCGCTGGTTTGCTACTGAAAACTTTGATATTGCTGCAGCTTATACCTACGTAGATATGGAAATAACGGAAGACACGAGTAATGGTCTAGAGGGCACCACGCCAATCTATGTACCGGAACACACTGCTAATTTATGGGCAAATTACAACGTATTCTCAGGAATGTTAGCGGGTTCTCGATTAAGTGCAGGCGCTCGTTACGTTGGCGAAATGCAAATGGATGCGAGTAATACACAAGGTAAAGTACCGTCTTATACCGTGGTTGATCTGTCTGTAGGCTATGACTTAGGTGCCGCAAGCGAGACCTTATCTGGTGCGACTGCCAACCTAGCGGTGAACAATATTTTCAATGAAGAATATTACGCGTGTTACGACCAATCGAACTGCTGGTTCGGTGCTGAGCAGTCTGTAGAGCTAAGCGTCAACTATGAATTCTAATTAGGTCAGGGTTATCCATTTTAAAGCAGCCTTCACTAGGCTGCTTTTGTCGTTTGAAGAAATATAGAATTTAGATTGAGTAGGTAAAGTATGAGTTTGAAACGAATAGCTTCCCATTTTTCTATAGTAACAAGTTTGAATACCAAACTAGCATTATCGATCTTAGCGAGTGTTTTATCGTTTAATGCGATGGCCGATTATAAAGTCGAAGACAGTGAGGGTATTAAAATCCTTGAGGCTCAACCTGTTCGAGTTGCAGCGTTGAACTGGGACATTGCAGAGCAAGTTATCGAACTCGGCGTTACGCCAGTCGCAGTGCCTGATATTGCAGGTTATAGCGATTGGGTTGTTCAACCTGCGATTCCAGAAGGCGTGGCGGATATTGGTACTCGAACTGAGCCTAACTTTTCGGCGCTTAAGAAGCTAAATCCTGATGTAATTCTTATCGCTTCTCCTCAGAAAGATCTTCAGGGTCGTCTTTCTGAAATTGCGCCCGTGCTTTATTACCAAACGTACAGTGAACAACACAGCAATGCTGCGGCTGCTATCGAGAACTTTAAGAAGATAGGTCAGTTACTTGGTAAAGAAGAGCAAGCGAACAACAAACTGGCTGCAATGGATGAGCGTCTCGCGGTTTTAAAAGCCGAACTGGATAAAGCGTATCCTGGCGACAAGCCGAAAGTCACCTCATTCCGTTTTGCGAGTACTACATCGGTGTTTATCTACGGCGATAACTCGATTCCACAATATGCACTCGAAAAGCTTGGTTTTGAAAATGCGATGGAGCTTCCTGCGAGCCAATGGGGCATCAGCCAAAAACGAATGACTGAGCTTAAGAACGTAAAGAAGGGCATTGCGCTTTACTTTGAACCTTTTCCATATCAAGAAAAACTAGATCGTTCACCTGTCTGGAAGAGCATGCCTTTCGTACGCAATGGTCAATTTAGTCCAGTAGCGGCAAGTTGGAGCTACGGTGGTGCAATATCGATCTTGTATAACGCAGAAGCGATGGCGCAATCGTTGTTGACGTTAGCGGAGCAGTAATGAAATCCAGTGGTTTAATGATGGGGGCTGCGCTGTTTTGTGCTGCCCTTGTTCATTTATGGTTAGGGCAGTCTGAATTTGGCCCTATTGGTGAGTTGTTCCAGCAAGTCTCACAGATCAACGACATCTCTGAGTTCAATAGAATGGTTGATGATTCATTTGAGCTGATGGCGTTAATTTATGTCAACTTACCTCGTTTAGTGATGGCGATTTTGGTCGGAGGAACACTCGGGACTATCGGTAGCCTATTTCAACAACTGACTCAGAATCGCATGATGTCTCCTCTTACCTTAGGTACATCGTCAGGTGCTTGGCTTGGTCTGGTTATTCTGAATGTGGTCGCGCCGATGTTGGTCGCTCAATATTCAGTTTGGTTTGCGCTGATTGGAGCGCTGCTTGCGATGGGGCTGATTGTTTCGATTGTTGGAATCAAAAACATGAGCGGTTTGCCAATTGTATTGGCGGGTATGGCGGTCAACTTGTTGCTAGGGGCATTTGCGACGGCGATTATTCTGCTCAACGATCAGTACGCACAAAATTTGTTTGTGTGGGGAGCGGGTGACCTAGGACAAAATGGCTGGGAACAAGTGCTTTGGTTAATGCCTAAGCTGCTGCCGGTCTTCGCCATCTTCTTATTGGCGCCAAGAGTCCTGACTTTGCTTTCGATCGGTACTGAAGGTGCGGCAGCGCGTGGTCTTAACATCGGAACGACTTTCTTTGTATTGATGGCAGTAGGTGTGTGGTTAGTTTCAGTGTCGATTACCTCGGTGGGCGTGATTAGCTTTATTGGTCTGATTGCTCCAAATATCGCAAGGCACTTAGGTTTCTTAAAGGCGAAATCTGAACTCATCGCAAGTTGTGTATTAGGTGCGCTACTACTCTGTGTCACCGACAGCTTGGCTATTTTCTTGGCGCAGTGGTCTTTGGATATGATTCCTACAGGGACAGCGACTGCGGTGATTGGCGCACCAGCTTTGATCATTATTGCTCGAAAGCAAATGTCTGCTCAAGATCAGCTGTTTTTCTCAATGCCTAAAGGGCCGAAGTTTATTTCACCTTTGGCTTATTTCTTGTTGGGCACGATGATCTTCGGGTTGTTGGCGTTGAGTACATTGTCACAGCCTTCTTCAGATATGGGCTACTTTGTTATCCCAGATGCATTTGAGTGGTCTATTCGTTGGCCGAGAATGTTAACGGCGATATTCGCTGGTGGCGGCTTAGCGGTTGCTGGTGTGATTTTACAAAGATTGGTCTACAACCCCCTCGCGAGCCCAGATATTCTTGGTGTGTCGGCGGGTGCGGTTCTAGCTTTGATTTTCAGTAGTCTGTTTATGGGCTATTCGATTCACTCATTGAGCCCTTGGATTGCTTTCTTAGGCAGTGCGATTGCACTTTGTTTATTGCTTTTTCTTGGCAAGAAGCATCAGTTTGCTCCTTCTATTCTAATCCTGACAGGCATCTCGCTGACCGCAGTACTGGAAGCCTTGGTGCAATTCTCTTTAACGAGAGTGGGTGAGGGGAAATACACCTTATTAGCTTGGTTAGCCGGGTCTACTTACCGTGTTGAACCTGAGTCAGCCTCGATAATGGCTATCGTAATAACGGCTTGTATTGGTGTTGCTTTATTGCTGAGCCGCTGGGTGACGTTAATTGCGACTGGCCGCCAATTTGCGAGTGCAAGAGGGCTGCATATCAACATCGCCTATGTTGCATTGTTGTGCATCGTGGCGATCTTATGCTCGGTCGTGACAACCACTATGGGGCCTGTCGCTTTTGTCGGCTTATTGGCACCACATATCGCTGCTATGGTTGGCGCTCGCTTGGTTCGAGAGCAGATCATCTTGTCTTTTTGGATTGGTGCAGCACTGATGCTATTTGCCGATTGGCTAGGGCAAGTGGTGGTGTTTCCTGCACAATTAGCTGCAGGTACTTTGGTCTCGATTATCGGTGGTAGCTACTTTATCTTCCTGTTATTGAAGTCTCGAAGAACCTAGGTTTAGCGACTAACTGAAAGTTCTTGGACATCAAAGCTATCGTCAATAAAAGCTATTGGCAATAAAAGCGACTAATGAAAAGCAGTGATTGGAGTGATTCATCACTGCTTTTTTATTTGCGTCTCTTGGTTAACTCGGCGAGAAAATGAACAACACAGCTCTCGCTTCTCATACGCAAACTTTGCATATGTTAACAAGATGTATAATCTAAAGGTCTGACCACTTAGTTGAGTAGCCCACATGACCGACCTCTCTCGTATCACTTGTTCCATCGATGAAAACCAAATCGCGACCGTAGCATTGAATCGCCCAGATAAGCTGAATGCTATTGATATGGCGATGTTTCAGGATGTAATTAAGATGATCAAGGAACTCAAAAAGAATACCGAGATTCGAGCTGTGATCGTCAAGGGCAATGGTGCGGATTTTTGTTCAGGGCTGGATGTTAAGTCTTTATTGAATAGTAAAGCCGGGGCATTGAAGCTTTTATTTAAATGGTGGCCAACGTTACCGAATGCTGCGCAATACTTCTCTATTGGTTGGCGAGATATTCCATGCCCGGTGATTTTCGCGATACATGGACGCTGCTGGGGAGGAGGTCTACAACTAGTCAGCGGTGGTGATTTTAGAATTGCTAGTCCAGACGCCAACTTCTCGATATTAGAAGCGAAATGGGGTTTGATTCCTGACATGGGGGGCGCTATCGCATTTCGTGAACTGATGCGGAAGGATCATACTTTGGAAATGGCGATGACAGCTAAGGTGATTGATTGCCAAACCGCCAAAGAGTACGGCTTGGTGACAAAAATTGCTGAAGACCCTTACACTGAAGCTTATTCCTTGGCACTTGAGTGCGCGAATCGTTCGCCAGATGTCGTTGCAGCCAATAAGAAACTCTACAATAAAACTTGGTGGTCTAGCCCTGGTTTTGCCTTATTTTACGAGACTTGGTACCAAATTAAAGTCGGAGCAAGGAAGAACAGAGCGATAGCCGTGCAGCGTGAAATTCATAACGATAAACCACGGGAATACCTCCCCCGAACCTTTAAGTAGGACTTGTAAAGGAATAATCGTTATTACCTTTGTTTATGGGGCTTTGCGGTAACCTTAGAGCAATTTTATGTCTGAGGCTAAATGAGCAATCTAATGAACAAAACTTTTACTTACTCTCTAGCTGCCACCGCAATCTTTACTAGCTTAAATGCATTTGCAAGTGGCCTTTTTTTACAAGAGGCTGTTGTTGCTAACGCTGGTACTACTGGTGCTGGTGATGGTGTTTATACTCGTTCTGCTGCTGCAATGTGGACGAACCCTGCTACTATGTCTCATATGGGCGAAAGCAAGACGACCATTAATACTATGGCGTTTGATCTTGAGATGAAATATCAAGATAACCAAGATTCAAGTGGAGATGGTAAAGGCCATTCAGTGTTGCCTTCATTTGGCGCGTTTCATGCGCATCAAGTCACCGATAAATTACACCTTGGTATTGCGCTTGGCGCTGTCGGTGGCTCAAGCTTAGATTACGGCAGTGAATGGGCTGGTCATCTTTTACTTCAAGATATTACTCTTACTGCGATGCAAGTGAACCCGTCACTGAGTTATCAGCTTAATGAACAGTGGTCAGTTGGTGCGGGCGTTCAATTGAGTTGGGCTGCATTACAACAGTCATCTTCTCTTTTTACAGCTAAGCAAGATACAGACTGGGCCTACGGATATAATCTTGGTGTGATGTATACACCAACAGAAAAACTTAAGTTGGGTGCGAGCTATCGTTCTAAGCTCGAACATGAATTTAACAATGACGTAAATGTGTTTACTGGTGGGCAGCGTTCGTTGAACACTGGTATTGATGTTCCTGAACTAGTTGATGTCAGTGCAAGCTACGCATTGAATTCTCAATTAGATTTATTGGCAAGCATTCAGTTTCATCGTTGGAGCCAATGGGATAGTACGGTTTTAGACCTAGGTACAAATCAAAATGGTGGTCTCCCGATTAATCAAACTCTTGAACGAGACTGGGATGACGTTTGGAAATTTGCTGTTGGTGCTGACTATCAATTGAACTCAGACTGGCGCTTAAAAGCGGGCTTCTCTTACGAAACTTCACCACAAGACGATCCAACAATGCAGTATGTTGACCTGCCAGTAGGTGAGCAATACCGCTACTCAGTAGGCGCATCTACCTACTGGGATGATATCTTAATTGATGTGTTTTACGAGTATGCAGACTTAGGTTCAGTTGATATGGATCGATTTATGATAGACGGTTCGTTTGACGGTCGTATTCACTTCGTCGGCGTTAGCGCTACCTTCTAATGACAAAACTTAACTTACTAATTGTTGCAGCAGTAACATGGTGTTCAACGTGTGTTTTGGCTGAAGAGAAGCACCCTGATGATCCCACGAAGATCGTAACCAAAGCCGGCATTGCTTATAACGAAGAATTGAAGTTTTCGGGCTCTATTGGGCTTGATGAAGCACGCATGATAAATGCTCGTGTCAATGCAGACGGTGAAGAGTGGCGACTTGGTGGTTCTTGGCTGTTGCCATTAGGCATTGTTAACTTTAACTTTAGTCGATCTGAATACGATAATGATGCTTACAAGAATAACTACAGCATCGGTACCTTTATACCATTGAGTTATTTCGATATTGAACCTTTTGGGTGGCAAATCTTCCCGATGGCGGGATACAGCTATAACGATGGTGAAGTGGCAGTATTCGATGATGAGAATGTGGGTTCTGATTATGTACTAATGCCAAGCTCGACACATGGCGGTTATATCGGTGCCTTTGCCTTAAAAACGATAACGGACGAGTGGTCGATTATGAGTTTTGGTGGCGGTTCAATGGGTTCTGATGACTATTCTGGTTATTGGGCTGGGGTAGGTGCTAGTTATAAGTTGAGTGATGCTCAGTCGTTTAACTTCTTTAGTATTTTTGCCGAAGATGATTATGGCGAAAATAACAGTGTCGGCGCTTCTTATACCTACGAGTTTAACTAGTTTTTATCCAGCTTCTTCATAAATAAAGAGCTGAGTGTATGACCACCAGTTTAGGTGAAATTACACTCAGCACTTATTACTTCTCTATCAGCTTTTCAGCTGTTGAGTAGAGTTAACAAATAGCTTCGTAACGTTCTACATAGCTTTGCATTACAGCATTCATCGCATGAGTGATATTTGCATATTGCTCTTCTTCTAAGTTAGCGAGAGAAACACGTAACGACCACGTTGGAGCGTCAAATCCTGCGCCCGGCATTACAATTACGCCATGCTCTTCTGCAAGGCGAACCAAGAAGTCGAGCGGCTCATACGTTTCTTCTAACCAAGAGAAGAAACCATTACTATGAATTGTTTGAGCAATTTCCTTAAGATCAATCTCTACATAGTAAAACGCACCTGTTTGATCGCCCTCTGTAATGATTGGAGCTGCCAAGTTCTTCTGCATCAAAGTGTGGTAACGACGACGCACAATCTGCTTAGCTAAGCGTTTATATTCTTCACCACCTTGCATCAGAGACAACAACGAAAACATCGTCATTTGGATTTGCTGAGGCGTTGAAAGGCCCGCAGTATGATTCAGTGCCACTGCGCGGCTGTCAGCAACTAAGCGATCAATAAATTTAATCTTACTCGGTTCAAGTGAAATACCTTGGTATCTTGCCGTTAGTGTACCTCTGATTTCCTCAGGAAGATCAGCAATCATACGGTCGAAGTTGTTGTCTTCATGTACGCCAATTACCCCTAAACGCCAACCTGTTGCACCAAAGTACTTAGAGTATGAATACACTAGAATCGTATTCTTCGGAGCAAGCATCGCCAATGAAGTGAAGTTATCCGCAAAAGTGCCGTAAACGTCATCAGTCAGTAGAATAAGCTCAGGGCGACGGTTGGCGATTTCTGCGATTTTGTAGAGTGTTTCATCACTCAGTCTTACCGATGCTGGATTGCTTGGATTCACTAAGAAGAAAGCTTTCACGCTCGGATCATTGAGCTTATCTAATTCAGAATCAGGGATCTGCCAAGCAGAAGCTTCCGTTGCCATTATTTCTACTTTATTTAGCGAGTAGTCTTCAAGTTCTGGCATCTCGATATAAGGGGTGAAAATTGGCGCGCCAATCGCTATTGTATCGCCTTTGTTTAATAAACGGTTGCTCTTCAAAGTATTGAAAATATATACCATTGCTGCTGTCCCACCCTCCACAGCAAACAAGTCAAATTTTCCTGCAGGCACCGGTTGTGAGCCTGCCATCTCTTGTTCAATGTACTTACGAGCGATAAGTTCAGAGTACTTGAGCATACGGTCGGGAACTGGGTAATTGTTACCTAGGATACCAGCGACCCATTCATCAATGAGTTCATCACCATCTACTTGATATTTATCAGTAATAAACTGGAAAGCCTCAATTAGGAATTGAACCCCTTCTTGTTCTTCGTGTTTTTCACAAAATTGAAGAAAGCGCAGGCTTGCGTCTTGTTTAAGGCCCATGCCGCCAAAACCTTGGTAGCCGGAGAACGTGGCTTTTGACTCTTCAAGAGCGAACATGCCTAGTTGAAAGAAAGCTTCACGTGGTGCTGTCGCTACCCAGTTAGGGTTGCCGCGTCCAGCGTTGATCATCGTTTTTTCATGTGAATGTTGAGCTAGGTCGATCAGTGTGTTTTTTACTTCAAATGGGCTCAGTGTTTCTAGGCGTTTTTCGTCTGTGCGTTTCATAGTGTTTTCTCTTTAAATTATTTGTTGGTTATCTATTGTTTATTGGTTAGCTATTGTTTGGAGTGAATAGCTAACCTTTGATTAATGATTTCTAGGTTTAGAGGTAGGCTCTTGATTAAGCTGTTTTCTAAGAAATTTTTGTAATTAAGTTGATGATTACTGGCCCCCATAAAGTGAGGAAGATATTGGCAACCGCGTAAGTCATCGTGAAACTTGGTACTGGTGTACTGTTTTGTGTTTTTTCTAGCAGCGAAGCGAATGCTGGGTTAGCGCTGCGGCTACCCGCGACAACAGCAAGTGCTTCCACTGGGTTTTTGATTTTGAGTACGTAGTAGTTAAATAGGAACGTGAGTACTTGAGGAATCAGAGTCACCAATACACCGAGTAGTAATAGCGTTATGCCATTCTCTTTGATTGCAGTCAGTGCTGGAGCGCCTGCGTTGATACCAACAACCGCAACAAATACTGCAAGGCCAAATGTCTGCATAAAGTTGGCAGCGCCATGGTTAACGCTTCCTAAACGCGGGGTACGCATTCTTAAGTACCCAACAAGTAGGCCTGATACTAGACAACCTAAACCTGAACCAAGAGCAATATGAGAACCGCCAATGGTGAACCCAATCTCACCAATCAGATAACCAAGAACCATACCGAAAGACATCGTTACAAAGTCAGTCACGCTTGGGAGTGGGCTGTTGTAGCCGATTTTCTTGACGACTTTGGCAAGGTCTTCTTTTTGCCCCACTAACGTAATTTCGTCGCCAAGGTGTAATTCGGTTTCTGGTAGTGTTGAGATATCGTGACCCATACGAGATAGCTGAGCGATATAAACACCACGGCGAATGCGTGCGTTTGTTTCATCGTGAAGCTTACGCAGTGTGATACCTGCGAGTTTTTTGTTGGTGAGTACAATCTTTTGCTGAGTATGAATAACGTTGTTTTCTGAGTTGAATTCACCGAGTTCTATGCCAAGCGCAGTGACTCTCGGGAAGGCATGAGTAAGGCCTGTAAGATAAACCTTGTCTCCAGCCGCTAAGATAGGGTTCTTAGCGATATCTAAAGTCGATTCTGTCTCGCCTTTGGTGCGGTAAATCGTTTCAATCGTTAAGTCTGCGTCGAATGCTTCTTCAAGTTCAGCAACGCTTTTACCAATAAAGATAGAGTTTGCTGTTACTTGGTAAGCTCGTGAAGATACGCGGCTCAACGCTGAAAATTCACCCTCGTTTAACTGCTTGTTGCCAGCGCCCATTTTTTCTGCGAGTTTTTTCGCTTCTTTAGTAATGTTCCAACCCATCACCATAGGAATAAGAGACATCATTAATATTGGGCCAAGAGAACCAAAGATGTAGGTGATCGAGTAACCTACAGCCACGTTTGTCTTAAGTGTTGAAGTCACATCGGGAGCAAGGTTGAGTTGATCTATCGCGTTACCTGCCGTACCGATAATTGCTGATTGCGTTAAGCCGCCAGCTGCAAGGCCTGCCGCTAAACCCTTGTCTAATCCTGCCCACTTAGAGAGCAATACAACCGTGACTAATCCTACAAACGTCATCACGAATGAAGCGAATAAGCGTGTTAGCGATGAAAGACGGAATGATGAGAAAAACTGTGGACCACCGTTGTAACCCACCATGAATATAAATAGTGCAAAGAAGATGCTTTTTACTTCGTTGGAAATCGCGATTCCGCCAATTTGACCAAGCCCAACCGCAACCAAAAGTGAACCTGCGATTCCGCCCAATTCAAACTTACCGATTTTAATTTTACCGATTAAGTAACCGAGTCCTAATGATAGGAATAGAGCTATAAATGGATAGTCTCTTAATTGTTCAATAATAAATGACATGATAAACCTTTGATGAAATATTTTTATTTTTTATTGTTAATAATGTGATTACTTTAAATTACAGAGTGCTTTTGTTCTCTGTCGTTATTCGAACCTAAGAGATTGACTTCTTATGGTGTAGTCGTGATGATTTTTTATGAGCATGAACTTTATCTTTATGGTGCTTATCATGATGACCATCTGGATGGTGATTAACTAAATGCTTATGTCCTTCTGGCTCACCGCCATGTGGCTGACCAGAATGAGAAGGCTGATGCGCTCTATATTCTAGGTGGTCTTTATTATGTTTATGTTCGACTTCTTCTCCATATACATGTTTCATTTTTTCTTTGATGGCGACCTTAGTGTGGTGTGCTTGATTAGACATATTAATCTCAGTTAGTTGTTTAAGGGACGATGAGAATTATATCTATCGTGGAGGAATATAAATCATGTCTAAATAAAATACACATAAATATTTAAAATGATTTTTACTTGATAGTCACCTATCAAGTCATTGTATTTATAGGTTTTATTTTTATTTTATATAGATTGATTGCGATGTTATGTGAGTTTGATTTATTGATATTCCTGGCAGGTAAAATAACCGGACTTTAAAATCAAGGTGAACACATGAGTAAGTATAAAGGCGTTATCGTCGGGTCAGCATTATTTATATTATTGTCTTTTGTATTTGGCTTTCACTATGTGAAGGGCGAAATAATAAAAGAGAAATTGTCGGAGTTTAAATTACCCGCAACATCAGTAACAACAGAACAAGTAAATAAAGAAATTTGGAATGAAAGGTTGCAAGTTATTGGTAATATTCGTGCAAATCAGTCGGTAAATGTAACAAGTCAAATGTCAGGACAAGTAAAAGAAGTGCTTTTTAGTTCTGGTCAATATGTAAATAAAGGTGACATCTTAGTTCAGCTTGATGATGCGCTATTAAAGTCTAATTACAAAAGCCAACTGGCAAAAGTTGAATTGGCAAAAATTGAATTAAGAAGAAATAAAAAATTGCTTAGAAGTAATAGTGTTTCTCAGAATTCGGTAGATAAAATTTCTGCTCAATTTAACGCTGAATCAGCGAAGCTCGAATATATATCTACTCAGGTTGAATACATGAAAGTCAAAGCGCCTTTCTCTGGCAATGTTGGAATTAGAAATATTGATGTGGGTGACTTTATCAACTCAAGCACTGCGATTGTAGACCTTGAAGATAGCTCTCAACAGTATGTCGATTTTTCTATCTCTGAGCTTTATCTCCACAGTGTAAAAGTAGGCCAGGATTTGAAATTTGAATCTGACGCGATTAACGATGCTGAGTATCACGCAACGATTACTGCGATTGAACCTAGCTCAGACGCGAATACACACAACATCGAATTGCGCGCTGTAACGACTCAGCCAGTACCGCTGGAATCTGGAATGTATGTCGATGCTACGTTAACCACTTCAGATTCAAATTCGGTTATTAGTGTTCCGTCAGTAGCGATTAGCTACACCTTGTCTGGCGATACTGTGTTTGTTCTTGATACATCAACGAAACAAGTGAGTACGAATTCAGGCAGCGCAAGCTCTGCCGACAAAGATTCAAGCAGCCAAGGTTCAGAGAAAGCAGAGACACCATTTTACGAATACAAAGTGGTGCAACGCACAGTTGAAATCGGCCCTAAACAGGGTGGGTATGTCGGTATTGTTTCGGGGTTGAATGAAGGGGATGTTGTAGTGACGTCGAATCAACATCAACTCAAAAACGGTGGCTCGGTACTGGTTAATAACCAACGACCGCTTGTTACTGACACCAAGCAAACCAACTAGGATATTCCCATGACATTTACTGATGTATTTATCAAACGCCCAGTTTTAGCGACGGTATTGAGCTTGGTGCTATTGGTATTGGGTCTTAAAGCCTTTACCTCATTGCAAATACGCCAATACCCGGAGATTGAAACCGGTGTTATCACCATTACTACCAGTTACCCAGGGGCTAGTGCATCGAGTGTACAAGGCTATGTAACACAACCACTGCAGGCGGAGATCGCGCAAACAGCGGGCATTGATTACATGACATCAGACAGTGCCTTGGGTAAATCGATCATTACGGTTTATTTGAAGCTGGGTTACCCATCCGATGGCGCGTTGACGGAGATTTTATCTCTGGTGCAGCAAGTGAAGTACAAGCTGCCATCGGGTGTTTTAGACCCAAGTATTCTTAAATCGACATCTCAATCGCCGATTTTATATGTCTCTTTTTCAAGTGACACGCTGAAAACTGAACAGGTATCCGACTATGTAAGTCGAGTCGTGAAGCCGACCTTTTCAACCGTAGAGGGCGTATCCAAGGTTGATATGTTAGGCCAAGAAGACTTTGCCATGCGCATTTGGTTGAAGCCTCAAAGGCTCGCGTCTTATGGCTTGACTGCACTGGATGTGCAAAACGCGCTGCGTGCAAACAACATTGTGAGCGCCGCGGGTAAGTTACAAAACCCTTACATCGAAGTCGACATTAATGCCCACACGGATTCTAGCTCTGTAGATGACTTTAAGAACATGTCACTTAAGGCTCATGATGGTCAACTGGTGCATTTGAAAGATGTCGCGACAGTAGAATTAGGCGCGGCAAACTATGACTCGGATGTTCAGTTCAACGGTGTAACAACGGTTGCAACCGCGATCAGCAATACAGCGACATCTAACCCGTTAACAGTGGTTGAGGACATTTATGAATTACTGCCTCAGATAAAAGCGGGCTTGCCTGATGGTATTAAAGCTGACGTGGTGTACGACTCAACCAAGTTCATTGAGACATCGATTGACGAAGTAGCAAAAACGCTGATGGAAGCCGCACTGATTGTTGTGATCGTTATTTTCGCGTTCCTCGGTTCTATGCGTGCAATGTTAATCCCATTGGTGACGATTCCGTTGTCTCTAATTGGTTCGATGTTTTTCATGTTGAGCATGGGTTTCAGCATTAACTTATTGACGTTATTGGCGATGGTTCTTGCGATCTCTTTGGTGGTTGATGATGCGATTGTGGTCGTAGAAAACACTTTCCGCCACTTAGAAGACGGCACGAGTCCAATCAAGGCTGCGATTGACAGTGCGCGTGAAATTGCAGGTTCTGTCATTGCGATGACGATTACGTTGGCTGCGGTGTATGCGCCAATTGGTTTTATGGGCGGTTTGACCGGTAAGTTGTTTACTGAGTTTGCTTTCACCTTGGCAGGTTCTGTTCTGATTTCTGGTTTTATTGCACTCACACTGACACCAATGATGTGTTCAAAGCTACTCAACAAGTCGGTACTGGATGGGAAACTGGTTAAGAAGATTGATGCGGTTATTGCAGGAGTAACGGAACGTTACCGAAAGGTACTTGAACATGTACTTAACAACCGTGTTTACATTTGGCCTTTGATCGGCACCTTGTTAGTCAGCTTAGTGTTCATGTTTATGAATACCGCATCAGAGCTAGCACCAGAAGAAGATCAAGGTGTAATGATTGTTATGGGACAAGGGCCAGCACAAGCCAATACCGATTATATTCGTCACTTTACTCCAGCGTTGGTCGATGCCATTGCTAAAAATGATGAAGTAGAAATGACCATGTTGGATAACGGTTATATGCACAACAACGCTTTCTTTGGCCTGGGCGTATTGAAAGATTGGGATTCTCGCGAAGCGACAGCGAAAGAAGTGATGCAACGTTTCGAAAAAGAGAGTTCCGTATTACCAGGTTTGCAGGTGTACACCTTCTCGCCACCCGATTTACCAGGTACACCGCAAGGCTTGCCATTCCAAATGGTATTGAAGACGCCAACAGGCTCGTATCAGGATCTGTATCAGTACGCTGAAAAGTTGAAAGAATACGCACAGAAGAGCGGTAAGTTTATCTATGTGCAGAACGATCTTAACTTCAATAAACCGCAGGTTGAGATCCAAATTGACCGTGATAAAGCGGCGCAAATGAACGTGAGTGCGCAAGACATCGGTACCGTGTTATCTCGCTTTATTAGTGAAGGCTTCGTGAACTACTTTTCGATGGATCAACGCAGCTATCAGGTTATCACGCAAGTGCCGAACGAGAACCGTAACTCTTGGGATGATTTGAAGAATTACCATGTGCGTTCGAATACGGGTGAAATGGTTCCACTGGCGTCTTTAATCGAGATTAGCCAATCGGTACAACCTTCGAAAGTGGATCAGTTCCAACAGCTAAACAGTGCCATGATTGAAGCGAAAATGATGCCGGGAATTAGTATTGGTGAAGCTTACCAAGTGATGGAAGAGGGTGCAGCGCAGATATTGCCTAAGTCTTACAGCACGGATACATCAGGCCAGTTACGTCAGTTCTTGCAAGAAGGTTCGTCATTAGTAACGACGTTCTTCCTAGCCTTGGTGATTATCTACTTGGTACTGGCAGCGCAGTTCGAAAGCCTGCGAGATCCGTTAGTGGTACTAACCAGTGTTCCATTGTCGATCTTTGGTGCCTTAATGCCACTGTATTTGGGCATTGATACGCTCAACATATACACCGAAGTTGGATTGGTAACCTTAATCGGACTGATCAGTAAACACGGCATCTTGATTGTTGAGTTCGCCAACCAGATGCAACAAGAGCTGAAATGCAGCCGTCGTGAAGCGGCAATCCGTTCAGCTACTGTACGAATGCGCCCTGTATTGATGACAACCGCTGCCATGGTAGTTGGTGTTGTACCGCTATTGATTGCAAGCGGAGCAGGGGCACAAAGTCGCTTCTCGATTGGCTTGGTGATTACTGTTGGTATGTCGATCGGCACGTTGTTTACGTTGTTTGTCGTACCAACCGTTTACACCTACTTAGCGGCGGACCATACGGGTCAGGAGAAAGAAGCTTAATCAGCGCGAAAATTTCGACATCACGAAAAGCGAATCAGTACAAACAATTAACTAACACGAAAACTTAATCTACACGAATCCCAAATTATGAGCCTGACCGCTTGGGGATTCGTGCACTCAAAATTCAGGAAATTAGAGATTCACATGAAATTACATTATCTATTGCCATTAGCCGTTTTATTCACTGCAGGTTGTTCAAGCAACATGCCAAATAAGCAAGAAATCCAAAGTGTCGACTCAAATCATTATTTCATCGATAGTCAGTTTGATGACGACATGGCAGGGGTGTCGTGGATAGTAAAAGACAGCAGCGTACTTCACTTTAATGAGTTTGAATTTACAACCGTTGGCATAAAAAGTTCCGGCATTGACCAGCGAGTATCAAAGAAGGTTCAGTCTCAATTTAAAACACAGCTCCACAAGAAAATGGAAGAGAAGTTAGCTGAAAAATTACAGGGCTATTCGAACGTTATCTTGGAGAATAAGGAGCTTGATATTAGCGTGACGTTATATGACATCAACGATATTCCCGAAGATATGCGTGTAACTGAGTTTATCCCAGTAGGTTCAGTGATCGGTGCCATAAAATATGCGGCAGGTACTCGTGACCGTTCGATTCGTATATTGGCAAGCGTGGACCTGAAAGATCATGATTCATCTCGACTCATCGGCCGCCGTATCTTCGTGGTGAACGATAATGGCGTACTTGAGAACGATAAATCAGAAATCACTATTGATATGCTAGATAAAAACGTTGAGCAAATTACTCAGCAAGCTGTTGATTTTGCTTTTGAAGCAACCTACTTAAATAAGAAGCAAGGTTAAGCTCGTGTACGGCGACAATGAAGCGATCATCAATAAAAGCGGTAGTCATAAAATCTACCGTCAGCTTGCTCTGTTAATGCTTGGCAGCGGTTTAAGCGCGTCTGCATTTGCGAGTGAGAGCAGCTACGAACAATGTATTCTGAATTCACTAGCGAGCGCGAAAAACCAGCAAAGTGTTGAGTGGCTCAAGCAACAGTGTAGTTACGCAGTCGCTGATTCAGAAGGTGAAACTAAGGCAAAGACTAAGACTGCGACTAAGGAAAGTGAGAACAGCACAAAAGTTCGAACTACTGAACTGTCACCTGAACAAAAAATTTCGCGCTTGAAATTGGAATACACGACGGAAGACAACCCATTTGTGATTACGCCTTACCGCTTGAACTATATTTTGCCAGTCACTCATATGACAAACGTAAATACACAACCTTATGGCGATGAGCGATTCGGCGGTAAAGCGGATGATCTTAGTGACGAAGAGATAAAGCTGCAAATAAGTTTGAAGATCCCCGTGGTCGACGATGGTGTGTTCAATCAAGAGGATAAAATCTATTTTGGTTTCACGCTGAAGTCTTTTTGGCAGGCGTATTCTTCAGATATCTCGGCACCGTTTAGAGAGACAAACTATCGCCCTGAAGTGTTCTATGAGACACCTTTGAACATAGAATCGGCTGACGGCGTGTGGTTTTCTCGTTTAGGGCTTGAACATTTATCGAATGGTCGAACTGCCGAACTAAGTCGCAGTTGGAACCGCGTTTATGCTGGATTGGGCTATATGGAAGATGACTTCGCGGTGTACTTTCAGCCTTGGTATCGCATACCTGAGTCGAGCAGCAGTGACGACAACCCCGACATCCAAGATTATCTAGGGCATTACGAATTGTCGGGTGCTTATAAGTGGGATGATTTTGAAGTGTCGGCAGTCGGACGTTATAACTTCCAAACGGGTTATGGAGGTGTCCAAACCTCATTGAGTTTCCCACTCTATGGACGACTTAACGGCTATGTTCAGTACTACAAAGGTTATGGGGAGAGCTTGATCGATTATGACTATAACAGCGAACGAATTGGCGTCGGTATTTTGCTAACAAACGCTTTGTAAGGCTTATGTCTAGATACACGAGTTGACAACAAATTACACCTATAGTTGCTGTTACCCGAACAGGATAAGTCGAGCGTTTCAGTTAGGTTTTCAATTCATTAGGAGAGATCGATGGGTTTGTATTTGGCTCTCTCAATTGAAAATAATATTGAGACTTATTATCATTTATTGATCTTAATAAAAGAATCGTTTAGCTTGCCCAGTTAATATCACTAAGAACATGATTTTATGAGGTAGTTATGAAGACAGTCGTTGTATGGGGAGCGGGCAGTGGTTTGGGTGCTGCAATGGTCGAGCACTTTCATCAGCAAGGTTTTGAAGTGATTGCGATTGCTAGAAACCCAGAAAAGAACCCGCGCTTGGCAATTCTTGGCGTAACTTCACTTAGCTGCGATGCGACCAACAAACAACAAGTGGAGAAGACGGTTGCTGAGTTACCGAAATCGGCATTGGTTGTTTCAAGCATGGGCAGTTTTAGAGCGGATGTTCCGGTTGACTACATAGGGCACCGACATGTAATTGATGCTTTGGAAAATAATGATATTGCGCGGTTCGTGCTTGTTACTTCATTAGGTTGTGGTGATTCATGGCAGTACCTATCAGAACGATCAAGAAAAGGGTTTGGCGCAGCGGTTCGAGAAAAATCTTTGGCTGAAGCTTGGTTAACATCGAGCTCTCTGGATTACACTATTTTACGCCCTGGCGGCTTGCTAGATGGTGAGGTGACGGGTAACGGTGAACTTTCCCAACAGGTAGAGGTTCATGGTGTGATTTACAGACAAGAGGTCGCACGTCTTATCGAAACTTTATTGGCGAACGAAGCGAGTATCGGACAGGTGTATCAGTGTGTCGATCCGACGGCTAAATATGGGTAATGCCTTTATAGCGTTGTCCTGAAATATCCCCACCTAGTTATAAACTAGTAAAGCCGTTTAGCGAGACTGAACGGCTTTTTGTTTTCTGTCCTGAATTGTCTCTCTATTTCCTCTCTTTTTGGGTAATCGTTGTTTATTTCTTATGTGAGAGTGCCGCTCTCTTAATCTAGATTAAGTTTTACCTGCCATATTCTCTGTACTATCCGCGTCAATCAGTGCCCATGCTAGATGGGTCGCTTGCACGATTTTTATGAGGATTAGATTTGAGTACTTTGTTTACAGAAACCCACATTGGCAAGATGACACTAAAGAACCGCTTCATGAGAAGTGCGACGTGGGAAAATATGGCGACAGAAGATGGCCATATGACAGATAAACTTTACGCTATCTATGAAGAGTTGGCTCAAGGTGAGGTTGGCTTGATCGTCACGGGTTACGCGAACATCGTTGAAGAAGAAAAGCCTAACGCGGGCATGATGGGCATGTATAACGACTCGTTTATCGAGGAATACAAAAAGCTGACTCAACTGGTTCATAACAACGATTCTAAAATCGTGATGCAATTGGCTTATGGTGGCACGAAAACCACGCATGATCTTGGCGAACGAGTGATCTACGCACCAAGTGAGGTTCCAGAAAAAGGCACTCAAACACTAGGCAAAGCGATGACCAAAGACGAGATCGACTACATTGTTGATGCGTTTGCTCAAGCGTCTTTGAGAGCACAAAAATCAGGCTTTGATGGCGTTGAAATTCATGCTGCTCACACTTACCTGATTAATCAGTTCTTAAGCCCTTACTACAACCAACGTGAAGATGAGTACGGCGGTAGTTTAGAAAACCGCATGAGATTCTTGCTAGAGATCTATATCGCGACGCGTAAGTTGGTGGGAGATGATTTCCCTATCTTGGTTAAGCTTACAGCTTCGGAGTTTTTTGAAGGTGGCGTGACCTTCGACGAAACGCGCTTAGTTTGTAAAAAGCTTGAACAAGTGGGCGTTGATGGCATTGTCGTGTCAGGTAATATTCATGGCAAAGCAGACACTATGATTGGTGAGTCGCACGATGGTTTTACCATTCAAGCTGAAGGTTACTTCCATGAGTATGGTCACGCGATCAGCCAAGACGTTAATATCCCAGTGATCACGGTTGGCGGCCTAACGGATTTTGATGCTATCGAAGCGATTGCAAACAACACGGGCATTGAGTACTTCGCGCTTTCAAGACCGCTGCTTTCTGAACCCCATTTAGTTAAGCGTTGGAAGGAAGGGGATAGAAGCCCTGTTGAATGCGAACGATGCTCTAAATGTCGTACTAAGCGCGGTAACTTTTGTGTGGTGAATAAAGACAGAAAAGCACAGCTTGCTCGCATGTAGTCGCTGACCCTAGCTCCAAGCGAGCTCCGAAGTTTATAGCAGAGTCTAAGTTTGAGCCTGTGTAATCGCGCAGGCTCTTGTTCATTCCGTATTCCACGAAACGAAATTTGAAACCTTATTAATCACATCTTCCTGTCAAATTGGTGCGACTAAACAGATACACTACGCCTGTAAATTATCCAACCAAGTTATCGATAAAAACTGAGCAAACTTTGAAACTACTTCCTCTTGTTAAGCAACCTCGAATCCACTGACGTCTCTTTAGTTTTAGCGACATTGCTATGATTTAAGCGTGATACTCACTATTCATCCCAGTGAACCCTGTGTTTATAGGGCGTTAGTTTGTGCACCTTGGATTTGCATCGTCGAACATTTTGATAGTTAACGAATAAAACTAAATAGATCATTCAGAGGTAAAAATGCAAAAGAAGCATTGGTCCAAATTCGAGTTGTTGCATGAAGTCGTAACCAACCCCAATATTCATGTAAAAGGTCAACACAGTTATTACAGCGATTGCTGGGATAACGGTTTTGAACAATCGGTAGTGCGTTATTTACACGGCGACGAAGTCAGCCGCCAGTGGGAGCCTCGATGGGAAATCGACGAACTCTATATTGGTGATTATGTCTGTATTGGCGCAGAGGTCGTGATTTTGATGGGTGGCAACCATACCCACAGAGTTGATTGGTTTTCACTGTATCCATTTATGGATGTCATCGACGACGCCTACATTGACAAAGGCGATACTCACATTGACGATGGGGTGTGGTTAGGCATGAGAGCGATGGTGATGCCCGGTGTGACGATTGGCGAATGCGCTGTAGTTGCAGCGAATAGTGTGGTGACTAAAGACGTCGCTCCATACAGCATTGTCGGTTGTTCACCAGCTAAAGTCGTCAAATACCGCTTTGATGAGTCTGTTATTGACGAGCTCATTTCATTCAAAATATACGAGTGGCCCTCAGATAAATTTGAAGCGCTGAAACCGTATTTATGTAACTCAGACTTTTCAAAGTTAAAGCAGGCGATTGAGGATTATGACAACAGATTGTAGAGCACGAATAGAACGGAAGATTTGTGTAAGAAGATCTGCGTCATAGTTATATTGAAAAACACGTTAAATCAGTCCGTTACCTTGCAATACTCAACATGGTGTACCAATCTTATTTCATAAGCATGGATAAGGATTGTGTATGCCCGCAAGTTCAATGAAAAACAAAGGGGTGGTGGGGAAAGTCCTACTGCCTTCTTTGCTCATAAATCTTCTTTCTCTCGCCGTTCCGCTAACGGTTTTACAAATTTACGATCGTATCTTACCTAACCAGAGTTATGGGACTGCCACTCTGTTATTAGCGGGTGCGACGTTGGCTGTCGCTATGGAAGCGCTAATTCGGTTTGTGCGAACTTGGCTTTTGTCTGCTGCGGCCAGTAATACCGAGAAAGCGACCTATCAAACCATGGTTGAAAGGGTGACTAATGCTTCATCAAGTCATCTTCGTCATTTAGGTGTTGGCGGTGTAGAAGAAGGACTCGGCTCTGTATCCAAAGTCAAAGATTGGTATTCCGGTGGTGTGATTGCAGGCTTTATTGATTTGCCTTTCGCATTGATCTTCTTGGGTTTGGTGGCTTACATCGGCGGTGAGCTGGTGGCGATACCTTTGGCAGTTTGGCTGATTACTCTCGGAATTGTTTGGTTATCTTCTATTCGCGTTAAAAGCCTAAGTGAAGAAGCTTCCCAAGATGAGCAGGAGCGAAAAGCGTTTTTAATTTTGCTAAGCCAAACCATTCAAGGAATCAAACGTCAGGCTGTTGAGTCTCGAATCTTCAATCAATTTAAATCCCTCAATAATGTTCGCTCTCAGTCTAAAGCGAGAGAAGAAGAACAGAACGCCTTCGCCCAAGAATGTATTCAACTTGCCGCATTAGCGACGTCAGTTTTACTCGTGATTACTGGCAGCTTATGGGTGTTGGATGGCCAGTTAACCACTGGTGGATTGGCGGCATGTTCTATCTTATCTGGCAGAGCGGTTGCGCCTTTGAGTGCTCTAGTTGGGGTTAGAATCAAGCTTAATTCAATACACAGTGCCAATCAGGCAATAGAAAAATTGAGTGACTTATCACTATCGGACTCTTCAGATTCTGAGCAAGCTGAGAACCACTTATCTGACTTTGAGACGTTGGAAATTCAGCAAGCGACCGTTGAAAGATACGGTGAACTCTCTCATCCAGATGTCACCTTGAATAAAGGTGAGTTGGTATTGTTAGAGAGTGAGGATCGCCACACCAACAGTCATTTATTGTCGTCGATTGCAGGTATTGATGATCTAAAAGCGGGGGAGTGCTTCATTAACGGAGCTGCAGTTTCAATCGCATCCGTAACCAATATTGCGGCCTACTGTGGCGTTAAAGGGCAGTTGGTGTCGGGTACTATTCTCGACAACTTGTGCGGGTTTGACCCTGAGAAAACGCAAAGCGCCAGTGACTATGCAAAGCGTTTGGGTTTAACCAAAGAGATTACTCGATTACCCGATGGACTAGAGACACAAATTGGCCATACGAGTGCTTCTTTGTTGAGTATGGGTAACGTGAAAATGCTCAATATCGCGGCTCAATTGGCAAGTGATAAACCCATAATCATGTTGGAAAGGCCGGATTCTTCACTTGATTTAGACTCCCTTGGGAATCTAGCTAAGGTGTTGGAAGAAGAAGTAACGGCAGGACGCACGATACTGATGGTGAGCTACCATTCGAAGCTTCGCGAATTGGCTAATCGAATCATTACAGTGGAAAGTCGAGCTATTACGGTCGACAGCGAGAGCAATCAGGAGGCCGTCGTATGAATCGTTTAGATATTGGTAACCCTTCAGGTACGAACAACCGTGCAGGTACGAATGGTCGACAAGAGGTGATGAATCATTTAGAAACCGAGAGCCTTTCCGTTCTTAAGCAGTTGGAAGTTAATGCTAATATCCAGTTGTTCGCACATCAATGGGTCGATGAAAATGGCATTGAATCAATCGACGATATGTTTGCCTTGTTCGACAGGCTTGCACTGCCTTATCGCTTGGTTGCCAACCTAGATGAAGTTGGTGAACATAAATTGGTCTTACTGGTACTTGGTGAACATGAGCTGGTCTCTGGTCATTTAGAATCCAAGCAATTTGTTGCCTTTAATGCCAATGACGACATTACCCAGATCCCACAGTTTTGCATCGTTATCGAAGGGCCACCATTAGAGAAGGCCTCTCCTGATTGGGTTGGCGAACGGTTACATGCGTTTCGTCCCATCATTCCTAAATTGCTGCTGGTCAGCTTTATCACTAACTTATTTGCGCTTGCTGTTCCCTTCATCACGATGTCGGTTTATGACCATGTGATTGGTGGTGATGCAGGGCATGAGTTGCAAGGTATCGCCATTGGCGCGGCGTTGTTGTTTGTGATGATGGGTTGGTTGAGAACATTACGTAGCCGAGTGTTTGCTTCAGTTTCCAACCGAGTAAGTCGTGAGATTTCTCAATCCCTCGTGCAGCGTCTGCTTCGTAATAGCTATGCTCAAAATCAGCAAACAGCTTCTTCTAGTCAGCAAAACCAAGTGATGCTGTCAGAGCGTATTTCAGGTGTGCTATCGGGGCCATTAGGAAATGCGCTGTTTGATCTGCCATTCATTCTTATTTTTGTACTTGCGATAGGTCTTTTAGGCGGATGGTTGGTTCTGGTTCCAGTCGTCTCTTTAATCCTTTATTACTTGCTAGCAAAACGCTCGATACGCTCTAGCAGCAAGCGCTCTATGCAATCGACAGTGGCAGGTACGAATCGTCAAAACATGACTAATGAGCTGTCATCCAAGCTTGCCTTTATTCGCAGTGCTGGATTCTCAGAGCACTGGATTCAACGCTTCAAAAAGGCCAATCTTCTTGCTTCAACAGTGACCTTTAATCAATCGGTTCTCCAGAGTCGGTACACCTCGATTTACTATTTCATTGGTGTGGGCTCGACACTCGCCGTGATGGGGTTAGGAATAGGACTTATTTTTGAACAAGTGATGACCCCTGGTGGTTTGATTGCTTCAATGATGTTGATATCTAAGGTGACGGGTCCTGCTCAGGTGTTGGCAAACAGTGCGATGCGTTTTAATAGCTTTAATCAATCCAAGCTGCAAGTGAACCGTATTTTGTCTCAGCCGTCTGAGCGTGAATTCAGTTACCAGCATCACCCGTTACCTGTGGTAGCGCCTAATTTGAAATTAGAGCAAGTGACACTGCGCTATCCCAAACAGAGTCGCCCGGCCTTGAATGGTGTGAGTTTTGATATTGAAGCCGGTGAAATTGTCGCGATTACCGGCCCTTCTGGGAGCGGTAAATCAACATTAATTGAAGTGCTGTCTGGCTTACAGCCTATCCAAAACGGCATGGTCGAGCTTGAAGGCGTTAACCTCGTTCAATACGATCCGCAGCTTTATCGCCACTGGTGTTTCATTCGAGCCGCATATCCTGATTTGCTTACGCTGAGTATTCGAGAGTGGCTAAACGACGGTCACAAAGTCGAAGATCAGAAAATGATCTCTGCAATTGAAATGGTGGGCGGAAAGCGTTGGTTCGAGACATTATCCGGTGGGCTCGATACTTCCATCAGCAGTATTCAGCCGGACAGCCTTTTTGACATGTTGTCTGGCAGCGTCGCTCAGATCCTCATTGACGCGAAAGCGCTGGTTTATGACTACCCCATGTTCTTAATGGATAACCCTGTGCCTGATGCTCACCCAAATGCTAAACGTATATTTGGTGAGTTTGTGCAATCGAAAAAAGGAAAAGCAACGGTGATTTACACGTCCCACGATCCGGATTTAATCAAGCTTGCCGATAAAGTGGTGGTATTAAATGAAGGTGCAGTGGTTTATGCAGGCCCATTAGAGCCGGAACAGTCTTCGAAGCAGGGACAGCCTTCAGAGCCTCAAGCTTCTCAAGAACCGCAGTTATCTGAGCAACCGTTATCTCAAGAGCTACAGCCGTCAACTCAAGAGGCTTCTGCTCAACAAAATGCAGCCCAACAAGAACAATCAGAGTCTAAGCAAGGAGTCGCTAATGACTAAACAATCTATCGAGAAGGGCAAGCGCTACGGTGAACTTGTTGAATCACAAAATACGGCTCGTACATTGGCGCTGGCCACATGGTCGGTTGCCTTATGTGTTATTGCTTTTGCCACTTGGTCTGTAGTCACTCAAGTTGATGAAATCGCCAAAGCCAAAGGTGCTGTGATTCCAGAAGGCGAGAAGCAAGTATTACAAAGCGCGATTGGCGGGAAGTTAAAGCAAATTCTCGTTAAAGAAGGGCAGTTGGTTGAGAAAGGCCAGCCGCTTGTTGAGTTTGATGCCACTTTCCAGCGTACCGCCCTTGAAGAGCTAAAGTCCCAACAAGTGACGCTTCTAGCCAGTGTGGAACGTATGAATGCGCTGCTTGAGCAACGTGAGCCTAACCTTGCTGAGTTTGAGGTCGATTACCCAGAGATCGTCAGCCAACAAAAAGCGCAGCTAAACGCGCAAAAAGCCCTCTACTTCCAAAAGCGTGTGGTGCTTGAGAAAGAGAGCGAGCAAATTGCAGAGCAGCTTCGTAGCGTAGAAAAGGCCTTGCCTAGTTATGAGAAAGAGTTAAATGCGACTAAGCAAGAGTTGAACATACTAGAAAAGGGTTATAAGTCGGGTAACATTTCACGCTTACGTGTGCTTGAAATGCGTCAAAAACTGGCCAGTATTGAGCAGAAAATTGAAGAAGCTCGTGGCAAGAAGTCGGTATTGATTAGACAAGCTGACAGTAATGACCAAAAAATTATACAGCTTCTGGCGGAGGCGAAAGCTAAAGTGAGCGATGATCGTTCTAAAGCCGTCTCTGACTTGTCAGCCCTGAACGCCAGAGTACGTTCAAGCCAAGCGAAACTGACCAACACCATGTTAGTGTCGCCGCTACAAGGTTTGGTGCAAAGCCTGCCAAGTACACAGAACGGAGGTGTTATTCAGCCGGGTGGGACAGTGGTTGAAATTGTTCCTGTTGGCGGGAAAGCCGACTTTAAAGCTCGTTTGTCACCAAGAGATATTGGTTTTGTGAGTGTAGGGCAGCCGACTCGTATCAAGATTGATGCGTTTGATTACAGCCGCTTTGGGGCGCTAAAAGGGGCGGTTGAGAGTATTTCACCGACCACAAGTCAAAGTGAACGTGGCGAGATCTATTATGAAGTCGTCGTCTCGGTGGATGTTCCTTATTTCCGTGATAATCCGGAGAGCTTTTCTATCTTGCCAGGTATGACGGGCGAGGTAGATATTACAACTGGTGAGAAGTCCGTTTTCCAGTATTTATGGAAACCGATCTACACCAATGTCAGTGTCGCATTTGGTGAAAGGTAATCGTTATATAGAGTGTTGAGAGTAAACGAATAACAACAGCAAATAATAAAAAGGGAGCACATTATGTGCTCCCTTTTTGATTGTCGTTTTTTCAAGTTTTTATGTTCTTTAGAGAGAAACAATCGGGAGCAATTAATGCTCCCGATTGTGTTTGCCTAGAGTTTAAGTGGTAAGTTACTAGCACTAGCACTAGGCACTAAGCATTAGGCACCTTACACTTGAAGTTATGAGTTAGGATCTATGTCCGGTAACCCATCTATATCGTGGTGGTGATGCTCATCATCTTGGTTATGGTTGATGTTTGCATCATGGTGTTCCAGCGCGTCTGACATATCCAAGTGCGCTTGGTCATGTGTCGTTGCATCTTGATGGTCAACTTGCGCTAGTACGATATCCATATCCGCAGGTTGATCGTGAACCGTTGTCGATGTCGCATCGGGTTTAATGCCCAATGCATCCAGGTAAGCGGCTGCACCGGTAGGTTGATGAACATGTTCACTCGCTTGTTGATGCAAACTATCGGATACAACAATACTATGATCATCAACGGTGAAAGATAAGTCTGCATTGGTATCATGGCTGAAATCAGGTTCATCATGCTGCACTGGTACAGGTGGTGGAGGCGGTGGTGCGACTACTGGCGTGACTTGAATCTGCGATGGTTGGTGATTGTGGTTATAACTGGTCACATCCACATCAGCTACATGTTGTCCATGTTGGAAGATCTCAAAATGTCCTTGATGAGCGGTATGGGGGTTTCCTGTTCCTATGGGCTGAAAACCAACGTGCCCTGATTGCGGGTCAATATGAGCTGTTCCATAGGGTGAACGGATATCCGCTCCACCATATTGGGTGAGGGCAAATCCTCCGTGAGTATCTGTGGAATGAATAGTCACTCCATTACTACCAGAGACATGCTGAGCTTGCACCACCGGAGACATAGGCACTGTACCTGTTCCTGTTCCAATAGGTGACGAGGGAACACTGGTTTGCATTTCACCATCGGCGCTTAACGCAAGAAAGTGAGAGCTATTACCAGCAGTATCGGTAAGGATTACCATAAGAGGGTCACCGGGGTGCACTTCATGGTCTACCTTACCTGCGGTCAAGTCAGTTTGTGAGATGACATGATCAACACCATTAATGTGTAGCGTATCACCAATCTTCGCGGTTGTGGGAAGATCAATAGTGCCGGTAATGGTACCGTCGGCTCCAATTTCTGATTGACTGTAGAGGTGATCTGCTCCGGACGATTCAAAGGAAACCGTAGGATTACCGGCGTGAGTATCAAGCGTAAAGAAGAGTGTACTGGGTATTGAACTATTGCCATGGCTGTCGGTTTGTCGTACCGTCACCATATTACTTCCCTCTTGAGGAGCAAAGGAGTTTGTCCAATTCTGGCCAGCATCAATAGAGTACTCAACACTAGATCCCGCTTCTTGCCCCCCAATAACAAGGGTACCATCCTGTGTAACGTGGTCCGAACTACTTGAACCCGTATCATTGGCAAGGGCAATAGTGAGTTGTGGTGTCACTGCGGCTAAGGTCACAGAAGCCGAAGTTGTCACTGAACCAGAGTGAGCATCTTGAATATCATAGGAAAGTGACACCTGGCCATTATAGTTCGCATCGGAATGAAGGGTATAGGTGCCATCGTGATTATCGGTAATCGTTCCGTGGTCAGCGGTAATTGTGCCTATTGTTAACTGCCCGGCATTGTTATGATCAATATCAGTAGCGTTTGCGAGAAGGTCTGTCGCTTGAATGATGACATCTGTATCCTCGGTTCCTGCAGTAAGCGTAACAGAGGATGAAACAACAGGGGCATCATTGGTTCCCTCGATTTCTATAACGATATCGTGAGCTGTTCCATCAGCACTGTGAACTGTTATCCTATCCGTTACATGCTCACCTTCTGACAACGACTGCAGTTGCGCATTATCAGTGGTATACCCCCACGTGCCATCGGCATCAATATTCAATTTTCCGTATGTACCTGTAAGGGCTGTTCTATTAAATCCATGATACTGAAAATGATCTTCACCAGTGTCAGGATCAGAAACTGTAAGCTTACCCGAAACAACAATTGCATCTTGTAAATTAGTATTAGTATCCTCTACGATACTAGCTTTATCTTGACCGGCAATCACAGCTCCATCATCGGTTCCATGAACAACGATAGTCAAATCTTGCGTACTATGTGCACCCTGTTCATCTGTCACGGTGATTGGAACTGTTAATGTCTGATCTTGACCTGCTCCAAGCGCCTGATACGATGCGTGGGAAGGATCAAAGGAGTAACTACCATCTTGGTTGAAAGTTAAGCCATCAACGGAGCTAGGCGCTGAAAAAGTAAGTTTCGCACCGTGATCTACATCAGTAGCAGCCATCTGTCCATGAAGAGCTGAACCATCTTCTGTCACCGCTTGAGTTTGAGCTGAAAGTGTTGGAGTATCGTTAGTGCCGTGAACAGTAATCGTTATTTGATGCGTGGTACCATCTACTGAGCGAACCTCATAGATAACATCTTTTGTCTCTCCTGCTCCCAGTGCTTGTAATGCAGGATTCGCATTATCAACACTATAGCCCCAAGAACCGACACTAGATATTCTCAGTGTACCAGAAAAGGGATCAGATATAGGGGTCTCACCAAATTGACTGTATTGAAAGTGATTTTCACCGGCGTCGGGGTCGACAACCCTCATAGTTCCAGAGACACTGAGAGAATTACTTGATGAAACATGTATATCTTCTGTAATAGCTCCCGTATCAGTTCCGGTAAATGTAGCACTATCACTAGTGGCCGCTAAATTAATATTAGCACCCGTCGCCGTTGAGCCACCATGACCATCAACCACATTATATGTAAGTGCTACCTGTCCATTATAATTGGCGTCGGGATGGAGCGTATAGGTCCCATCGTTATTATCTGTAATCGTTCCGTGGTCAGCGGTAATTGTGCCTATTGTTAACTGCCCGGCATCGTTATGATCAATATCGGTAGTGTTTGCGAGAAGGTCTGTCGCTTGAATGGTGACATCTGTATCCTCGGTTCCTGCAGTAAGCGTAACAGAGGATGAAACAACAGGGGCATCATTGGTTCCCTTAATGGTAATTTCAATATCATGAGCGGTTCCATCTTCACTGTGTACCGTAAAATGCTCTACACGAGTTTCATTCGCTCCTAAGGATTGTGCTTGAGCATTATCTGCAGTAAAGGCCCAATGCCCCCCCTTAGAGATTAAGAGCCCTCCCCAGCTAGGAGTTCCATCTGATTGAGTATGAATCACACCTAACTGAAAGCTGTTGTCTTGATTGTCTACATCTTGGCTTGTCAAGATGCCTTGAGTGACCATTTTTCCTTGTGGATTCGTCACATCTTCCGTAACACTTCCTGAATCTGGACCTGAAATAATAGCAGCATCATTAGTACCAGTAATGATGGTCGTAACTTCAGCATGGGTTACGTTACCCGCAGCATCGGTAATCTCATACTGAGCGTGATCGTCATGAGTTTGGCCTTGAGCAAGATCTTGCACTTTGCTGTTATCAAGCTCATAGGTATAAGAGCCATCAGTTTGAAAGTGATAGGTTCCATAGGTACCCGCAACATCAGTTGACGTTACAGTTGTTCCAGAAGCATCATTGGTAAGGACATTACCTGAGGTTGCTGTGGCATTTTGATCTTCCGTGGCTGTATTATGATCATCAGTGGCTGAAATTTGCGTGTCCAGCACATAGGTTACTGTGGTAGAGGGTGACACATTGCCCGCAAAATCCGTTTGTCGCACCGACACGGTATTGCTACCTTGTTGTGGCGTAAAGCTTGATGCCCATGTTTTCCCATTATCGATTGAGTACTCAATAGTTGCACCGGTTTCTTGTCCATTGATGGTGAGTAGCCCATCGTTCGTGATCAGATCGTTAGCTACACCCGTATCATGCGCCAGTGAGATTGTTAATGGGGCTGCACTTAAGTCAGCAGTTGGCGCTATTGCCTGTGCCAATGTTGATGCATTGCCATTAGCGTCGGTAATGCTAGCGCTGATTTGTGCTCCCGGTGCTATTTCTACTAGCACATGTTTTGCTAATATTTCTGCATCGGTTATCACATGCGCTTGGCCATTAATAAACAACGTATCACTTTTGTCAGCATCAGCGGGTATGTTAATCATTGCGGTGATTGTGCCCGCGCCACCAACGGCTACTTCTGCAGCGTTATATTGGTTATCACTGCCGGTACTTTCAAAACTAATACTCGGGGCATCGGCTTTTGTATCAACGCTAAAGCGATCAAACTTGCTAGGGGTTTGATTACCGGCTTTATCCGTTGCTTGAATATAAGCGGTATACGTTTGGTCAGGCAAGTTAGTCGCGTCAACACTATAACCGCCTTTTCCATCCAAGGTGGCGTGTAGAGTTTCCACTATTTGGTTGCCATGCTTGATGACAATATCAACTTGAGCGGTATCAATATCGACACTGCCCGCAAAAGTCGTTTGGTGTGTGGTGGATGTCGATAAATACACATTGGATATCGTCGGTGCAGTGTAATCGACTTGCAGCGCCAGCGTAGCTGATTGCTGGTTACCAGCAGTGTCCGTTGCTTCAACGGTTAAGGTATGATCCCCTTCCGCTAAATTGCTGGTGGTTAATTGATACAGCCCGCTTGCGTTCGTTGTTCCTGATGCAACGACGTTACCGTGTTCATCGGTAATACTTATCGCAGCATTTGCTTCTGCAAGACCTGTAATAACAGGCGTATGTTGATTGGTTAAGTCATCATGGTTAGAAATACCAGAATCAGAGGTTGCTGCTAAATCAACAGAAGGTGCAACGGTGTCTGTATCGACATTTACACTTAACACCCCCGATACAGCGGGTAACACAGATGAAGGCGCCAACGCTTTTGCTGATAAATTATGTAAACCGTCTGTCAGGGTTGTCAGGTCAGTGTTGTAATCGCCATTAGCATCAGATATTGCATGCCCAACCGGCGTCGAACCTTCGTAAATCGTCACCTGTGAAAATGGAATATCGGTCGTACCCGTTACCATAGGTGTATTATCGTTAGTAATATGATCAGTACTAGAAGTGCCACTATCGCTACTTGTCGCTAATGTGAGGTTTACATTATTAACCGGTGGCGTCGTGGATATTTGTTGAGGTTGGGTGGCGGTGACGACCGGAACGTTAGCTATTTGTGTAGTAATCGTTGGGACTCCACCTGTGATTGCTGGCGAAGATACGGTTGCCGTGACATCAAAGCTAACAAACTGATGAGACTCTCCACCATGGCCATCAGACACTCGTACTTCAAACACTTCTTTAGCGCTATAAGTGCCCGTTGTTGAGTCAAAGTTCATGCCCGTGACAGAAGCTGCTTGCTGATAGCTAAATGCCCCTGTTGTTGAATCAACCTGTAGTTGACCAAACTGCCCGTGAGGTTGCAAGGTGTCGTACTGCATCTGATCACCAGTATCAATATCACTGCCGTGTAATTGCCCCGCACTATGACCTGATAATTGTACGCTTAACGTTGGTGCGTCATTGGTGCCGACCACCGTGACTGCAATTGCCTGTTCTGTGCCATCGATACTATGCACTGTAAACGTTTCGGTTAGGGTTGCACCACTGCCAAGATGTTGAACAGAAGCGTTATCAATACGATAGACCCAACGTCCATCGGCGCCAATCATCAGCTGTCCTTGTGCGGTAGAACCATCGGCCAGTTGATGGATATTTTCAGCACTAAAACTATTATCAGGATTATCAACATCAGTGCTTTGCAGTGTTCCCTGAGTGAGTAAGTTGCCGGAATGAACGTTTAAATCTTCAGTCACAGCGCCTGAATCTTGTCCTGTAATGACTGCGTTATCTTGAACTGCGCTTAATGTGGTCGTTGCGCCAGTATGCGTAACACCGCCATGTGCATCTTTTACGTCATAGCTGAAATGTACTTGGCCGTTATAATCTTTCTCAGGGCTGAAGCTAAAGGTGCCGTCATTATTGTCAATAATGACGCCGTGATCAGCGACTAAATTTGCAATACTTAATTGGCCAATATCATTGTGGTCAACATCAGTTGCGTTGGCGAGTAACTCAACAGTGCTCAATTGCATGCTAGTGTCTTCAATGCCCAAAGCTATGCGTACTTCGGCGGAAACAACTGGCACATCATTGGTGCCATGTACCGTTACGGTAATATCTTGATGTGCGCTGCCGTCGATAGACTCAACAGAAAATGTTTTTTGGTAAGATTCGCCTTGGCCCAAATGCTGAACTTTTGCGTTGTCGATAGTGTAAGCCCAGTTACCGCGAGGGTTGATGTAAAAATTCCCTCCTTCTGGTGTCGCTATATTTTGTGCAATAAAACCTGCTTGATCATGGTCGGGATCGATCACATGTAAATTTCCGCCACTCCATATTTGATTAGGAGTGCTTACTGAAGTGCGATCTTCAAAGGCATGTTCAGTGAAACTTGAGCCGGGGGCAACTTCAATTCTTGCTTGGTTATCTTCTCCAATCACTTTAACCATTATTGTCAGCTTCTGACCGTCACTGGTTTCAACTTCATAGGGGATCTGCATCGATTCGCCAGTTCGCAAACTAGCAATGCGATCATCCGCATAGCGATTGTTGGCTCCTTGTAAACTAAATTGATAAGAACCGTCTGGAAAAACATCAAAATAACCTGGAGAAAAACCTTGACCCAAATATTTACCACTATGGAGAAATTGTGTGTTATCGCCACTATCTGGGTCGATAAGCTGAAGTGTTCCTCTGAATGTATTATGTTGGCTATCAATCGCTTGTGTTTCAGTCATCTGAATGATGTTGGAAGCGAGGGTGGCTTTATCGTCCGTACCGACCATGGTGATGGTTGCTACAGCCGCAGTTTGTCCACCATGGTTATCATCTACCATGTAATGCACAACAATATCAGAATTTTGACCTGCACTAAGGTGTTGGAAAGTAGGGTTGTGACTATCTATAACGAGGGTATGGCCATCACTTGCAAAACTGACCCCTTTTGGTAATGGACCTGTTTTTCCTTCAAAACTAACTTGCACTTGGCTTATTGACAGTGAGTCACCGTCAACGTCGGTAGCACCACTTAATAAATTAACCGCATGATGTGTATCGGTATCTTCTGTAATGCTATCAATAACTGGTTGTGTATCTGGGTTGTCATTCACTGCTGACAGTGTGGTAGTTGCACCTGTATGTGTTACGCCACCATGGGCGTCTTTAACATCATAACTAAAATGAACAGCACCGTTATAGTCTTTCTCTGGTGTGAAAGTGAATGATCCGTCGGCATTTTTTGTCACTAAACCATGATTGGCTATCACTGAATCGACATGCATTTGGTTTACATCATTGTCATCTACATCAGTCGAGTTGGCTAATAATTGAGCCTGAGTGAAAATAATATCGGTGTCTTCAGTACCTGTTTGTAATACCACTTCAGATGAAACTTCGGGTGCATCATTGGTACCTGTTACTTTAATAATGATATCTTGTGCTATGCCGTCGGTCGTATAAACACGATGAGTAACCAATACCTCCTGATTAGCCCCTAAATGCTGAAGCTTGGCGTTATCTACGTCATAGACCCAATTACCTGAAGCACTTATGTGCAAAGATCCGCCAAAGGGATCACTTACGGTGGTGGAACGAGTATATTGGAAGCCTTGTTGCCCTGCGTCAGGGTCGGTAACAAGCAGATGGCCTGTTACTTCAATATGATTTTGAGAATAAATATTATGATCTTCGAAAACATCGCCAGTGACGTCTCCGCTGACTATTGCCGCATCATTAACAGCCGATAGTGTGGTGGTTGCACCGGTATGTGTTACGCCACTATGAGCATCTTTAACATCATAATCAAAGTGAACAGCACCGTTGTAGTCTTTTTCAGGTGTGAAAGTGAATGTGCCGTCTTTGTTATCTAAGAGTGATCCATGGTCGGAAACTAAGTTTTCAATAGTAAGTTTACCGGCATCATTAGCGTCCACATCAACCGTATTCGTTAGTAAATCGGAAGTGGTTAACGTTTGTGCTGTATCTTCTTTTCCTGAATTAAGCTGTACTTCAGACGAACAATATGGGCGGTCATTACTACCATGAATGGTAATAACTATGTCATGGGTGGTGCCATCTTTAGAATGAATTGTGATAGTGTCGGTAAGGCTTTGTCCCTCGCCAAGTTTATCAATGGCAGTACCGCGAGTGGTTGGTCGGCCGCCGATGTGGCTAACATGACCTAGATCGGCATGATAATTCCAACTTCCATCTTTGTTGAGAATGAGATCGCCATAGCTACCATGATAGTTATATCCGCTTGAACTTTGCCCGCCAAATTCAGATTCGTCTTTATCAGGGTCAAATATTGTTAGTTGACCCGAAGCATATAATACTTTTTGCCTTAGGGTTGCCATGCCTGCATGAGCCTGGTCGGGCGACATATTGATGCCTGCTGAATTTTCAGTAATATCGCCAGTATCAACACCGCCGATGATAGCTTTGTCATCGGTACCATTAATAGTTACTGATACTTGTTGTGAAGTCCCATCAACAGAGTGAACTAATACAGTATCGGTAACGGATTCACCTGTTTTTAACCCTTGAATCATCGGCTGTGAGTTATCAGCGGTATACGTCCAATGACCTTGGTGATTAATGGATAAAGTACCAAATTGACCTTGCAACGATTCGCCTTGAAATTGTGCCTGACCATTATCAACGTCGGTAACCGTTAGTGAACCATCTACGCGAAGCAATCCTGCATGAATGTCTTTATCCTCGGTGATACTCGCTGTTGAAGTACCTGCTATAACGGCTTTGTCATCAGTGCCATTTATAGTAATAGAAATCTGATGAGGCGTACCATCTGCAGAATTAACGGTAATAATATCAGTGGTATTTGAACCTTGTCCTAATGCTTGCACTGTCGGATTAGTATTGTCTAAATCGTAAGTCCAACTTCCTGAATCGGTAAGATGTAAAGTACCCAATGTGCCCACAATATCGGTATTGGAGAAATGTTGCTCGCCCGTATCGATATCAGTAACCGTCAATTTACCGGATGTTTGAAGGGCTGATTCTTCAGTCACTTGGCCTGTGTTTGTTCCTGCAATAATCGCTTTATCATTGGTGCCGTTAACTGTAATCGAGACTTGATGTGGCGTACCATCTGCAGAGTGAACTGTGACATTATCAGTTGCTGTTGCGCCTTTACCTAATGCTTGCACGGTTGGATTGGTATTGTCTAAATCGTAAGTCCAATCGCCTTTATCGGTTAGGTGCAAAGTTCCTAAAGTACCCACGATATCTGTATTTGAAAAGTGTTGCTCGCCAGTATCTACGTCCGTGACCGTCAACTTGCCTGATGTTTGAAGATTTGATTCTTCTGTTACTTGTCCAGCGCTTGTCCCACCAATAACGGCTTTATCATTAGTACCGTTGATGGTGACCGTCACCGTCGAAGGCGTGCCATCTGTTGAGGTAACATTAAACGTTTCAGTGACTTTATCGCCGACATTTAAACTGTTAAAGGCGCTGTTCGCGGTAAACGTCCAATGGCCGTTTACATCAATGTTAAAGTCACCATTGGTGCCTGAGATTGTGCTTAGCGTAAACGCATTATCAGTATTATCGACATCGGTACTAGTGAGTGTGCCCGAGGTTGAAATAGCCGCATCGGTTTCATCAACTGCAACGCTTGCAGAGCTCACCGTTGCACTGTCATTAGTCCCGTTAATGGTGACCGTTACCGTCGATGGCGTACCATCTGTTGAGGTAACATTAAATGTTTCAGTGACTTTATCGCCGACATTTAAACTGTTAAAGGCGCTGTTCGCGGTAAACGTCCAATGGCCGTTTGCATCAATGTTAAAGTCACCATTGGTGCCTGAGATTGTGCTTAGCGTAAACGCATTATCAGTATTATCGACATCGGTACTAGTCAGCGTACCCGAGGTTGAAATAGCCGTATCGGTTTCATCTACCGCAACAGTAGCTGAACTCACCGTTGCACTGTCATTAGTGCCATTGATGGTCACTTTGACGGTTGATTGCGTGCCGTCTACTGACGATACAGTGAAGGTCTCTTCGACTTTATCGCCGACATTTAAACTGTTAAACGCACTGTTCGCGGTAAACGTCCAATGACCGTTTGCATCAATGTTAAAGTCGCCGTTAGCGCCTGCAACACTACTTGGCGTAAACGCATTATCGGTATTATCCACATCGGTACTAGTGAGCGTACCCGAGGTTGAAATAGCCGTATCGGTTTCATCTACCGCAACAGTAGCTGAACTCACCGTTGCACTGTCATTAGTGCCATTGATGGTCACTTTGACGGTTGATTGCGTGCCGTCTACTGACGATACAGTGAAGGTCTCTTCGACTTTATCGCCGACATTTAAACTGTTAAACGCACTGTTCGCGGTAAACGTCCAATGACCGTTTGCATCAATGTTAAAGTCGCCGTTAGCGCCTGCAACACTATTTGGCGTAAACGCATTATCGGTATTATCCACATCGGTACTAGTGAGCGTGCCCGAGGTTGAAATAGCCGTATCGGTTTCATCTACTGCAACAGTAGCTGAGCTCACCGTTGCAGCATCATTGGTGCCATTAATCGTGACTTTTATGGTCGAGGGTGTGCCATCAACGGACGACACCGTGAAGGTTTCTTCGACCTTATCGCCGACGTTTAATTGGTTAAACGCACTGTTCGCGGTGAACGCCCAATGACCATTAGCATCAATAGTCAGGTCACCGTTGGTGCCTGAAATAGAATCCGGCGTAAACGCATTGTCTGGATTATCGACGTCGATACTGGTTAGGGTGCCTGAGGTTGTTACTGCTTTGTCAGTCTCATCGATGGCGACGGTCGCACTGCTGACAGTAGCGGTGTCGTTAGTACCGTTAATCGTCACCTTGATATTGGACGGTGTGCCATCAACAGAGGACACTGTGAAAGTCTCTTCGACCTTATCGCCGACGTTTAATTGGTTAAACGCGCTGTTTGCTGTGAATGTCCAATGACCATTAGTGTCAATAGTCAGGTTACCGTTGGTGCCTGCAATGGAATCCGGTGTAAATGCATTATCTGGATTATCAACATCGGTACTGGTTAGCGTGCCTGATGTGGTTGCCGCTTTGTCAGTCTCGTCCACACTTACCGTTGCGGTACTGACTGTCGCTTTATCATTGGTGCCATTAATCGTCACTTTGATGGTGGACGGTGTGCCATCAATAGACGATACAGTGAAGGTCTCTTCGACTTTATCGCCGACGTTCAATTGATTAAACACACTGTTGGCGGTGAACACCCAATGCCCATTAGCATCAATAGTCAGGTCGCCATTTGTGCCTCTAATGGAATCCGGTGTAAATGCATTATCTGGATTATCCACGTCAGTACTGGTCAACGTTCCTGATGTCGTTACCGCTTTATCAGTCTCATCCACACTGACTGTTGCGGTACTGACTGTCGCTGCATCGTTAGTGCCATTAATCGTGACCTTGACCGTCGAAGGGGTGCCATCGATGGACGATACCGTAAAGGTCTCTTCGACCTTATCGCCGACGTTTAATTGATTAAATGCGCTGTTGGCAGTGAAGCTCCAGTGACCATTGGCATCAATGGTTAAGCTGCCGTGGGTTCCTGTGAGCGAAACCGGAGTGAATGTGTTGTCAGGGTTATCCACGTCAGTACTGGTCAACGTTCCTGATGTCGTTACCGCTTTATCAGTCTCATCCACACTGACTGTTGCGGTACTGACTGTCGCTGCATCGTTAGTGCCATTAATCGTGACCTTGATCGTCGAAGGGGTGCCATCGATGGACGACACCGTGAAGATCTCTTCGACCTTATCGCCGACGTTCAATTGATTAAACGCGCTGTCGGCAGTGAATGTCCAATGACCATTAGCGTCAATAGTCAGGTTGCCGTTGGTGCCAGTAATCGAATCTGGTGTGAACGCATTGTCTGGGTTGTCTACATCGGTACTGGTCAACGTTCCTGATGTCGTTACTGCTTTGTCAGTCTCATCGATGGCAACGGTCGCACTGCTGACAGAAGCGGCATCGTTAGTGCCATTAATCGTGACTTTGATCGTTGACGCTGTGCCATCAATAGACGAGACAGTGAAGGTCTCTTCGACTTTATCGCCGACGTTCAATTGATTAAACGCGCTGTTGGCGGTGAAGACCCAATGACCATTAGTATCAATAGTCAGGTCACCGTTGGTGCCTGAAATAGAATCCGGCGTGAACGCATTGTCTGGATTATCGACATCGGTGCTGGTCAAGGTTCCTGATGTCGTGACTGCTTTGTCGGTTTCATCGATGGCGACGGTCGCACTGCTGATAGTAGCGTCGTCGTTAGTGCCGTTAATCGTCACCTTGATGGTCGACGGTGTGCCATCAACAGACGACACAGTGAATGTTTCTTCTACTTTATCGCCAACGTTTAGTTGATTAAACACGCTGTTGGCGGTGAAGGTCCATTGGCCATTAGCACCAATGGTGAGGTTGCCGTTGGTGCCAGTAATCGAATCCGGTGTGAATGCGTTATCTGGGTTATCGACGTCGATACTGGTCAATGTTCCTGATGTCGTTACCGCTTTGTCGGTTTCATCGATGGCAACGGTCGCACTGCTGACAGTAGCGGCGTCGTTAGTGCCGTTAATCGTGACCTTGATGGTCGAGGGTGTGCCATCAATCGACGATACAGTGAAGGTTTCTTCGACTTTATCGCCGACGTTTAATTGATTAAATGCGCTGTTGGCGGTGAATGTCCAATGACCATTAGCATCAATAGTCAGGTCACCGTTGGTGCCTGAAATAGAATCCGGCGTAAATGCATTATCTGGATTATCCACGTCAGTACTTGTCAACGTTCCTGATGTCGTTACCGCTTTGTCGGTCTCATCGATAGCAACGGTCGCACTGCTGACAGTAGCGGTGTCGTTAGTACCGTTAATCGTGACTTTTATGGTGGAAGGTGTGCCATCAATAGACGAGACAGTGAAGGTCTCTTCGACTTTATCGCCGACGTTCAATTGATTAAACGCGCTGTTGGCGGTGAAGGTCCATTGGCCATTAGCATCAATAGTCAGGTCACCATTAGCTCCAACAATCGAATCCGGAGTAAACGTATTGTCTGGGTTGTCTACATCGGTACTGGTCAATGTTCCTGATGTCGTTACTGCTTTGTCAGTCTCATCGATGGCGACGGTCGCACTGCTGACAGTAGCGGCGTCATTAGTGCCGTTAATCGTCACCTTGATGGTCGACGGTGTGCCATCAACAGACGACACAGTGAATGTTTCTTCTACTTTATCGCCAACGTTTAGTTGATTAAACGCGCTGTTGGCGGTGAAGGTCCATTGGCCATTAGCATCAATAGTCAGGTCGCCGTTAGATCCAGTAATCGAGTCGGGTGTGAAGGTATTGTCTGGGTTATCCACGTCAGTACTGGTTAGCGTACCTGATGTCGTTACTGCTTTGTCGGTTTCATCGATGGCGACGGTCGCACTGCTGACAGTAGCGGTGTCGTTAGTACCGTTAATCGTTACCTTGATGGTCGACGGTGTGCCATCAACAGACGACACCGTAAAGGTTTCTTCGACTTTGTCGCCAACGTTCAGTTGATTAAACGCGCTGTTGGCGGTGAATACCCAGTGGCCATTGGCATCAATGGCGAGATCACCATTAGATCCAATAATGGATTCTGGCGTAAATGCGTTATCTGGATTATCAACATCGATACTGGTCAATGTTCCTGAAGTAGTGACCGCTTTGTCGGTTTCATCGATGGCGACGGTCGCACTGCTAACAGTGGCTTTGTCGTTAGTGCCATTAATCGTCACCTTGATGGTTGATGGTGTGCCATCAACAGACGATACCGTAAAGGTCTCTTCAACTTTATCGCCGACGTTTAATTGATTAAATGCGCTGTTGGCGGTGAATGTCCAATGACCATTAGTGTCAATAGTCAGGTTACCGTTGGTGCCTCTAATGGAATCCGGTGTAAATGCATTATCTGGATTATCCACGTCAGTACTGGTCAACGTTCCTGATGTCGTTACCGCTTTATCAGTCTCATCCACACTGACTGTTGCGGTACTGACTGTCGCTGCATCGTTAGTGCCATTAATCGTGACCTTGACCGTCGAAGGGGTGCCATCGATGGACGATACCGTAAAGGTCTCTTCGACCTTATCGCCGACGTTTAATTGATTAAATGCGCTGTTGGCAGTGAAGCTCCAGTGACCATTGGCATCAATAATAAGGTCGCCATTGGTGCCTGAAATAGAATCCGGTGTGAAAGTGTTATCTGGATTATCCACGTCAGTACTGGTTAGCGTACCTGAGGTAGTGACCGCTTTGTTAGTTTCATCGATAGCAACGGTTACACTGCTGACAGTAGCGGCGTCATTGGTGCCATTAATCGTCACTTTGATGGTCGACGATGTACCATCAACGGAAGAGACGGTAAAGGTTTCTTCGACCTTATCGCCGACATTTAATTGATTAAATGCGCTGTTGGCGGTGAAGCTCCAGTGACCATTGGCATCAATAGTCAGGTCACCGTTGGTGCCTGAAATAGAATCTGGCGTGAAGGTATTGTCTGGATTATCAACATCGGTACTGGTCAACGTGCCTGAGGTAGTTACTGCTTTGTCGGTTTCATCAATGGCGACGGTCGCACTGCTGACAGTAGCTTTATCATTGGTGCCATTTACTGTGATAGTCACTTGGTGCGGTGTACCGTCAGCAGAACTAATTGTAATGGTGTCGGTAGCGGTTGCTCCTTTACCTAATGCTTGAACGGCAGGGTTTTTATTATCAAGATCGTACGTCCAAGAACCCGAATCGGTTAGATGTAGCGTACCAAACGAGCCTACGATATCGGTATTAGAGAAATGCGCTTCGCCAGTATCTACATCCGTTACCGCAAGTGTGCCCGAGGTCTGAAGTTGGGACTCTTCGGTTACCACGCCGGCACTGGTTCCGCTTATCACGGCTTTATCATTGGTGCCGTTAACGGTAATAGTGATTTGATGAGGAGTGCCGTCGGCGGAATGGATGGTTATGATATCTGTTGTCGAAGAACCTTGACCAAGAGCCTGAACTTGTGGATTTTTATTATCTAGATCGTAGGTCCAATCGCCATTGTCTTTAAGGTGTAAAGTACCCAGTGTCCCCTTGAGGTCGGAATTAGAAAAATGCGCCTCTTTTGAGTCGATATCGGTGATGTTGAGTTGGCCTGAAACCGTTAGATCTTTATCTTCAGTAACTTGGCTTGAGCCATTACTTGTCCCGATAGCGAAAAACGAACTTGGTGAATTTGCTGTACTACTCGTGATTACCGCATGGTCGTTGGTGCCATTAATCGTAACCGTAACTTGATGTGCTGTGCCATCGGCAGAGTGAACAGTGACGATGTCTGTCGCAGTCGAACCTTGGCCAAGTCCCTGAACTACTGGGTTATTGTTGTCTAAATTGTATGTCCACGCACCGTCTTTGGTGATGCTTAGCGTACCGAAATTACTAGTTACTTGTGATGCCTGAAAATGATCTTCTCCAAGATCTGAATCTGTTACCGAAAGCTGCCCTTGAACTTGTGTCGTTAAATCTTCAGTTAACGTGCCAGTATCCACACCTGTGATAACGGCGTTGTCGTCGTTCCCACCAATCGTCATATCGATGGTTTGCGGTGTGCCGTCTTTGGTGTGAATAGTGAAGCTTTCGTGCAATGAAGTGGCTGCGGTTAAAGCTTGAACATTAGAGAGCGAGTTATCAACTTGATACTGCCAATGTCCATCAGCATCGATAGTTAATGAACCATATTTACCTGAGATAACTTCCGGTGTAACCGAACTTTCATTTTGGTCAGGGTCTATGACATCGATTTTGCCGTTGGCATGTAACAAGCCTTGTGAATCAATATTGTGATCTTCTGTTACGACACCTGTTAAGTCTCCAGAAATACTTGGTGTGTCTTGCTTACCTGTTACTGGTATCTGGACAATGATGCTCGAGCCATTAGATAGATGTAATGCAAAATGGTCAGTACCTGGTTGGTGCTGATTTAACAGGATGTATTGAGGAGAATTTGGATTCAATACGAATGTGTATTGACCATTTGCATCAACATGAAGCTCTCCGTACGTACCTTTTATGACTTCTGGCATAAAGGTGACGGGTAAAGCGGGCGTCGTAGGCGCATTCGAATGAGTCGGCTGACCGTTACTCCCTGAGGAGATAGTCGGCATCGATACCGAAGGAATGTAATGGACTTGCGGGTGAGAAAGCGTCGATAAATGATGAGAAGGAACCAAGTGAGAGCTCGAACCATGGGCGGCATGACTTGCACTTAAGGTTGAGTTTACGTCGCTGTCACTCGTCTGAGCTTCTTGATGAACAACCGCTGATGAGTCCGCCTTACTATGGTCATCGGTGACATCTTTTTCGGTCCCGTTATTTGCGGTTACTTGATCTGCAGCGTCGCTGGAATTGTCTATACTTTCTGCTGCAGCGTGTTTAGCCAATGATGGCAAAATCATCATGAGTGACTGAAAAAGTGGGATATTCACTTTTAGATGTGAATGCAGTCTGCGCTTCTTTTTTTGTGTTGGTTTCTTTTGTTTTAGCTCGTTACTTTTCTTATTTTTGATTTCTGTATTTTTCTTGTTTGCTTCGACGTTTTTTTTGTTAGCCATTTTTCTCATCCGTGAATCGTGGTTGCACTGTCTTAAGTAAAATACACAGATAGAGGTTTCGCTAGCTAATTGGATAATTTTTAAAGAAAAAACTGCAAAGTCGAAGAATTATCTCATTTTGATGAAAGAGAGGATGAATACTTTTTCAACGGTCAGGTAAATATCGGCACAATGGGATTGACCTTACCCTAAGGGGAACGTTTATAGTTGCGTTGTAAATTCAAAGGTAAGCTATGACAAACACATTCCGAAAAACTTGGATTATTGTTTTCAGCATCATTGCGATGTTGATGTCTAGCTATGCCTCAAGCTCCTCAGCCTTGATGACTGAAGTAATGATGATGGAAATGGGGTCGAGCAAGTCGGCTTGTTACCACAGCGATACTTCGGTTAATGATTCAATGGCAGGGTGTCATGTGATGAGTGAAGAAGTACACGCTGAAGACTCTAACATGAGTGCCCATTCTTTGATGGCTCAATTCGATATGTCTTCAATGAGCGAAGACGGCAGTCCGATGATGGGTAACCATTGTTCGAGTGCCGATTGCTGTGCCTCAATGTGTTCTGCAAGTCCCTATCCAATTCAGGCTGTTCAAGCCGTTGATCAACTTTCCTTTTCATTAGCTCGTTTTCAATCGGTCACGATTGGCCAGAAAGTCGCACGTGCACAATCTTTGCTACGCCCACCTTCCGCATAAATCTATATCTAAAAATACAGCTATATCAGTTAGATAAATCTGATAAGCCATTCTTTTTTATGCGCTAATTAGCGCTAGATATGGACATTCATTGTGAATATGAAACCAACAACCTCTGTGTTTGTCATGAACACGAGCTTAGTGGTTGCTGCTACCTTGCCTATGGCCTTGTTTTCAAGTGCTACGCTCGCGGCTAACACGGCGTCAGCTTCAAATGCTCAACACATTTCAGCACATGACCAAGCAAGCTCGACGCAGCAACTCAATACACTGATTGAGATTGCTTTAAGCGAAGATGGAAATCGCAAACAGTACTTTGCTCAGTCTCAAGCGATACGAGAAACGGGCATTGCCAGCTCGACCTTAATGGACCCGAAATTGAAAGTTGGATTTGGCGGTTTGCCTGTCGATAGCTTTCAATTCGACGAAGACCCGATGACCAATATATCGGTAGGGTTGATGCAGCAGTTTGAGCGTGGCGATACGCTTAACCTCCAACAGAAAAAGGCAGGCCAACAGGCAGATGCTTTAGCTTTGCAGGTGCAAGCAAGAGAATTGACGGTTGCGAATAGCATGACGCAGCTTTGGCTTGAGTTAGGTTATCAGCAAAAGGCTGAGTCGGTGATTCGTCAAAATCGTCGTTTGTTGGTTGAGCTTGAAAACTATGTACAAACCAACTACTCGATTGGTAAAAGTGAAGCGCAAGATCTGCTTAATGCTCAGCTCCAAGTGAGCAAGCTTGATGAGAAACTTCAGGCAAACCAGCAGGTTCAGCGCCGCTTAATCTCTCAGCTTTCTGAATGGTTGGGTTCTGATTGGCTAGGCTCTCAGGTTCTTGATTCTCAGGGCACACTGAATGCAACTAACCAAATCGATTGGTCGTTGTTGGAAAGCAAATTAGCGACCAATATCGATTCAACTAAGCACTACCAGCTACTGACTGACCATCCTTTGGTTAAGATCTCCGATGTCAGTATTTCCTCCAATCAAACTCAGGTTGAGTTAGCCGAGCAAGCTTATACCCCGCAGTTTGGGGTGGAAGTGATGTATGCACACCGTCAAGCCAATAACATGGCGGGTGAACCAGCTTCTGATCTTGTGAGTGCTTATCTGACAGTCGACATCCCGCTGTTTACAGGGAGCCGACAAGATAAAAACTTATCGGCTGCTCAGTATCAAGTTGGTGCGGCTAAATCTCAAAAAGACACCTTACTTTCCCAAATGAACGCGCAAGTCAACGCATTGCTGGTGGACAGATCAAATCTGATCCAGCGATTAGATCGCTATCAAACGTCCTTGCTTCCTCAAACCGCAGCGCGAATCAGCGCGGTTGAGAGGGGCTATCAAAACAATACCGCTCAGTTTAACGATGTCATTTTAGCAACGACCGATGAGCTGGCGCTTAAGTTAGAGCAACAACGTTTGATCACCGATCTCAACATCGTTAACAGCAAACTGGCAGCGTTAGTCAGTGGCTTTGAATACCAAGTAAACCAACCACAACTCAACTCAAGCGCAACTAAACACACAGCCAATCAATAAGGGAATAGACAATGAGTACAGTAAAAGTAGCAACAATCGCTTTATTGGTCGGTGGTGCATTGGGTTTTGGTGTGAACCATTTTCTAATTAATCCAGCACATGACATGTCAGCAATGGCAACGAGTACAGATGCCGAAGTAAGTAAACAGGCCAAGGATGAACCTCTGTATTGGGTGGCTCCGATGGATCCAAATTATCAGCGAGACAAGCCGGGTCAGTCACCTATGGGGATGGATTTAATCCCTGTTTACGCGGATGACTCAAGTGGTGTTAAAGATGAGCCCGGTACCGTGTTCATTGATTCGTCGGTAGAAAATAATCTGGGTGTCAAAACAGCGAAAGTTAAGTTCGAAGCACTATCTCCTCGGATTGAAACCGTGGGTTATGTGGCGTTCGATGAAAGTACATTGTGGCAAACCAACGTAAGAGCAGCTGGTTGGGTTGAGAAGCTTTATATCAATGCTGTCGGTGAGAAGGTGAATAAGGGCGATGTGTTGTTCACACTTTATTCTCCAGAGCTGGTTAAGGCACAAGAAGAGTTACTTAGTGCTTATAAAACGGGTCGCAAAGGGTTGGTCAAGGGATCCACTGAACGCTTGATCACCTTGGGTGTCGATAAAGATCAGATTCGTTCGATCACTCGCCGAGGTAAAGCCTCGCAAACCATAAAAATTAAAGCACCCGCAGATGGCGTTATCGCTAGCCTCAATATTCGTGAGGGTGGTTATCTTTCGCCTGCACAAGCGGTGATCAGTGCAGGCCCATTAGGCGAAGTATGGGTTGATGCTGAGGTGTTTGAGCGTCAAGCGCACTGGATCTCGTCAGGCAGCAATGCAGTGATGACGCTAGATGCCATTCCTGGCAAAGAGTGGTTGGGTAATGTCGATTACGTTTACCCAATCCTTGACCCAAAAACTCGAACTTTGCGCGTTCGTTTGAAGTTCTCCAATCCAAATGGCGAGCTTAAGCCAAATATGTTTGCCAATATTGCGCTGAAACCCATCAGTGATGCAGCTGTTCTTACTATCCCAAGATCTTCGGTGATTCACTCCGGTGGTATGACTCGAGTGGTGATGTCAGAAGGTTCTGGCAAGTATCGCTCTGCTCGTATTGAGGTTGGTCGTGAAGCTGGCGAAAAAATAGAGGTGCTTCAAGGGCTAGAGCAAGGTGAGAACATTGTCACTTCTGCGCACTTCATGTTGGATTCTGAATCGAGCCAATCAGCTGATCTGTCACGCATCAATGGTGTTGAAGAAGAAGCTGAAACCGTATGGGCGAACGGTGAAATTTCCGATGTTATGCAAGGCAGTCGCATGGTGACGATTAACCATCAGCCTGTTCCAGAATGGGATTGGCCGGGCATGGTGATGAATTTCACCTTTGCGGAAGGCTTGGACATGAGTGACGTGCAACGTGGTAAGGCGATTGATTTTGAGATGAGAAAGACAGAGTCAGGGCAGTACGAGGTTGTTGACTACAAGGTCAACAAACACAAGATCGCCGGCGAAATTTGGGTAACGGGTGACATTACAATGTTGATGGCAGATTTTGGCATGATCACCGTAAAACATCAGCCAGTCCCTGAGTGGAATTGGAAAGCAGGTGAAATGAATTTCCAAGCTAGTGATGACCTTGATTTATCGGAGTTTGCCGAGGGTCAAACCATTCGGTTTCTAGTGGCGAAGCAGGGTTCTGATTATGTGCTCAAATCTTTAGAAGTGGGTGAGGGTGAACTATGATCAATGCAATCATTCGCTGGTCTATTAGCAACCGCTTCTTAGTGCTGATTGCTACTGTAGCCATCGTATTTGGCGGCTTATACAGCGTTAAAAATACACCTGTCGATGCCATTCCAGATCTGTCAGATGTTCAGGTGATCATCAAAACCAGTTATCCGGGGCAAGCGCCACAAGTGGTTGAGGATCAGGTGACTTATCCATTGACCACCGCCATGTTAGCCGTACCAGGAGCTGAAACGGTTCGTGGTTACTCGTTTTTTGGTGATTCCTATGTCTATATCATCTTCAATGACGATACTGATATGTACTGGGCGCGTTCACGAGTGTTGGAGTACTTAAGCCAAGTTGCACCTAACTTGCCATCGAGTGCCAAACCAACACTAGGGCCAGATGCAACCGGTGTGGGCTGGGTTTACAGCTACGTGTTGCAAGATAAAACCGGTCAGCACGACTTAGCGGAACTTCGTAGTTTGCAAGATTGGTTCTTGAAGTATGAATTGCAAACCGTAGAAGGCGTGTCTGAAGTGGCGACCGTTGGCGGCATGGTGAAGCAGTACCAAGTACAGATTGATCCTGCCAAGTTACGTGCTTACGACTTAACGCTTCAGCAAGTCAATAAGGCAATCCAAGATGGTAACCAAGAAACCGGTGCGTCTGTTGTTGAGATTGCCGAAGCCGAGCACATGGTTCGTACCACCGGTTACCTGACAAGCATCGAAGATATTCAATCTTTGCCGCTAAAAGTGACCGACAAAGGGACTCCACTGCTGCTCGGCGACATTGCTGACATTAACCTTGGTCCACAAATGCGTCGTGGTATCTCGGAACTCAACGGTGAGGGCGAGGCGGTTGGCGGCGTTATCGTGATGCGCTTTGGTGAAAATGCCAGTGAAGTGATCGACTCGGTCAAATCCAAGCTCGCTGAACTGCAAGCTGGCCTACCTGATGGTGTCGAGATTGTCGCGACTTATGACCGTTCGACTTTGATTGATTCAGCCGTTGAAAACCTTTGGAAGAAGCTGGCTGAAGAGTTCATCGTGGTTGCGATCGTGTGTGCGCTGTTCCTGTTCCATATCCGCTCGTCGTTGGTTATCGCATTAAGCTTACCTGTTGGTATCTTAGGCGCATTCATCGTGATGCATTGGCAGGGTATTAACGCCAACATCATGTCCCTTGGCGGGATCGCGATTGCGATTGGCGCCATGGTGGATGGTGCCATCGTGATGATTGAGAACGTTCATAAACACATTGAAAGGACTCCGCTCACTGACAAAAACCGTTGGCAGGTGATTGGTAAGGCAGCAGAAGAAGTCGGCGCACCGCTGTTCTTCTCTCTGATTATCATTACCTTGAGTTTTGTGCCTGTGTTCGCGCTAGAAGGGCAAGAGGGCAAGATGTTCTCGCCACTTGCGTTTACCAAGACGTATGCGATGGCGGCAGCGGCGGGTTTGGCTATCACGCTTGTGCCTGTGCTAATGGGTTACTTCATTCGCGGCAACGTGCTACCTGAACACAAAAACCCAGTAAACCGCAGCCTAGTAGCGATGTACAAACCGCTTCTGAACCTCAGCCTAAAATATCCAAAGGTGATGATTGTTATCGCACTTGGCTTAATGGCGTCTGCTTATTACCCAACCAGTAAGCTTGGCAGCGAGTTCATCCCTCCTTTGGACGAAGGGGATTTGATGTACATGCCAACCACGTATCCGGGCATCTCAATAGGTAAGGCTCGTGAGTTGTTGCAACAAACCAACAAGCTCATCAAAACCATTCCAGAAGTCGAAACCACGTGGGGCAAAATTGGTCGAGCAGAGACAGCAACCGATCCTGCACCGTTAACCATGATTGAAACCGTGATTCAGCTTAAACCGCGAGAGCAGTGGCGTGACGGTGTCACTACGGAGTCTCTGCGTAAAGAGTTTGATGATCTGATTCAGTTCCCAGGTTTAACCAATGCGTGGGTTATGCCAATCAAAACTCGTATCGACATGTTAGCGACCGGTATCAAAACGCCAATTGGTATCAAAATCGCAGGCCCAGATCTGAGCGTGATTGAGGATATTGGCTCTCAACTTGAACCCATCCTCAACAGCGTGAGTGGTACGGCTTCTGTCTACGCCGAGCGTGTTGCGGGCGGTCGTTATGTGACGATAGACATTAAACGTCGCTCGGCTGCGCGATATGGCTTGAGCATTAAAGAAGTGCAACAGGTTATCTCTACTGCGGTTGGTGGCATGAATGTGGGCGAAACCGTTGAGGGGTTAGAGCGTTATCCAATCAATGTTCGTTATCCACAAAGCTATCGTGATTCTGTCGTTAAGTTGCAGAACCTACCGTTAGTCACACCAAACGGAGCTCGTATCGCTCTATCGGACGTAGCTGATATTCGTTATGAAGATGGCCCTCCGATGATTAAAACGGAGAACGCTCGTCCTAATGGTTGGGTGTTCGTTGATATCGAAGGGCGCGACCTTGGTTCTTACGTGGCAGAGGCGCAAAAAGTCGTCACCGATCAAATCGTCTTGCCTGCTGGTTATTCACTGGCATGGTCTGGTCAATACGAATACATGGAGCGCGCCAAAGACCGTTTAAGTGTCGTTGTGCCAATCACCATCGCCATCATCATGTTGTTGCTCTATCTGAGCTTCCGCCGTGTCGGTGAGGTGATGATGATCATGCTGACATTGCCACTCGCGATGGTTGGCGGCCTATGGCTGATGCATGTCCTCAATTACAACTTCTCCATTGCGGTGGGTGTGGGCTTCATCGCGCTTGCCGGGGTTGCTGTTGAGATAGGTGTGATCATGTTGGTCTACCTAAACCAAGCATGGCACTACAAAAAATTGGATGCGGAGCAGAACCAGCAAGCACTTCAGAGTGAAGACTTAACGGATGCGATCCGTGAGGGCGCAGGACTGCGTGTTCGCCCTGTGATGATGACGGTACTTACGGTGATTATCGGCCTAATTCCAATCATGTATGGCGAGGGTACGGGCTCAGAAGTGATGCAACGAATCGCAGCACCAATGATAGGCGGTATGGCTTCTGCGCTGTTGCTCACCCTATTAGTGTTGCCTGCAATCTTTAAGCTCTGGAAACAGCGAGAGATTACTCAGAGTCAAAACGAGACAAGTAAATAACGCACTGACTATGAAGCCCTTACTTGCGAGACAGGAGTAGGTAAGGGCGCACCACATGAATATGTGAAACTAACATAAAACAGAATTAATCTAAGGAACGACCATGAAAAAGACACTAATTGCTATCGCTCTAACACTGACCACTGCAACGGCTTTTGCTGAAATGGATCACTCAATGATGAAAAATGGAGAGATGGATCATTCAAAAATGAATCACAGCATGATGAAGGGTGGAAAGATGGACCATTCGAAGATGATGAATATGGATGGAATGATGGACATGGAAGGTATGTCAGAAGTTGGGATGCCAGCTCAAGGCGCAAAACCGGATAAAGTGGTTCATGTCCTACTGAGCGATGACATGAAAATCACCTTTAAGAACAAGGTCGATATTGAGCCAAACGACGTAGTGCAGTTTGTTGTGATGAACACAGGCAAGATTGACCACGAATTCTCGATTGGTTCTGCCTCAGAGCAGCTAGATCACCGTGAAATGATGAAAAACATGGGTAATCACGCTCATGACTCGGGCAGCACAGTGACAGTTAAGCCGGGCAAAGCGAAACAGATGCTTTGGCATTTCCATGGTGATAATAACGTAGAGTTCGCGTGCAATATTCCTGGTCACGCTGAAGCGGGTATGGTGAAGTCGTTAACGCTTTAGACGTTAATTAATAGCGCTTTGTTGAATTAGATAATTCAATGGGGGCAAGAAAATTAAAGATAAGTCTTAACTTATGCCCAAAGCGCTTTGCTGAGAGGGATTCGTTGAGGCTTATCTTTATTCATAGTCACTGTAGCAAGATAGAAGTTTCCAGCAGATGGTGAGCTTCGCCGCTCAGATGCGGTAACTCTGACATGATTTTCTTAAGTTTGTCGTCGATCGATTCCACTTCATTCAAAGAACGAAACGCAAGCACGGCCTGTTCTGGTTCGCTGCTCACATAACCTTTCAACGTATTAAGCTGAATTTTGTTCGCATTTTCGACTTTTGACAGTGCGACATTGATTGCTTCGATGTTTATTGTTAACTCATTGCTTTTAAACATTTTTAATTATTTTTGGTTGTTGCTAATGCGCGCACATTAACACAACTGTTTTTTCGGATATTGACCAAGATTATTAAACCCACACTTTTATGAAATCTGAGTTTAATTGAGAAGCACTAGCACAATATCGTTTTGTCTATCCATGCAATTGATTCATGAGCTTGTTCCTTAGTGTTAAACATGACAAGAAATCATAATATTTATTTTTACGAGTCTATTTTTTGCGAATGTTAACTCTCTATTATTGAATCTATTTCGCTAGTTTCCTTGGAGATATGAAACATCTTTAAGGAATAATGATGCAAAAAGGAACGTTATCTCTCGCGGTTGTCATGATTTTATCTTCTGGAGTAACTTATGCAGAAGAGCAGATTAGGAATAGTCACTTTAAAGGCAATATGGATGGTTGGTGGAATGCTGGCGCCAACATAGCAACAGAAAGTAATGAAGCGTGTATTGATATTAAAAACCCAGGGAAAAATTCTTGGGATATTATTTTAGGCCATAGCGGTATTGGCTTAGAGCAAGGTCAGAAATATCAGGTATCGTTCGATGCATATGCAAATATTGATACTGAGATGAAAGCCTTGATCCAACATGAAGGGCCTCCTTATACGCATTATTTTCTAAGTGACGTGGGTGTATCAACAGACAAGCAAAGCTATACGTTTGATTTTGTACAAGCACTTGATAGTGACGCCGATACAGAATTCCAGTTTCAATTAGGCGCACAGAAAACGGGGGTCATCTGTATTGATAACGTTTCTGTTGTAGGTAAGCCATTTGTAAAAGTAGCGACTAAGATGCCAATTCGAGCTAATCAAGTTGGCTTCTTACCTCAATCCGATAAATTTATCTTCGTTGAAAATACGTCGACGACACCTTTGAAATGGACATTAGTATCTCATTCCGGGATCAGCCTTGATCTCGGTAAAACAGAAGTATTCGGTTTGAATAAAGCGTCGGGTGAGCACATTCACCGAGTTAACCTTTCAAAATATACAGACACGATGAAAGGTTTAACGGTCAAGGTCGACGACGATGTCAGCTATCCATTCGATATTCGAAACGATGTTTATAGTAAGTTGAAGCTCGATGCGTTGTCTTACTTCTATCAAAATCGTAGCGGCATTGAAATAAAGCCAGAGTTCGTTCAACGTGAGGATCTTGCGAGGCCCGGTGGCCACATGTCCGATACTGCAACATGCTTTGATAAAGTCGATAGTTGGGGAAATAAATGGCCTGGCTGCGACCTGACGATTGATGCGACTGGTGGTTGGTATGATGCAGGCGATCATGGTAAATATACGGTGAACAGTGGCATCTCAACATGGACACTTCTGAACTTATACGAGCGAAGCCAGTTCCTAGAAAACAAATCGCTTCCTTTTTTAGAGAGCAAAGTAAAAATCCCTGAAGCAACCAATGGCGTTAACCCGCTGTTGTCTGAAGCTCGCTGGAACATAGAGTTCATGTTAGCGATGCAAGTTGATTCTGACACGCCTATCGCCGTTCCTGTTGGTAATCAGTCTGCGAGTAAAAACCTCAAACTTACCGAAATTAACGCGAGAGGGCTGGCATTCCACAAGATCGCAGATGAGTCTTGGACTGGCATGCCATTACCACCGCACAAAGATACTCAGAAACGCTATGTTGGTTACCCTACGACAGCGGCCTCATTGAATTTGGCCGCCATTGGTGCTCAGTGCGCACGTATTTGGAAAGATATCGACAGCGACTTCTCACAGTTATGTTTGGATTCAGCGACCAAAGCATGGAACGCCGCAAATCAACATCAAGATATCTATGCTTACGACAACTTCACCGGTTCTGGGCCGTATGATGATATCGAATTGAGTGATGAGCGATACTGGGCTGCGGCCGAGCTCTTTATCACAACCAATGATGAGGTTTACAAAAAAGTATTGATTGATTCCCCGCACTATCTTGAAGTACCGAAGGGGAACATCAATGCAGATGGTGACATGTATTGGCAGTATATAGCGCCTGCGGGCACCGTGAGTTTAGCCGTGGTACCTAATTCATTAGACAACCAAGTTATTGAACAAGCACGTAAGAACATCATTAAAACGGCAGAATCTTATACCAAGCAAGTTGCCAATGAAGGTTATAACATTCCTTATACCGTCGAAGAGTACTCGTGGGGCTCAAACTCCAACCTTGTAAACCGAAGTATCTTTTTGATTTACGCTCACGATTTTTCTAATGATGTTCGATACATCAAAGCGGCGGCTAGTGCGATGGATTATATCCTCGGAGGTAACCCGATGAATATCTCTTATGTTACTGGTTATGGAACGAAACCTGCTGAGAACCCTCATCATCGATTCTGGGCTTACGCTGCTGATGAAAGTTCACCAAAACCAGCACCGGGCGCGTTAATTGGAGGACCGAACTCTGTAAGCTTTAGTGATCCTATTGCCGCTGTGATGAAAGGCAAGTGTGTTGGACAAACGTGTTACAGCGATAATATTGGAGCTTGGACGTTGAACGAGATAACCATCAACTGGAATGCGCCGCTTGTCTGGGTCGCGTCTGCTTTAGATGAAGGAAAGCTTGATTGAGGTAATCAATTAAATTAAGAATATTCAAAGAGTAATATCATTTGGTATTGCTCTTTTTTAATACAAAAAATCACACAATGAAGTGCGCAGTTTTAGGTTTTGAAGCTAAGAGGAGATGGTGCATCTAAGGGGGTATTGTAACTAAAGAGAATTTGAAACTAAACAGAAGTTGGAGCGTGCAGCGGGAATCGAACCCGCATCATCAGCTTGGAAGGCTGAGGTAATAGCCATTATACGATGCACGCACACTGTCTTAAGAGTAAGACTGAGGCATCAAGAAGACTGGAGCGTACAGCGGGAATCGAACCCGCATCATCAGCTTGGAAGGCTGAGGTAATAGCCATTATACGATGTACGCACATCGTCTTAACGAGTTTGATAATGCCACATCTAACTGAAAACGAAACCTTTTTCTTTCATTTTTATTCTAAGTGCTCGCATAACCACCACTCCGCTAGTTTTTCAATCATATCTGGCGTTTTTAGAGTGAATAAAATGTGACTAAACTCTCGTTAAGCTCACGATTCAAAGTAACATTTGATTTATTATTTTTGGAGAGGTGCGTCGGGTGAATTTATATACGAATACAGAGTGCTATTACCCCACAAACGTAAGCAAAATCTACGACTGTACGTGTTAATACAATCGTGATCTAAGCCGACTATCCAAGTAATTCGATAACAATAGGGATGCATAGATTTAACTTACGAACGATTCGTATTATTCAGTAAACTAATCCCAAATGAGTAGAGTTATAGAGACTTCTAAGCCTTTGCAGAAAAAAGTAACGAGTTCAGTTGATAATTCGCGCAAAAGTCTCGTCATTCCGTCTATCGTTTGGTACATTTGCCGCACATTTTGTCTCCGCTAAAATACCCATGCCTTCTCAGTTCCGAATTAACAAAATTGTTGAAATTGGTGATACTCTTCACCGCAGTGGTTGCGCTCCGTATAAGCTTGAAAAATATACACAATATTATGCTAAAAAGCATGGTGTGGATGTGATGATCCAAGCAACGCCAACCGCGATCAATTATCAGTTTCCAGACGATAACAACGCTGTGATTCTTAAGCGTCTAAAGCCTGCTTCAATTAACCTGAGTTTGTTGGCCAATACGATCATTCGTATTAACCAACCGAGTAGTGAGCCCGTACCAGAGCCTGTCGGTTATTCTAAGTTTGTGACTGCACTTGCCAACATGGGTATTCCGCCTGCGTATTTGATGCTAGTAGGCAGTACGTTGGAAGCGGTTGGCTTTTCTGCGTTACTGGGTTTGATGGTTTGGGTATGCCAGCAAGTTCTTCATTCACGTCGCGCTATCGCGGTTGAGTTCATCTCGGCATTGTTAACGGGTATCTTCGTGGCGTTTTTGGCAAGTACAGGTTTGCCGATCCCTGTGTGGGCATTGTGTATCGCCTCGATTGTCTTGTTTGTCCCCGGGTTATCCATAGCCAACGCATTAGAATGTTTGGCGTTTAATGACTTGGTTTCTGGTACCAGCTTGCTAGGGCAGAGTGCCTTAACCCTGATTAAGCTATTTGTTGGGATTATCATGGGGCTCAATATTGGTGAAGCGATATGGGGACAAGCGGTCTCCATCGACTATACCAATGCGGTACCTATGTGGATGCACATATCTGGCTTGGTGCTGATCTCTGTATCTATCGGTGTGATGTTCAATGCGCGTCCTAAAGACATCTTACTTGGCTTGCCAGTTGCGGTTCTGGGTATGTGGGGGCCGTTCTATCTCGGTTTTGATAGTGGTTGGGTTGTGGGTACTTGGGTAACCACGGTTCTTATTACTTTGTACGGAACTTGGATTGCCAAGAAGATGGAGCTCACAGGCTCTATTTATATCGTGCAAGGGATCATCATTTTGGTTCCGGGTAGCCGCGTGCTGGTGAGTGCCAGTCAGTCTGTGTTCGAGCAGTCTATCTTGCCGATCCCTAGCATCGGTTTATCTGCGTTGTTTATGTTCTCCGCGATTGTGGCAGGGCAAATCACCGCTTACTCGATTTACTCGCCAAAAGTAGAGCGTTAATCCGGTCCGGTTCTCAAATCTTTAAACAAACACAGCTTAATGGCTGTGTTTGTTTGTTTTGGGAGCTGCACATTTCTTCGTTAGATTCATCTTAAAAAATGGTTAGATTTGTGCTCGCTAAGCCCAACAAGAGTCATTAAAATGGACGCAAATTCTATTTAAATGAAGTATTAACGTATGTCTTTACCTCCTTGTCCTCAATGCCAATCTGAATACGTCTACCCAGACCAAAACAACCTAATCTGCCCTGAGTGTGCTTATGAGTGGAACCCAGAAGAAGAGCGTTTAGAAAGAGAAGCCGCGCGTGTTAAGGACGTGAATGGCGTTGTATTGGAAAGTGGCGATAAAGTTACCTTCATTAAAGACCTAAAAATTAAAGGCAGTTCTTCTGTACTAAAAATCGGCACGAAAGCGGTAATCAGACGCATCAATGAAGGCAAAGATCACCAACTAGACTGTAAGCTTGATGGTGGCGGTGAAATGCTTGTGACAGCTAAATACGTTAAGAAACAATAGAGGCCAATGGTATTGGTCTATCATTGCCGTTCAATAATTCTGACTGGGACATTGTCGTAAATCTTCAATGAATTTACGTCGCTTCTTGGCATACTGGTTCGCAGTTTAAACAACATTAATTGCCTGAGAATTAAGATGATTAGAGAGTACATCCCAACTGATATTGAAGCCGTTTTAGATATTTGGTTAACCGCCTCGATAAAGGCCCATGATTTTGTGGCTCCTGAGTTTTGGGAGTCGCAAGTAGCTAATATGCGCGACCTATATATTCCGGCATCAACAACTTACGTGTATCAAGTAGACGGTGAGGTTCGTGGCTTTTATTCGCTTTATGAAGGGATCTTAGCGGCGATCTTTGTCAGTACAGAACATCAAGGCAGTGGTATTGGTAAGCAACTTATCCAACACGCGAAGCTTGAATGTCCGAACTTGTCTTTAAATGTATATAAAGAAAACCAAGCGACGATTCAGTTCTACTTGTCCCAAGGATTTTCTATTGTGAGTGAACAAGTTGATGAACATACAGTGCATCAAGAATACACCATGCACTTAGCTTAGGCTTGATAGCTAAACCCGAAAGAGCAGTAACTAGGAATCGAAACTATATGGACATGGTCAAAGCTGATATTTCACACTCAAGTGCCTTTCATCACTATGTGAATGCTTGCTCTGAGGATGGGTTAGATATTTACACAGGTGTTTCAGACAGTAGTGATGCGTATTTAAAAAGGCGAGTCGCTTATTCAAAAGGTGAGTGCCTGCCAGAAGGGTGGACGCCTGCTTCTACGTATTTTTGTATCGACTCTGGTCAAATCCTTGGTGTAGTAAGAGTTCGTCACGGCACCAGTGAATACATTCATAACGTTATCGGGCACATCGGCTACGAGACTTTGCCACAAGCTAGAGGGCAAGGTATCGCAAGTCATATGTTGTCTTGGGTTCAGCGTTATGTACTTGTAGAAAGTGCTATTATTACCTGTGACTGCAACAATATTGCTTCGCAAAAAGTGATTGAGAAGTGCGGTGGGCAGTTCTTAAATACCTTTTACTCAGAGCAAGATCAGCAAGAGGTTTTGCGTTATCAGCTAGACCCAAAATGAACACTAAAGCATGGCACTTGCTTATGTTCGCTTACTTTCCGTTAGTGAGATTTTATTAAATAGAAGCCACCATTGATGGTGGTTTCTTTGGTTATAGTTCATCGATTATTGTTGGAGGTATTTTGAAGTATTCGACAAGACCCGCTCAGTCATCAGATTATGAATTTCTGTTCGAGCTAAAAAAGGCGGCTGAATTTGAGCCAATCAAAGCTGTTTTTGGCTGGGATGAACAAGTTCAACGAGATATACACGCCAAAGAGTGGGCAGAAGAAAGGCCTAAAATCATAGAATATCAAGGCAAAACAATTGGTAGTGTACTGCTTCAAAATAAAGGCAGTCACTTCTACTTTTGCCGATTCTTTTTGCTGCCTGAATATCATGGCAAGGGTGTTGGTAGTAAGGTTCTCACCGATTGTTTAGCTCACGCAGATAAGCTCAGTAAGCCAGTTGAGTTGTGTTATCTGCAAGGTAATCGAGTTGGAGAGCTGTACTTAAGATTTGGCTTTGAAATCACCTCGCAAAACGACCAGTTTGTATATATGTGGCGTAAATAGACATTCATTCAAAATGATCACACCGTGTCTGTAACTTGATAGGCACCTGACACCCATCTAACGTAAAACCACGTAAAGCTCCCTATGCTTGATGACTAAGCGATTACACTTAGAACAGATTAAGCATAAGGGAGTGTGCAGTGAATTATTACCCGACTTCAAAAATCGTGGGTGAACAAAGGTTTGGTTTTGGACCGAGGTTAGCTCAAACAGCCTATTATTCGCCTTTAGAACAGTTGGATAAAAAGCCATTCGTTCACCAAGCTATTCAAGCTTTACCGACCACTGAATCTATCCTGATAACCGTCGGTGAGAATCGTGAACAGCGAAAGAAAGCCAAGGGTGATGAGCAAAAGATGCAAGTTATGAAGAAAGAGGCACAGTCTTTTCTTCGCACTCATTACCGACAACAAGCCCAAGCTCGCCATCTACAAAGTGTCGAAACTCCATATGGGTTTCAAGAACGTATTATTCAGTTTTGGAGTAATCACTTCGCCATCTCGGTCGATAATCGAAAGTTGATGCCCTTAGCCGCAAGCATAGAAAATGATGCAATTCGTAAGCATTGGAACGGAAACTTTGGTGATATGTTGATGGCTTCTTCAAAGCATCCGGCCATGCTTCTTTATCTGGATAACCAACTCTCTATCGGGCCGAATTCAAAAGTCGGTAAGCGCCGTGACAAAGGGCTTAATGAAAACCTCGCTCGTGAAATTCTAGAACTCCATACCCTAGGCGTTGATGGTTCCTATACCCAACAAGACGTGATTGCATTATCAAAAGCGATTTCGGGATGGGGTATTAAATTCCAATCTCCAAACGTCGGTTTTCGATTTGCTAATAACCTCCACGAGCCAGGCAGTATCACCTTACTTGGAAAATCCTACTCCCAACATGGTGTCTCGCAAGGGGAGTCGTGTTTACAAACCTTAGCGACTCACAAAGACACAGCTCAGCATTTGGTCCACAAGCTTTGCCAGCATTTTATTGGTGATACGCCTGAAGAACTCTCAGAACAAATGGTCGCGACATATTTAAAAGGTGAGGGTGATTTACTGCCTGTTTATCGCTTGTTATTGGGGAGCATCGAGGCAAACGAACCCAAGCCCAATCGGTTCAGACCACCTAAAGAGTGGCTATTTGCCGTGCTTCGCAGTGCTGACATTCCACTTAACGATAAGCAAGCACTGAATACTCTTAACACATTAGGCCAACCACCTTTTAAACCGGGTTCACCGGCAGGATGGTCGGATCAAGACAGAGATTACAATAGCCCTTCGGCATTGACTCAACGTATGCAAGTCGCTAATAGGCTCGCCTCAATCGCGATAAAATCGGCTAGGGCATCTGGTACAAAACCAAAGGCAGTAGTAGATAACGTGGTCGCAGCTTTATATGGCGATGCGATTGATGAGCATACTCAAATTGTTTTGAGCAAAGCCGACAGTGCTGCAATGCAACTTTCCCTGTTGTGGTTAAGCCCACAGTTTCAATATCGTTAGGAGTGGGTATGAAAAAGACAAACGGTTCGCAGAATATTAAGTCGCAGAGTCATGAGCTACACAATCACGGCCTACAAAGTATTAATCGCCGCCAGTTCATGGGCATTGCCGCAGCCGTTGGTGTCAGCGCGATGTTGCCATTTCCAAGTTTCGCCAAAACGCGCTCAGACAATATCTTTATTTGGATATCACTGCGTGGCGCCATGGACGGTTTAAATGTTGTGGTGCCTTATGCTGATCCTGATTATGCAGGTCTAAGACCGAATATTGGCTTAAAGCCTAATCAGCTATTGAAGTTAGATAGCTTCTTTGGGTTGCATCCGTCTCTTAAGCAATGTCATCAGTGGTATGAAAGCAATGAACTCAGCTTCGTTCATGCGTGTTCAACCGCTTACCGCGAACGTTCACATTTTGATGGACAGAAGATATTAGAAAACGGTACTTCCGATCCTTTTAATACGGAAGGTTGGCTTAACCGATTGCTCAGTTTGAGCTCAGAAAAATACGATGGCATCGCGATTGATTCGGGCTTACCACTCATCATGCAGGGCGAATCGACCGTGGCAAGTTGGTATCCAAACCGCTTAAAAACACGCGATAAACAAACCGAGTTGCTTGAGGAGCTTTTCCAAAGTGACCAAATGTTGTCTGCCAATTTTGAAAGTGTCATGAAGATAGATGCGTTGGTCGGTGATCAAGGTGTTGGCAAACAGTTTAAGTCATTGATGGGCAAAACCGGCGATATTTTATCAGCAGATAACGGACCAAACATCGCAGCGCTAGAGCTTGGAGGTTGGGATACTCATGCTAATCAAGGAAGCGTAAATGGCAGGTTGAGCAACCAACTTAAGACTCTGGATGCTGGGTTGGCAGCACTTAAGGACTCGTTAGGCTCACGCTGGAATAACACGGTGGTCATCGCGGCCAGTGAGTTTGGCCGAACGGTTAGAGAAAACGGAACAAAAGGCACCGATCATGGCACGGGAAATGTCATGCTTGTTGCTGGTGGCGCGATGGCTAACAAAGTCTCAAAAATGTCGAGTTCGGGAGGCCGAGTTATCGCAAACTGGCCAGGGTTGAGCCAACAGAATCTGTATCAAGGGCGAGATCTAAAACCAACCATAGACATGAGAGGTGTCATTAAAGGTGTACTCAACCAACACCTCTCAATTAACAATGAACAGCTGGAAGAGCTCTTCCCTAATAGTGACTATATTGGGCAAATCAAGGTGTAGGATGCTGATGTTAGTTATTGATAAATAAAACAATGTTAACAATATCACTCTTTTATAAATTTGTGGTTGGAGTCTTAGTTTTTAATGATAGTGTCTGCGCATGATTTCATTAACAATAATAAAGGCTTTATATGAAACATTTTTTAGTTGCTGCATTGGCTATCGGGATTTCTGGTTGTAAAACACTTCCAAATACAGCGATAGACACATTGTCAGAACCGCAGGGAAATGGTGCACTCGCTATTGCAACGATTATCTCTAAGCACGATTCGACATACCCATGTGAAACCTTCGTATTTGATTTAAAAGAAAAAATTGATGGTAACTTGGTTGGTTCTGAACCACAAACCCTACGCATGTTTGTATATGAAGACTCTAAATACGCACTATTTGATGGTATCAAACCGGGAAATTACATTTTAACGCAGTTCCGATGCAATATGCGTCGCGGCCTTGTTGCTAATGGTGGTAAATCGTTTCTTAGCGTTGATTTAGGTATTGAGCACACCATTAAGGAGAACGCGGTAACGGTCTCTCCACTTTATGTTTATGCGACTCAACGAAAAGACCGCTTTTTCAATGTACAAGTTGACTTATGGGAACAGAAAGATGTCGAACCTTTTCAGGAACTGTTGACGAACGAAGTGAGCAGCAAATGGGAAGTCAGTGATTTTGAAGGCTAGTTGAGTGACCACTATGGCCGTTTTTATTGCTGCCATAGTTAATTTTTCCTGACAGTTAATTGAGAAAGCACCTTGGCGATAACCTCACTAAGGTGGTTGATTGTAACTTAGGACTTCCAAAGTTTAGAACTCGATGGTCTTATAAATTAGCTGTTAAGTTTATATATATCTTGCGGCGGCACACCAAAGGCTTTCTTAAAAGCGCTGGTGAAATTGGAAGGGTGCTGATAACCCGCTTCATAGGCGGCTTCGGTTATTGAAACCAATCCTCGTTCTAAATGTTGGCGCGCAATATCTAGGCGTCGGTAGCGGATATAGCCGTTGATTGTTAGGTTGTATGATTGCTTAAAGCGACGCTGAAGGTTGGAAATACTCATCGAGAACTTATTCGCGATGCTTTCAAGACTGAGCGGCTGATCCAAATTGATTTCAATGTAGCTGATTATGTCTTCTATCTTAGTATCAAACCCTTTTGAGGTGGTGATCTCATCAGTGTTTTCGCTTAAATCTAAACTCCTCAAAGTGCTATTTGAACTAGTGTTTAATGAGCTGACATTAACATCTTCAGAAATACATTGTTGGCAACATTGAATTGGCATCTGCGATAGCGTTTGAGAAAGCAATTGCTGGGTCAGAGTTTCGACGACTAGCTTGTCTTGAAAGTTGATTGGTGTTGCTTGGCTAGTTAGTGATCTTGTTAGTTGAACGATGTCAGCATTGATTTGTAAGTCGTAAAACGCCTTGTGTGAATCAAGGAATGATTTGCTAGAACAGTGATCACTGATACGCGGCTCGACCCATTGTGGCTTTATCAAGATATTGATCTTGTTAATTTTATTCCCTTGTATCAACGAACGCCTAAAGTTAGCTGGCTTCGCAAGGTTAACTACCACACCTCGTGGCCCATCGCTGGCATCAAGATCGAACTCTAGATCGTCATAACTAAAGGTCAGTTTTCCCTCCAGAAGAATAGTAATCAGGATTGCAGAGTGGGCTGTCGATACAATATTACTGTCGACTAATTCAATACAGCGACCGCCATGCACAAAAATGTGGCCATTATATTGATAAGAAAGGAACTTTCCTTCAGCTAGAGAAGTTTGCTTGGCTTGACCTTGTGTCACGATGATTTGATTTTCAGTCTGCTCTAACTTTTTGGTCAATGCGATTCTTTGAGTCAACGCTGTTTTCTTTCTTAGTTCAGTCTTGTTTGGTAATACAGGTTTTTTGGTCAATACTTCTGTTTTCACGTCAACTGTTTCAGCGAGTTTAGTTCGCTTTGATGTTACTTCACTCATTTGACCGTTCCTCATAACACCTATGCGTTTCTGCATAAGCAAATCACCTGTGCATTTATAGATTACGACCTTATCATATTTGAGAATTATTATCATTTACATCTAGGATCGAATTTATGGAAAGCCCAGTCAACTCAACAATTAAGCTTTCAGCTCTCTGTATTGCAATTGTCAGTGCGTTTAGCAGCACCGTTATTGCACAAGAAAACACATCGCACTTTGATGAGGTCGTGGTGTGGGGAACGAAGGTATCGAGCAACACTGAATCGATCATTGCCGATGACATGTCTCTAAAGCAAGCCGATCACATGTCTGATTTATTACGTGAGATCCCTGGTGTTGATGTTGGGGGGACGCACTCGGTGAACCAACGAATTACTATTCGCGGATTAAGTGAGACGGATTTAGATATTCGACTAGATGGTGCTTCTCAGCACGCTAATATGTTCCACCATATCGGCAACCTGACTCTTAACCCAGACATCTTGAAGTCGGCCGATATCCAAGTGGGTAACAACTCTGTGACGCAAAATGGATTAGGCGGTTCCGTTCTGTTTGAAACCAAAGATGCGAGAGACCTACTTCGTTACGACGAAACTTTTGGCGCTCGTGTTTATGGTGGCTATGCCACGAATGCAAGCCAGCAAGGTTCATTAACTGTATATGGCTTATTGTCGGATAAGGTCGATGCCATGCTCTATAGCCATTACATGAGTCGAGATGACTTCGAAGACGGCGACGGCAATGAAACCTTTGGTTCAGAAGGGGATGTGTACAACATTCTCGGTAAGATTGGTTTTGAACCGAATGACCTACACCGCTTTGAACTCTCTTATGACTTATATCGTGATAGCGGTGATTACAGTCCACGTCCAGATATGTCTGGCGGTGCGAATGAAGGCTTGTCTAATGACATTCTCATTCCTACCGATTACGACCGTGACACGATAACGGCTAGCTATGAGCTCCGTGGCGAAAGTCATCAAGGTAACGTTACTCTGTACAATACAGAAACTGAGATTAAGCGAGACGAATCTGTGATGGCTCCTCGTTGGCCTTCTAATCGTTTGTCTAAGAATACGGCTAAAAACCAAAACTTTGGCCTGAATGCTAAGTTCCAATCAGACTATCGCCTTATGTCGTTTGATAATATCGCAACATATGGCTTTGATTATATGGATAAGTCATCTAGCAGTTATTATGGCAGCAGTAAGTTTATGGACGAGTCAGCAATTTCCACCGCACTTTTTGTTGAAGACCAGTTCTACTTGACCCAAGTTTTCTCAATCACAGCAGGACTTCGCTTTGATGATTACCAACGTAAAGCGGAAACAGGTAATGATGATTTTGATGACGTGACTTGGTCTTTGGCGACGCAGTGGGATATTACGAAGGACTGGACATTATTCGCCAGCACACGTTCATTATTTAAAGGCCCTGAGCTAATGGAGACCTTCATTGCCTACCAAGACGTCGCTTACTTAGCCGATGATATAAAAGCTGAGACAGGGCAAAACACACAAGGTGGTCTCCGCTTCGACAAACGCTTGGATAATCATTTTATTGGCGCCAACCTAACCGTGTTCCGAACAAATATCGATGATTACATTACAGAAGAATACCAAGGTGCTAGTCAAAGCTATCTGATTTACAACCTCGGCGATGTCGAGATAACAGGCTTCGAAGCAAGTATGTCTTACGGCTATGAAATGTTTAATAGCAAACTATCTTATGCGCGTTCAGATACTAAGAACAAAGATACAGGTGGTGCTGTCGCGGGTGGAAATGGTCGCAGTATTGATATGGGGGACAGCATCACGCTAACATTGGATTATCAGTCTGAAGTCCTTGAAACGATCTTCGGTTGGAACTCGATGCTTGTTAAAGACGAAGACAATGTATTCGATGGTCAACCAATCAAAGAAGGTTACGATGTTCATAACCTGTACGCGCAGTGGGTGCCTTCAAATGTGGATGGGTTGTCCGTTACCTTTGGTATAGATAACGTTTTTGACGAACAATACACCTCACACGCATCTCGTTCTGGTACCGCTAGAGGTTTCACCCTTGATGACTATGAACCAGGTCGTAACTACAAGCTTTCAGCCGCGTATCAGTTTTAGAAAGGTTTGGGATCGTAGATCCGGTTGGAACGATAAGCTAACGGCTGCAGTGAATCAGACTGCTTTCTCATTTAGCTCTCTAATTTTAGCTTAAAGACATTGCCGCAAATAAAATCGCCTCTCGGACAAAGTATCGAGAGGTGATTTTTCCGTTTTTCGTTTTCTTGTTTCTATTGGCTATTGGTCACTGGGAACAGTAGTTGCAACACGTTATTCAATCGGCAGAGACAATACACCACCTTTAAGGTTTACCTGACTGAGCCATTCAGTTGGAATCGCGCCATCTTCTTCGTAGAAACAGGCAGCTAATACCGCTCCGATAACGATGGCACGTCCGCAACTGTCACCACCACACAAAATATTGTCGCGAATACCTTGTTTAAAGCTCTGAGCACCCGCAATGATTCGAATAAGCAATGGAAAGGCAGCACTGAGTTCACAGTGTAACCCAAACTTTGTGGCGGCTTCTGTTATTGATAGTTCAGGTTCAGCTAGTGCTTCATCGATTTGGTCGTGGATAAATTTGCTGCAAGTTTGTCGCACCATTTCAACCGACTGCAATGGCGAATTGCCTTGGATAGCGGCTTGGACTAATAGGGTGATGGCATGTGCCCACTCTACAGCTTTGTCGTTGTTGTTGGTGACTCGCACCGCACTCTCAACCATGGCAGGCAAAGTGTGAGAGGTATAAGTACATGCGACTAACGGGATGATCTTAGAAACGGCAGGTAATTGAGTGTCGTCTGCGCCGCATGCGGTAATTGATGCGTTAGTTAGTTCTAATTGATGGATATTCAACAAGCTCACACGTGTCGCTTTGTCGATGTAACCATTCCAGCTGCCACCAAAATCAAACCAGAAACGGAAATGCTGGATATAACTCGCTTCATCGTATTTTTGGTTTTCGACTAAGCTGTCGACCATCGCTAAAAGCTGGGCTCCATATTGTGATTGGTCACCAGCGGTTTTTCCTTGATGGGCAAAGTAACCTTTGTCTTGATAATCGAATTGATTGGGTGAACGAAATTCTGGCTCAAAACCAGCAACCTGTATGATCCTCTTTTGATCATACAGCCAATGTAACCCCATGGAAGCGGCATCTCCCACCAATGCGCCAACTACGGCGCAAAAAGCTCTTTCTTTATGATTGTCCATATTGAGTGACGCCCTTGAAAAAAATAACGCAATTCGATACACAAAGTATAGTGTTTAAATGAGGAATTTGCAGTGTTTCGGGAGAGACTGTCGAATGAATTAAACCTGACTGGTCAATGAGTTAAACCAATCAGGTTAAGTTGATGAATGATATCAATTAGGTAGTGTATTAACCAACCAATTCACTAAGCTGTTAGCGGTTAAGGTAAACACTCGAACGCAGCTCTATTACCTTGAAAATACGTGACAGAGTGAAACATAAAGCGAAATAGATCGCGCCTACAATCAGCCATATCTCAAAGATCAAACCGGATGAATTTGCCATTTCAGTGCCGACAAACGTCATTTCTTGAATAGAAATCAGCGACACGATCGAGGTGTCTTTAACTAGAGAGATAGCCTGACCAGCTAAGGGCGGCGTTATTGCTGTTAATACTTGCGGGCCAACCACAAATCGATATTTAGATAGGGCAGACAAACCCAATGAATCAGCCGCTTCCCATTGGCCTTTTGGAATACTTTCTAACCCAGCTCGAATGACTTCAGCAATATAAGCGGAAGAGAGCAAGCCAATACAGATAACACCGGAGGCTAAGTTCTCCCAAAGGTTTGCAGGCCCGAAAAGGAACGCTTGCAGTGGGTTAATATCACCATTGTGTTCACGCAAAATGTTTTCTAAGCCAAGCAATGGGATCAGCTGGTTAGAGACAAAGAAGTAAAAAATAAATACAAATACCAGCGGCGGAATATTACGAACTAACTGGATGAAAATTAGTGCTGGTGTTTTGAAAAAAGCGACCTTGGAATGTCTGGCTACGCCTAATAGAGTACCTAAAGAGAGTGCTAATATCATGCTCCATAAACTCAAACGCAGGGTTGCGACCAAGCCTTGGAAAAAGTAAGGGATGCTACCTTGAGAAGGTGGAATGAAGATCAGCGTGAATGCATCTTCCCATCGCCATTGATAGTTAATGCCGACAGCAGAACGATAATAAAGCCAACCTGCGAATGCACAAATGATGGCAAACAACACACCATCTAATAGATTGAGGCGTTGATACCAAGGCTTCGTGTAAAGGTTGGGTTTGGGCGTTGCTAATGCGTTAGTACTACTCACGTCATTCCTGTTTCGGACAATATAAAAGGTGTATTGCTTTGTTTAGAAGATCTTGTGTTTCGAGAGAAAAGGTAGTGTCTGTTATCGTTCAAAGGTTAACCCTGACAACAGAACACTACCGTATTTCGAGCTCATGACGGCATATCACTCAGTAATTATTGACCTTGAGCGATTTGATCTTGCCAATCTAGTGTAGAGAACCAGTATTCATAGCGCTCTTTTAACCAACCGTCTTCAGTACGTGCTTTAATCCACTCGTTAAAGAATTCAGTTTTGTCTGTTTCACCTAGGCGAACAGCAAACGCCTCGTTACCTTTTGATAGACGTTCTTCAAATGGAATGAATAACGTGTCTGCATTTTTGATCGTTTCGTGTTCTGGTTTCGGGCTAGACGCAATAACCGCGTGTGCGTTGCCGTTCAACACTTCTTGGAATGCTTGAGCATCGTCATCGAACTGTAGAACTTTCGCCTTAGGGAAGGTTTCACGAGCGACTTGAACCGTGAATGCTCCACGACGTGCTGCAATTTTTACACGGCGAGAATCAAAATCAGAGATCTGAGTAAAACCTTCCGCCAGCTCTTTGTTTGCAGCCAGTTGAACACCTGAGTGAGAGTATGGTTCGGTGAACAATACGCTCTTAGCGCGTGCTTCAGTGATAGACATACCACCGATGATCACATCAAACTTGTTTGACAATAGGGAAGGGATAATACCGTCCCATGCCGTAGGTACAAACTCAACTTTCCAGCCTGAATCTTCGGCTAGGCGTTTTGCCACGTCAATTTCAAAACCAACCAAATCGCCTTGTTTGTTACGCATTGCCCAAGGAACAAATGTCGACATACCAACGCGTAGTGAACCACGATCGTTGATCTTGTCTAGGTTAGGTGTTTCAGAAGCAAGTGCAGGCAAACTTACGGCAAGCGCAAGTAAAGCTGTAATTGCGGTTTTAAATAGCTTCATGCTGATAAATCCTTATTGTGTTCGCCAGTTAGCTCCGAGCTTATGCTCAAGCCAAGCAGCAACGGCAGAAAGTGAAAGTGTAAGAGCAAGATAGATGATCGCCACAGAGAACCAGATCTCAAATGGCATCGCGGTTTCAGAAACAATGTTTCTGGCTTCGGTTGTTAGGTCAAAAATAGCCATGACACTTACAATCGAAGAGTTTTTAATAAGAGAGATCACTTCATTCGTCAAAGGAGGCAACGTGCGTTGCACCACCTGAGGAAGAATCACATCCCAATAAGTATAGGTCTTTGATAAGCCCAAAGATTGAGCAGCTTCAAATTGTCCTTTTGCAATACCATTCAGACCTGCACGAAATATCTCGGCAGTATAAGCACCTTGAAAAAGTGCCAGGGCCAACACGGCAGTGCTAAAACGATCGAGCCCTAATACGGGGCCAAACACAAAATAGAGCAAATAAATTTGTACCAATAACGGCGTATTTCGGATCAGCTCAACATAACTGGTGGCTAAGGTGCGGCCAACTACGGAATTGGAATTTCGTAATAGGGCCGTGGTTAAGCCAATAAAAAGCGTGGCGATCAAAGAAATCAAAGAGATATTGATGGTAACCAGTAACCCTTCCATCAGTTCTGCCGGCCACCATTCACCGTCTTCATAAAACGCGATGTAGTCAGGTACTCGATCCCATTGCCAACTGTATCCCATGGCTTGAGCGCCAGAGTCTAGGATCCAGACAACAGCAGCCGCAAGTACAACAATTTGTAATAATGCAGATAGGGCCGGTTTAACTATTTTAAGCAGCATCAGTAGGTAAGAATCTGATTTAGGAACGCTTGAGTACGTTCATGTTGTGGGCTCTCGAATAAACACTTTGGAGTATTGGATTCCACGATTTGTCCTTCATCCATAAAAATCACACGGTCAGCTACACGTTTGGCAAAGCCCATTTCGTGTGTCACACACACCATGGTTATACCTTCACTAGCTAGCTCCACCATGACATCGAGCACCTCATTGATCATCTCTGGATCAAGGGCAGACGTAGGCTCATCAAACAGTAATAATTCAGGCTTCATGCAAAGGGAACGAGCAATCGCGACGCGTTGTTGTTGGCCGCCAGAGAGCTGAGCAGGATACTTATTTGCTTGTTCAGCAATGTGTACACACTCAAGATAATGCATTGCCGTTTTCTCTGCTTCTTCTTTGCTTTTTTTCAGTGTACGAATTGGAGACAAAGTGAGGTTTTCAAGCACAGTAAGATGAGGGAATAAATGGAAGTGTTGGAACACCATTCCAACTTGACCCGGTGTATTGAACTTGCACGGAAGCGTTTGTTCTAGCACGGAAAGCTCGCCGCTTTCGAAGGGTTCTAACTGATTGATACAACGGATCAAGGTTGATTTTCCGGAACCAGATGGCCCGCAAATCACTACTATTTCTCCTTGTTCGATATTTAAATCGATATCCTTTAGGGCATGAAAATCACCATACCACTTGTTAAGTGACTTAAACTTAACCATTTCCTTGAGATTGTTCAAATCGTTGTTCATACCTAGTAAAGAGACTGGTTTACCTTAACAATATAGAAATGTGATTGCACATAAAATTAAGAACTTATGAGAATTTAATAGCATCTTGTAGGGCAAATAAAAAGCAGCGCCCAAACGAACGCTGCTTTTGATATACGAAAGAATAAGGAATTTAGTTTAGTGTGATGCCACAAATGTTGGCTTGCGACTTATCACTCAGACTACATTAACTTTGTTTTGTTCTTACCCTAGCTTTCTTTAAGTTTCAGCGATTCTTATTGAATCGCAGACTCTAAGATTTCGCGTGTTTTCGCAGGTGTGATTGCTTTGTTCTCGCCGAGCTCTAGGTAACCGTGAGATTCAAGTTGAGCGACAACTTTATCGACGGCTGCTGCTTTGTTTGTTTCATAACCGTTGAACTGAGTTGGTACATCTAGGCTGTGATAGAACGCTTCGATTGCAGCAATAGTGCGCTCTGCTAAATCGGCACCCGCTTCTAGGCCAAATACGTTACGACCCATTTGCTCTAGCTTGCCACGCTTCGCTTCGATTTGATTACGAAGTAGTGAAGGTTGAACAATCGCAAGAGAACGTGCGTGGTCTACGTGCCATAGTGCAGTGAATTCGTGGCCAATCATATGTGTTGCCCAATCTTGAGGAACGCCAGTACCAATCAGGCCGTTAAGCGCTTGGTTTGCCGTCCACATTAGGTTTGCACGCCATGCGTCGTTGTCACGCTCGTCGTATTGCTTACCCAGTACAAGTAGGTTCTTAAGCAGTGTTTCAGCGTAACCGTCTTGAACCATCGCGTCTGTTGGCATTGTGATGTATTGCTCACATACGTGAACCCATGCATCAACCAAACCGTTGATCAATTGACGCTCTGGAAGAGACTTCATTACGTCTGGGTCCATAACCGCGAACTTAGGTTGTACCGCAGGGTTCATGAACGCCAGTTTTTCTTGAGTCTCTTTACGAGTGATTACCGCACCCATGTTAGATTCAGAACCTGTCGCAGGAAGTGTCAGTACCGCACCAATTGGTGTTGCTTCTGTTACTTGGTGTTTACCCGCTAGGATATCCCAACCGTCGCCGTCGTATTTAGCCGCTGCAGCAACGTACTTAGAACCGTCGATTACTGAACCACCGCCAACAGCGATAATGAACTCTACGTTTTCTTCTTTAGCGAGAGCGACTGCTTTGTCTAATGTTTCTTTTGTTGGGTTAGCTTCAACGCCAGCGAACTCAATCCAAGCGTGATCTTTAAGTGATGCGACTACTTGGTCGTAAACACCGTTGCTTTTGATTGAACCGCCGCCGTAGATGACAAGTACTTTCTTTGAAGTATCAACCGCTTGGCTGATAGCGTTTATTTGACCTTGACCGAAGTGAATAACAGTAGGGTTAACATAAGTGAATTGCATTCTTGATTCCTTGTGTAAAGCTCAATTTATTATTTTGGGTTATTGCTCAATTTCTATATTTGCATATTAGTACAGGAAAGTAGGGTGGTGAAGCTCAGTTTCTCCAAATTAATTGCCTATTTCTACAATCTTGCTATTCTTCTTGGGGTTTTGTGCAATTATGCTTCCTCCTTTGAATGGAATATCACCACCTATGCAAACAATCGCTCGCTTATTGAAATCCTACGTTGAATATAAAGGCTGGGATGATCTTGAAGGGATAAGACAGACCGAGATCGATGACGTTTGGCTGTATAGAAGTAGTGAGGGAAATCAACGTCAGCATTTTACCTATCACTCCGGCATTATCATGTTAGGGCAAGGGAAAAAGAACATTACTATTGGCGACAGGCCTGTCACCTATGCTGCTGGCGACTACCTTGTAGTGGGTGTGCCGATGCCGCTGGAATGTGAAGCGTTACCTATTGATGGTGAACCGCTGCTTGGTTTATCGATTAATATTGATTCTCAGCGCTTACACAGTTTGGTTAAAAAGCTTGAAGACCAAGGCTTCCTTGAAAGTTACTGCAATAAACATAAACAAAATTCGAGCGGCTTAGAGTCCACGCCGATGGAAGAGCAAATGCTAGAAAGTTTTACTCGATTGGTGAAAATGCTGCATTGCGACATCGAAGCCAACATATTGGGTGATGCCATGGTCAGCGAAATTGTCTACCGTGCCTTAACCGGTTCAGAAGGGCGAGTGCTGTTTGATTTGGCTCATCATGACGGCCATTACGCACGTGTCGCTAAAGCACTATCTAAAGTGCATGAAGAGTACGACCAAACTATTACTGTTCAATCGCTTGCCGACGAAGCCAACATGAGTGTGTCTGCCTTCCACAATGCGTTTCGTAATGTCACTTTTGAATCACCGCTTCAATATTTGAAGAAGGTCAGGCTTAACAAAGCCAAAGAACTGATTCAACTAGAAGGTCTACGAATTAGCGATGCTGCACGCCGAGTCGGCTACTCCAGTCCATCTCAATTCAGCCGCGAATTTAAGCGCCACTTCAATACTACTCCAAGAGCGGTTTAGTCTTTACTCAATATTTATGTCCCGAAACGTGCGGCATTAATGTTGTGTCGATTCTTTCTGCTCTTTCTTGTTTACTAAGAGAAATACAATCTAAATCACTGTTATTTATAGACCGAACAGAATACTATCAAATGGTCTTGAGAAACTAGATAGAAACCTTCACTCCAATATAGAAACTTTCTTTCTAATGCTTTTAGCTGTACTGCGATATAAAAACCACGAGAAAATTGCTACAAAAATAGGTCGTTTGTAAATGAAAAAATGCTTTATATTTATAGTTTTATTGTTAACAGGGTGTGCTGCTAAGCAGGTGCCTTATTCACCTTTAGATGTGGTAAACAAAAAGGTTGCTGCGAATGTGATTGAGCAGGTTGTGATGGAGCAGCCAACAAAGTTTAGACCTGAAGGCCTTGTTGTTACCAATTCTTATTTAGGTTTATCTGAAGGTTATAATTCTAAAGTTGTGGCAGTTGGCAATTATAGTGACGCTTCAAATTTGGTGGTCTTATCTGCAAACGTAAAGTTATCAGACATAAATTCAAGGTATTATTTCAATTCGATATCTGCTTTAGAACTCTATAGCAAAAGGGACTGGTTTATCATCCAGTTAAAAAATGATGAGAAACGTGTTACTAAGCGTTTTTATACGAGAAGCTTAGAAAAGGCACAGCGGTTCATCGATTCAATGAATTATATGCAGTCTTCGACTAAACCATTTGGTGTTGAGTAGTACAACCAACAAATGTCTATGGCGTCGATCGTTCTTTTTGATGCCATCTTCATCACGTAGACACTATTCAACCTCACACTTGTTTAAATATATGAGTAAATGTATCTAATTATAGGTATTGTCAGTTTGTTGGTATTGGATTGTCGAATATATTATTAACCGGTTTTATGTGTGATGAGTCCGATAAAATAATTAATTAAATAGCCTAAAAGTTTATGCACGGGTATAGGGAAAAATTAACTAATTCAGCTAATAACGAAGTTTTAGTGTGAACAACCTATCAAATATTATCTAAAATTCGGTAATTACTCACCGTATTCTCAGAGAGAGTATTCAGGATTATTGAATAGACTTGAAATTAAAGAGAATTTAGCAGTTGATAAAGCCTAGTATGACGGATAATTAGTCGTTTGATGACTAATTATTCTGTAACTTGCTGATTTATAGTCAACTGAGAGTCTGATGGATATCACGTTCACCCTAAAATAATTCACTTAACATGGCGCTACTTTAATCATTCTTTCCAATACGATTGTTAAATATAAATACGTATTCCTATATTATTAAAAGGATCACTCCGATGAGTAGCGATATCATTAAAATTTCAAGAAATACTGAAAACGCACCAATTAATTCTGTATCTACACAAACGGTCGCTTTTTCTCATTATAATAACTTTTCAGCTCAATTACCTGTTGACCCTAAAACAGGTGAAGTCGTAATCGGTAATATTAAAGACCAAGCAGAACAATGCTTAAATAATATTAAAGCCATTGTTGAGAGCATCGACCATGTTATGGATGATGTGGTGAAGATTAATGTTTTCGTTAAGAATATTTCTGATATTGATGCTATCGATGAAGTTTACAAAAGCTTCTTTAACAACAGCCTGCCTACACGTACCGTTGTGGGTGTAGCTGCGCTGCCAAACAACGACGCGCTAGTGCAAATGGATGCTCTGATTTCTAACGGCGAAGGCACTAAACCACAAGCACCTTGCGCACTAGTTAAGGTATCAAGAAATACAGATAATGCACCTCAGAGTGTTGTATCGACGCAGACAGCGGCTTTTTCTCACTACAACAACCTTTCGGCTCAATTGCCTATCGATGTAAATACAGGTGAGTTGGTTTCAGGTGGTATCACAGAGCAAACGACACAATGTTTAGTAAACATTAAGACGATTCTAGAGAGTATCGGTCATGTCATGAATGATGTGGTTAAAACCACTATCTACCTTAAAAATGTTGAAGATGCTGAAAAGGTAAATGAAGTTTGCGCTAAGTTCTTCCCAAGTTATGTACCAGCGCGAACGGTTGTTAATGCCGCTGAACTACCAATGGGCGCTTTAATTCAAATTGATACATCCGTTTCACATGGCGACGGTACACCGCCGCAATTGCCTGAAGACACTCGTTTGTTGGTTATTGAAGCTAATAATACTGTTGCTGCACCATTTATGCCTTATTCGCACACCGTTGCTTTCTCTCACTATAATCATATTTCAGGCCAATTACCTTTAGACCCGAAAACAAATGAAATTGTTTCTGGTGGGGTAAAAGAACAAGCGGAACAATGTTTAAAAAATATTAAGGCGATAATTGAAAGTGTTGACCATAGCATGGACGATACCGTGAAGATCAATATTCAGCTTAAAGATGTTTCAGATATTGAGGCGGTGAACGAGGTTTACACCACATTCTTTAACGCTGATTTACCGGCAAGAACGGTGGTTGGGGTTTCAGAGATCCCTATGAATGCTCTAATTCAAATTGATGCCGTCGTTTCTAACTGCGAAGGTACGCCACCACAAGACGTGGTTGCTTAAACTTAGTTCCACACATCGATAACAGCGTTGATATTTCAGCTCTAGTTCCTAACCCGGAATTAGAGCTGATTCAGTTAGAAGGCCAGCGAATAATCGACGCTGCGTGCCGAGTTAGCAATTCCAGTCCGCCGCAATTCAGCCGTGAATGTAAACGAAACGGCACTTCAATACACCACCACGAGCGGTTTAGTGCTTCCTATCAGCAGTTTAGGTTCTTAAACATGCAGCACTTCATATTGTGCAATTTTGCACATATTTTTGATTGACCTAAAGTGCGTGGTGGTTAATATCACCTTTCTATCAATCGCATCACTATTAATTCCTCTCAACTTTCGAGAGTAATCAACAAGGGTATGTATTATGTACAAAGTCGGAATCGTATTATTTGATGACTTCACCGATGTAGACTTCTTCTTGATGTATGACTTACTAGGAAGAACGACAGACTCTTGGGAGGTTAAGGTTCTCGGAACCAAGCTCGAGCATCGCTCACATTTGGGTATGACCGTGAAAACCGATGGTCATTTGAGTGAAGTTGCGCAGCAAGACGTTGTGCTGATCACAAGTGGTTATCGTGGTATTCCGGCTGCATTGAGAGAACCAGAGTTCATGAACTCATTACAGTTGGATCCGAGCGAGCAGTTAATCGGGTCGATTTGCGCTGGATCTTTTGTGTTGCACGAACTCGGTTTACTTAAAGGCAAGAGGCTAACGACAAATCCGCATGCAAAACCAACATTAGAAGCGATGGGTGGAGATGTTCAAGATCTACCTCTAGTCATCGAAGGCAACATTGCTACAGCTGGTGGGTGCCTTTCTCTGGTCTACTTAATCGGTTGGGTGGCCGAGCGGTTATTTGATTCTAACAAACGTAGGGCGATACAAAATCAGCTCATCCCTGCAGGGCAGCTGGAGCTCTTCGAAGAGCTTATCTCTAGAACCATCCAGTCTGCAGAGGCTGATAACTTACACAACAAGTCATTCAAAGCTGAGTTTACAGACGCGGTGAGTTAGATCATCGTCATGGTATTTTTACAAAAAGCGTTTAACGAGAGAAAGAAAACCAGTTTATGCAATTTCGAATTATTTTACTGTTGTGCCTAGCTTTGATGGGTTGTTCATCTAATCAAGAGCTAGCACCCAACCCAACAAGTATCACGTTGTTTTATGGCGATACGTCGATCTCGGCAGGTGTTTTAGAGGATAAAACATTTAGTTCCGTGCTCGCTGATAGGGTTGAAAGCGTGACTTTTTCGGGTTCAATACGAAAGCAAGACTCTGGTTACTTAGTCGATATGTTAGTGATTCGAGAAAAGAAAGAACCACGCTCAACTCGACAATTAAATACTTCGCTTATTATGAAGCCCGGAGAGTTAGTGGATGTTGGCGGTGTGAATAACGATGTCTTCAGAGTCATTATTGAATAGTCGTTATAAGGCGATAGGTGAGGGAAAGGTTATGCAGCAGAACATTATCACAGAACGATTAATCTTAAGGCCATTTAGGTTGAGTGATAGCAAGCGCGTCGCTGAACTAGCGGGTGAGAAAGTGATTGCGGATATGACGGCAGCGATCCCTCATCCATACAAAACCAATATGGCGATCGAATGGATTAACACGCACGAGTCTTTCTTTAATGAAGGAAAGGGTGTGATTTATGCGATAACTCTTAAAGGTAACGATGAGATCATTGGTGCGGTTAGCTTTCCTAGTTTAGTCGATGGCGTTGGTATTCTTGGCTATTGGCTTGGTGTTCCGTTTTGGGGACAGGGTATCGCGTATGAAGCTTCTTCTGCGCTAGTGGAACATAGTAAAGCTCATTTGGGATTAACAGGGCTGGAAGTGATGCACTTGTCTGAAAATAAACGCTCAGAGTCAGTTATCTGCAAGCTCGGCGTCGAATTCGTCGAGAAACAGATACGCAAAATTCATGGCGAAGATCGTGAGTTGTGTGTGTACCGATCTCAGCTCTAGTCTTCTTATCTGTCACTTAAACTTCTAGACTAATGAACGTTAGAAGGTCTTGCGAAATAAAGTGTTCAATTAATTTGAATTTTCACTTTACCTCAACCTAACTTCAAGTCTTAAGCTTCTCTTACTGATTAAGAAGGAGCTTATTATGCAAAATAACTACGTAAAAGAACTCGCTGTTAAAACTTATCAAGAAGATCTTCAGAAAGAGTACGTAAAATCTAAAGCTCGCCCATTTCATGCCCCAAGTTTTATCAGTGGAGTGTTATTGTCAGTTTTGCTGGTTGGGTTGTTTTAGTAAACAGACTCGTGGAATGTTTGATCCACCGCCAACTCTCTCTACTCCAACTTGCTTGTGCTTAAATGGCTACGGCACAATCGCTTAGGTTGAATTGTGACGCTAATGTCGAGAGGAAGTATGGCCAGTCCAAGAGTGTTAAAGGTACAGATTACTGACATTACCTGTGGCGAGAATGTCACGATCATCGAACCAAGCAACGTTTATGGCTGTGAGCTTAAAGATGATGTGTTCGTTGGCCCTTTTGTTGAGATTCAAAAGAACTCGGTTATCGGTGACAGAAGTAAGATTCAGTCTCATACCTTTATTTGTGAGTATGTGACGATCGGAAGTGACTGCTTTGTAGGGCATGGTGTGATGTTCGCGAATGACTTGTTTAAAGATGGCAAGCCAGATCCAAACCCAGACAGTTGGGGGCGAACTGTTATCGCAAATAACGTTACCATCGGTTCTAATGCGACAGTGTTGTCTGTCAGTGTTTGCGAAGGGGTGGTAATCGGCGCGGGCAGTGTGGTGACAAAAGACATCACCGAGAAAGGTATCTATGCTGGCAACCCTGCTAAGAAGTTAAGAGACTTACCTTAGATTCATAAGACAAGCTGAGCTGCATGAATCATAAGGTGCGGCTTTTTAGATAAGCGACAGAGTATTGATTATGGATGTATTTTTACACTTACTTCACCCAAGCGATGCCAGTGCTTTATTGGAGTTTGAAGTTGAAAATAGAGAGTGGTTTGAGCAATTTGTCCCAGCTCGGGAAGACCGTTTCTATTCTAATACGGGTGTTGTCGAGCAAGTCACTAGCTTTCTAACAGAGTATGACAATGGCGAGATGATTCCTATGTTGATCAAAGACGCTAATGGCACTATTTGTGGGCGAATCAATGTTCGTGATATCGACCAGAACGCTGGAAGTGGGGAGCTAGGTTATCGAGTAGGTCGACCCTTTGCTTCAAAAGGCATTGCGTCTAACGCGGTGAGGAAGTTACTTATCTACTTGGCCGAGCACTCATCCCTTAAATATGTTGATGCCTATGCGTTAGTGGGTAATGTTGGGTCAAATAAAATCTTATCCAAGGCCGGTTTTGACTTAGTTGAACGCGTTGAAAGTTACTCCGTGTTCGAAGGGAAGGATCAAGATGCTCATTATTATCGTAGGGCGTTATCTATGTAACTGAACACTCTTAATATTAACCTACAGTAAGGAAATATCATGTTTATTGTTTCTCTCGAATACCAAGTGCCTTTGAAGGAAGTAGATCGCTTCATTCCAGAGCATGTTGAGTTTTTAAACAAGCAGTATGAACTCGGACACTTTCAGTTGTCGGGTCGTAAGAACCCTCGAACTGGTGGTGTTATTTTATCCACGCTTAGTAACAGGGAACAGTTAGACATGATTTTGACCGAGGATCCCTTTCATCGAGAAAATATCGCTAAGTATGAAGTCATCGAGATGTTGCCAACCAAGGCATCTCAAGAGTTCGAGTTTTTGTTATAGGTTACATTTACTCTACGAAGTTAATTAGTATCTTAACTTGTTATTTTATTTAGACTTTATTATCTAAATGCTCACCGGTGGCAACTTGTGATGTGAATTTGTATGGGTAATACTAGCCGCAAATTTGGCAGGGCAGTTTTGAAGATTAAAGGCATAGTTTCTATTGTCTTTATGGCTGCATTCTTATGAGTTCGAGGTGATATGAAGTATTTAATAGGTGTTTGCTTAGGTGCCTTATCTCTGTCTGCGACAGCGCAGTCAATGGTCATTGTTGATTCAACAAGAGATCGCTCTATACCTCTAGAGGTTGTTTTACCGCAGGATTCTGATAGTTGCACAACGAAAGAACAGTGTGACGTGGCTTTTATTAGTGCCGGTAATCGAGTTCCATTCACTAAATATAGCTTTGTTGGAGAAATGCTGAACGATAGGGGTTACATGACCATTTATGTCGATCACGAACTACCAAGTGATCCTCCTCTATCGAAGACTGGTGATTTGTATAAAACACGAATTGAAAATTGGACGCGAGGGGCACAGACTCTCAATGTACTTCAATATGAGCTAGCGAGTCGTTTCCCTGCTTATGATTTTGATAAGTTAACCTTAGTCGGGCATTCGAACGGTGGCGATATTTCTACATGGTTGAGTAACGAAAATAAAAATTATGTTTCTCAACTAATTACGCTCGACCATAAACGAGTCACTTTACCTAAAAGTGAAAGTATCCGAGTGCTTTCTATCCGAGCAACTGAATACCCTACCAAAGAGGGTGTACTGCCGACTGAATCAGAGCAAAAGCAATATGGTAGTTGTGTTGTTGAGATTCCAGACTCTAAACATATGGATTTAAGTGATTATGGCTCTAATCTCGCCAAGCAAAGTACGAATGACATTATTATTGGCTTTTTGGATGGCTTAGCGTGCGAAGAGTTGAGAGTAAAAGTTGAGTAGAAACATCTAATCCATTAGTGCGTGATAACTGTATTCGGAATAGACGACCTAATCGATTATCGCCTTATACATTAGAAGCTGGCAGCGTCCTTCTAGCCAGCTTCGAGCCTTTTTATTTTCAGGTTTAAGGTTACTTCTAGTTTCGGCCACTTATAGATTTACGGTTACTTCTGAGGTTTGTTACCTTCGATTACGCTAATCGCGATCGCCAAAAATAGAATATCTTTCACTAGGAAGAAGTTAGTGACTAAGATGCCATCCGATACTTTCCAAGCATTTGGCGTTGTAATTAGGAAGCTGAGTGTCACAACAAAGATGGCCGCTGCAGCAATGCCTGAATAGAAAGCAATTGTTGGTTTCTTAAATCCAACGATCAGTCCAATCGCGACAATGATCTCCGCGCCACCCACCATGTTAGACACAGCTTGTACTGAGAACAGATTGTAAAGCCAGTTCATTGCAGGATGATTTGCGATTAGCGGTTCAATGAGCATCGCTTCGGTTGGCGTAAACTTATAAATACCAATCCAAGCGAGCACTAATGCTACGCCAACCACGCCTAGGTTGTATCCGACATTACTCTGTTTTAAATCATAGGTTTGAACATGCATAAAAGTACTCCATTTAATAAAATCCCTGAATATGACCGCAGGAGCTCAGATTAAATTTCGCATTGAGAACAATAATTAATATATTTATCTAGAGACTTATTGTCTCGATATGAACTTAAATACTGGTGATGTTGAGAACCGAAGCAATGTGTAGGCGATAGTGCTGTTCAAAAGGTACAGCGAGCCTTCCAATTTTTGTTTTCAATATTCACGATTTGGATTAGATTACGTTGACGTAAATCCCTAATTATAAGAAGAGAATTGACCGTGAAAATCCATAGAATTAACCCGACCAAACGTTGGTCAGATGTAACTGTATTTAATGGCATCGCAAGTTTTGTTGAGGTACCAGAGACGGATACAACGGCAGGAATTAAGAGTCAGGTTCAGCAAATTTTTGATCAAGCTGAAGAAATGATGAGTTTGGTAGACAGTGACAAATCTCGCGTATTGTCGGTGACGATTTATCTAACAGATTTCGCAAACTTTGATGCACTGAATGAAGTGTGGGACTCGTGGTTCCCTGAAGGCTGTGCGCCAAGCCGTGCATGTGTGAAAGCTGAACTGGCTAACCCTGAGCTATTGGTTGAGATGTCGTTTATGGTTGCTGCGGGTGAAAAGTTTCAATAAGCCGAACTATCGGTAGAAATAAGTTTCGTCGATACAAGTAACGAACAGATAAAACAAAGCCACTCAGGTGAATCACTTGAGTGGCTTTTTAATTTTATACGCTACCCGAAACTAAATCGGATTAGGCATTAAGCGAGACCTTGATCTCTGGCCATCTGTTTCGCGATTTTCGGTGCGTGCCATAAGCATGGCAGCAAGATGAACGATACAGGAACCGCAGTGATTACAATGAATGACTGTAGAGCGGAGATGCCGCCAGAACCCATTGAGATAAGAGCAATGGCTACTGCACCCATGATGATACCCCAGAAGGTACGTACGGCTGCGTTTGGCTCTGTAGTGCCTGTCATTACCACACTGATGGTGTAAGTCATCGAGTCACCTGTTGTCACGATGAACGTGGTCGTCAGGATAAGGAACAGAATCGCAATCAAAGTAGGGAACGGCAGTTGAGCGGTAATTGCCAGTAGCACAGCAGGAAGGTTAAAGCCTTCGAACGCGCTAGAAATTACGCCTGGGTTCTCTAATTCAAACGCTAGACCACTACCACCAACGATGCTGAACCAAAAACATGTTACTAGCGGTGCTACGATGCTGATAGAAACGATCATTTGGCGAATGGTACGGCCACGTGAGATACGAGCAATAAAGATCGCCATCATCGGACCATAGCCTAAGAACCAACCCCAGAAGAATACGGTCCAGCCACCTAGCCACGCTGTATCTTGGCGGTATAGTGCCATTGGGATGAAGTTATCCACCATTTCGCCCATACCTTGTAGGTAGCCATCAATGATGAAGCTTGTTGGGCCTACTAGCAGAATGTAGCCGATTAGGCACACTGATAAGATGATGTTGTAACGGCTAACCAGTTGGATACCCTTGTTCACGCCACTCAATGCAGACAGTGTGTACATTGCGATAGCGAAAACGATAACCACACTTTGAGTTGCAAAGCTGTCGGAAATACCAAACAGTTCGCTCAACGCGTAGCTGATTTGCAGTCCAAGGAAACCGATAGGGCCGATAGTACCTGCGGCTACAGCGACGATGCTGCACGCGTCGACTACGTTACCAATCCAGCTATTGATTGCTTTGTCGCCAAGTACTGGGTAAAGCAGCGTGCGTGGCTTAAGAGGAAGACCTTTGTCGTAATGCAGGTGCATTAACACGATGGAAGACAAACCACCTAAGATTGCCCAGGCAAGGAAGCCCCAGTGCATGAAAGATTGTGATAGGGCGTTGAACGCCATCGCTTGAGGATCAGCGTTACCATAAAGTGGTGGAGCTGAAACAAAGTGAGCAATAGGCTCTGCGGCTGCCCAGAACACACCACCGCCAGCTAGCAGCGTACATAGGACGATAGACATCCATTTAAAGGTGGTCATTTCAGGGAGAGCAAGCGTTCCTAAACGAACGTGGCCTGTGCGTCCTAGTGCAAGCACTAAGCCGATAATGAAATTGAGTAGTAGTAGGACTTGCCAGAAAGCACCGAACCACTTAGTTGAGTAACTAAAGCCGATGTTTACAAGTTCGGACAACACGGAGGTGTTGGTGAAAGCAAGGACGACAAAGAGGGTTAAAAAACTCCCACTAAGCCAAAATACTGGGTTTCCGAGTTCCAGTTTTTCACCCAAAGATTGAGCTTTATTGAAATCGATAGAAGTAGCTTCTGCGTTGATGTTTTCGTTGGCGACTTGCGTCAAGTTGGACATTATTTCTTCGCTATATTTGGCTCTTTCAAGCCTATGTATTTCTCCCACACTTGCATAGAAGTGTGAGGTTCGTCAAAAAAGCCGCAGATACTAACACATTTGTTATCAAAAGGTGGGCGAATTCCAAAAAGAAAGCCAAATCGACTGTAAATCTCTACTTTTTGGTTAGTTTTGATACGAATTTTTTCCCAACGCTGAGTCACATTTCTGATTTTTGAGACATTATTTTTTAGCTTTCCGAAATAAATTAATATTAGTTGTTGGTGCAAAATAAGTGTCGACTCATTGCATGCTATAAACAAATTAATGCGAGTCATTTTATAAATAGAGAATATTTTAGGTGTTAAATTTGCGTTGTTACCTACAGTTGTTTTGCGAAGAGATTTAAGTGGTGAGTAAAGTTCCATTTAAATTAAACATCTTGAAACAACAACTTAAGGGATAGCTAACATGCACCTAAACCAAGGAAGAGTGGCCAAGAAGGTTTTTACACTCAGTACTCTCACCGCGTCATGCTTAATGGCGTTCAATAGCTATGCGGCTGTGGATTGCTCAACGTTAGAAACGTGGGACTCTGCCACTGTATATACCGGTGGTGATCAGGTTTCACATGACGGCAGCGCGTACTCAGCAAACTACTGGAATCAAAATAACAACCCAAGCCAATTTGAAGGTGATTACGCACAATGGAAGAAAGTCGATGTGTGTAGTGGTAATGGCGGTGGTGGTACACCAAACGAAGCACCAACGGCTTCATTAACAACGCCAACAGCATCAGATGTGATTGTTGAAGGCGACAATGTCGTATTAAGCGCAACAGCACTGGACGCTGATGGCAGTGTTGCTTCAGTAGAATTCTTTGTTGATGGTTCTTCGGTAGCGGTTGCTACAGCGGCGCCATTTGAAGCAACGTGGGCTGCAACGTCTGGTAACCATCAGGTTTCAGTTGTTGCAACGGACAATGAAGGCGCAGCGAGTGTTGCCAGTGCGGTTTCTGTTTCTGTTGATTCAGCACAACCAGGTAATGAAGCGCCGACTGTTTCGGTTGCTCTTTCAGCAGCTTCGGTCGATGTTGGTAGTGTCGTTACACTGACAGCAACGGCAACAGACAGTGATGGTATTGTTGATAAAGTTGATTTCTATGTAGCAGGCGCTCTTATTGGTACAGCGGCGACAAGCCCTTACACGCTCGATTACACAACCACTCAAGCGGGTTCTTTAGCGGTTTACGCAAAAGCGACTGACAATCAAGGCGCAACGACAGATTCAGCGCTGGCTTCTTTAACGGTGAATGGCGTACCAACAGTAAGCACATGCCGTCCTGATGGCTTGTATCAAACTCAAGGTGTCGATGTACCTTACTGTACTATTTACGATGATGAAGGCCGTGAGAAAATGGGCGCGGATCACCCACGTCGTGTCATTGGTTACTTCACCAGCTGGCGTGCAGGGGACGACCCACAAGCTGCTTACCTAGTAAATGACATCCCTTGGGAACAACTCACACACATTAACTACGCTTTCGTGAGCATTGGCTCAGATGGCAAAGTAAACGTGGGTGATGTGAACGATCCGAACAACGCAGCGGTTGGTAAAGAGTGGCCGGGCGTTGAAGTTGATCCTACCTTAGGCTTCAAAGGTCACTTCGGTGCATTAGCGACCGCTAAGAAAAAACACGATGTTAAGACTTTAATCTCAATCGGTGGTTGGGCTGAAACCGGTGGTCACTTCGCCACTGACGGTAGCCGAGTGGCTGATGGTGGTTTCTACACAATGACGACCAACGCCGACGGTTCTATTAACCATCAAGGTATCGAAACATTCGCCACTTCCGCGGTTGAAATGCTTCGTAAGTACCAGTTCGATGGTCTAGATATCGATTACGAATACCCAACCTCTATGGCGGGTGCCGGTAATCCGTATGACAAAGACTTCATGGAGCCGCGTCGTCAATACCTGTGGGCTTCGTACCAAGTCTTGATGAAAGTGCTACGTGAGAAGCTTGATGCGGCGTCTGCGCAAGATGGCAATCATTACATGTTAACGATCGCGGCGCCTTCTTCTGGTTACCTGTTGCGCGGTATGGAAACATTCGATGTGACTAAGTATCTCGATTACGTGAACATCATGTCTTATGACCTTCACGGTGCGTGGAACGATCACGTTGGTCATAACGCAGCCTTGTTTGATACGGGTAAAGATTCAGAGTTAGCACAGTGGAACGTTTACGGCACTGCGGCTTACGGTGGTATCGGTTATCTGAACACGGATTGGGCTTACCATTACTTCCGTGGTTCTATGCCAGCAGGTCGTATTAATATCGGTGTGCCTTACTACACTCGTGGTTGGCAAGGTGTAACCGGAGGCGAAAATGGTCTTTGGGGCCGAGCTGCTCTTCCAAACCAAGCTGAATGTTCAGCAGGTACCGGTGAAGGCGAGAAAAACAACTGTGGCCATGGCGCAGTTGGTATCGACAATATGTGGCACGATACCGATCCAAAAGGTAACGAAATGGGCGCGGGTTCTAACCCTATGTGGCACGCGAAGAACCTAGAGAAAGGCATTTGGGGTTCTTATGCAGAGGCTTACAAGCTTGATCCTGTGAATGATCCATCTGATGCTCTAACGGGAACTTACACGCGTAACTACGACAGCGTGGCGGTTGCTCCTTGGTTGTGGAACGCAGAGAAGGGCGTATTCCTTTCAACGGAAGATAAAGATTCTATCAACGTGAAAGCAGACTACGTTATCGACAAAGAGATCGGCGGTATCATGTTCTGGGAACTGGCAGGGGATTACAACTGTTATGTACTCGATGCAAGTGGCAACCGAACGTCTATCGATACGACAGAACAAGCGTGTAATAGCGGTAACGGTGAGTTCCACATGGGAAACACAATGACGAAAGCTATCTACGATAAGTTTAAGTCTGCGACCCCATACGGAAACAAGGTAGCGACGGGCGCTATCCCGACAGAAGCGTTAGATATTATGGTATCTGTTGGTGGCTTTAAAGTCGGTGACCAGAACTACCCAATTAATCCTAAGATCACGTTTACAAACAACACAGGCCAAGCACTTCCGGGTGGTACCGAGTTCCAATTCGATATCCCAGTGTCAGCACCTGATAACGCAAAAGATCAATCGGGTGGTGGTTTAACTGTGATTGCTTCGGGTCATACTCGAGCGGATAACATAGGTGGACTAGATGGAACGATGCACCGAGTGGCGTTTACTTTACCTACATGGGAAGAACTTCCTGCTGGTGGTGTGTATGAGCTAGATATGGTGTATTACTTGCCAATCTCAGGCCCTGCTAACTATGCAGTAAGCGTGAATGGTGTCGATTATGCATTTAGCTTTGAGCAACCAGGCCTAACATTAGGTGATATCAGTTCAGGTGGCGGTAACCCTGGCGATGGTGGCACAAACCCAGGTACATGTGACACAGCTGGTTTAGCGGTTTACCCAGACTTACCTCAGAAAGATTGGGCAGGTAATCCAAACCATGCAAACACAGGTGACCAAGTGGTGCACAACGGCAGTATTTACCAAGCAAACTGGTGGACAAGTTCTGAACCGGGCAGCGATGGTAGCTGGACTCAGGTTTGTTCTTAATTTAATGCTCACTAATCCATTTATAGACAATAGATCGCAGTGATAGTCAGTAAATACGAATGCTTTTAAGTCTATTTATTAGGGTTTTAGTGTGATTTAAGTAATTAACTTCAATGTAAAATTAAAACGCCGAACTGAATCCAGTTCGGCGTTTTTGCTATAAGTCACAGATTGCGTATAGAACCCCTTAAAAATAGCGACACTCGTTCAGTAAAAAATAAAACCATGATATAAAACAGTCTGTATATAAGAGAAGTCACAGTGTTACCTAAAATTATAAATCTATGGGGTAATCTTGAAAGTCAGACGTAAATACATTCTTAGTTTTTCCATTGCGATCGCCATTGTGTCGATGATTCTTTCAGCCTTTCAATTTAATCGAACTGAAAGGTCATTGTTGGAATCCAACCAGCTATTTTTTCGAACAATTGTGAATGCGAGTTACGATATTGTCGACACAACTGTTAATGAGGCGATAAAGACATATCTTAAAGGAATTACCGATACCGTTGCGTCCCATGTATGGCATGCCACATCGGAACAAGAAATCGAACAGGTAAGCCAGATCGCCAGTGAACTCCACATTGGACAATCAGGTTATATCTATTTGATGTCACCGCAAGGCGTTCACCTCTACCATCCTTTCTTGCAAGGCAAGAAGCGCGGGCATCTTACTCATATCCAAAAGCAGCTCAGTATCGACTCCGGTATGATCGAATACTTTCACGCGAATCCTCATGAGATAAGTCGGCGTGCAAAAGTTGCCTATTCGATGAGGTTACCGAGTGGCAATACTTTGGTCGCGACGACCTACAAAGAAGAATTGATGTATTTGGTTGATCTTGAAGGCTTAAAAGATAAGCTGAGAAAGTACGCATTCGGTGATAGCGGATATGTGTACATTATTGATCTTCAGGGTGACTTAGTACTTCATCCTGATTATGAACACAAGTCATTGAAAGCCTTAATAGGCTACTCGTCCGAACTGCTTATTGATCGAATCGCAACTCAGCCAGAAGGTCACTTTAGCTACACGGTTTCCAGTGATAATGGCACGACCAACAAAAACGTCTTCTATAAGTTTTACCCCTATCTGAATTGGGTTATTTCCGCAGGTATCTTAGAGCAAGAGCTCAATCGAAATCACAGCCTACTATTCATTAGTTTGATGGCTTTGGTTGTGAGTTTGCTGAGTATTATTGTCGTGTTGGTGCTTTACCTGCGGCATCGTCATCTTAAAATCTTAGATGTTGCGAGCCTCGATTACCTTACTGGCCTTCCTAGTCGGCGGAGTTTTATCGAGCACTTAAAACTGAACGTTGCTCAAAGTTCGCCTTATCCGCTAATAAATGTCGGTGTCATTTTGCTTGATATTGACCATTTCAAGCGGGTGAACGATCAATACGGTCATACTCAAGGCGATAGGGTTATCTGTGAGGTCGCAAAATCACTCAAGAGATTTGTTAATCGTCGTCGCTTGATTGCACGCTATGGCGGTGAAGAGTTTATTTTGGTGACGTTTGATTGTGATGAGCGTGAGTTATTCGAATTGTCTGAGGCACTAAGACGAAGTGTTGAGCAACTGCAGGGTTTGGTATCACCTGTGACAATCAGTGCTGGCTGTTGTCACGCTCGAGCGCTAACCGATATTGAAACGGCTATCGATAAAGCTGACAAAGCGCTTTATCAAGCAAAAGAGAGGGGACGTAACAACACCCAGACGTATCGAAAGAACGAATATCGCGTTGCTTACATGTGATCAGTTGAAATAATCGATGTCTTCAAACGCTGGAAAATTGGAAATCATGCTCTTGAGAACGACAGACACAAAAAAGCCCAAATAGAACGCTCTATTTGGGCTTTTTCAGAAATATTTGAAATGCTAATCGCTAATTTAAGCTTTCGCTGCTTTCATCGCTTCCGTTTTTTTTTCCTTTTGCATTTTTGCAAGGAAGTAGATGTTTACACAAGCGATGAAACCGTTGGTCGCGACCACTGGCCATGCGTCAATCATAACGCCGTATGCTGTAAAGAGAGTACAGCCAATAAAGTTAAGGACACGCAGACGAACGATGTCTTTCATTGTTAATGAAATTGCGACCATAATAGACGCAGCGTAACCTAAAATTTCAACCATATTGAATTCCATTGTTTGACCCTCTTAAATTTGCCGATACTTTGTCGGTACCAATTCTTCTCTTCATGAGATGATTGAGGAAGCTCCGTGCCTCGAATGGTCTGGTTATGTTTTACGGGGTAGACTATACCAAGTCTGTTTTTGTGATTAAACCCCCAAAATTGGCAGAAGTGAAGGTTAGCGATTACGCAAACGTTTAATGACCTTTCTATTAACATAATTACTAATTATGTTGGAAGTTGAATTGATAGTTATTCTTATATAGGTAAGGAAGCCCCGAATGATAAAACGATCCATTTATGCAACAAAAAACATATTGAAAATAGCATTATTGGCTTTGTTAGCGATGGGATTAGCTGCATGTACTACACAAGAATTACCAACAACGCACAACTATGGTGTGGTCACTAGTGGTGACTTTGATTTCATGAAGCATGGAGTCGTTACATATTCGTGGCATCCTGAATCTGAGAAGGTTTACCTTTCTCAAAAATACGATAAGACGGTTGTTACTGATCTAGTGCGCGATGTGATTCAACAACAACTTTCAACGAAAGGTTATCAGTTGAAGCAAGATGGTGTTGGTGACGTCGTCGTCGGCTTTGGATTAGCTGAAGAATCAGTACTTAATGATGACTCGATTTTTGATGCTATTAAGCTTTCAACGGGGGTGCCGTTTTATGATGGCGATGGCAAATTAGCAGAGAAAGGGTCGTTATATATTGCCTTTTTTGTTCCTAACTCTGAAATCGTACAATGGCAGGCGTTAGCACAGTCTGGTATCCAAGCTGACTTAGAGCCAAATGAAAGCAAACAGCGCATTGCGGGTTTTGTTGAGATGCTATTTAGACGTATGCCTGAGCGGTAAAATCATTGAACTGGTCAATATTACTTGTTGAAAAAATGGTCAAATCGCAGATTATACTTTTTTATTTGTAACGAACGGTACAAATACGTAAAGCAACGTAAAGTTCGCGCTTCTTTTGCTAGCATTTGTCTATACTGCACAAAACGTTAACTTAGGTTTGATTCAATGAAACTGTTTTCCAAATACTCTCTCCCTCTATTAAGTATATTCATTGTAAGTAACGCAGCGATGGTAAGTAATGCAGCTATCGCAGCACCTTCTATAGTACCAAGCCCACCGAGCCTAGGCGCAAAAGGGTATGTGTTAATTGATTTTAATTCTGGTGATGTGCTGGTAGAAAAAAACGCCCACACTAAGCTAAACCCAGCAAGCTTGACCAAACTGATGACCAGCTATGTGGCTGGACAAGAGATGAAACGAGGCAATATCTCGGCTGACGATCAGGTACGAATCAGCGAGAACGCGTGGGCGAAGAACTTCCCTGACTCTTCAAAAATGTTCATCGAAGTGAATACCGATGTAGCAATGATGGACCTTTACCGCGGCTTGATTATTCAATCAGGTAACGACGCGAGTGTTGCGATTGCAGAACACGTCGCGGGCTCACAAGATGCTTTTGTTGATCTGATGAACTCTTGGGCTACGTCTCTGAAACTAGAAAACACCCATTTTGCGAACGCACACGGTTTAGACGCTGACGATTTGTATTCGACGCCTTACGATATTGCATTACTAGGCCGTGCCATTATTCGTGACTTACCGGATGTTTATGGCTTATACAGCGAACGTTCGTTTAGTTACAACGGCATCACACAACACAACCGTAATGGCTTACTGCGTGATAGAAGCTTGACGGTTGATGGCATGAAAACGGGCTATACCTCTGGCGCTGGCTACAGTTTAGCGAGTTCAGCGACACAAGGAGAGATGAGACTTATCGCGGTTGTTATGGGCGCATCAAGCGTTAAGAGCCGTGAGTCAGACAGTAAACAGTTATTAAGCTATGGCTTTCGTTTCTTTGACACGCTAAACCCACATCAAGGTGGAGATGAAGTCGCTGAAGAGAAGGTATGGTTTGGTGCCAAAGATACATTGAAGCTGGGTGTTGCAGAAGACACGTTTATTACGCTTCCAAAGTCAGACAGTAAAAAGCTAACAGCATCGATTGAACTTGATTCCGAGTTGAAGGCGCCGATTACAGAAGGTCAAACACTAGGTGTGGTTCATTACACGGTAGATGGTGAAGATGTTCAAACTCAGCCATTGATTGCGCTAGAGGCTGTTGAACAAGGTGGGATATTCAAACGTCTAATGGACTACGTTAAGTTGTTTTTCGCGAGCCTATTCTAAATAGAGTATTTACCGATCTAAAAAATAATCTAATGGGTGTTGTGAGTGAATCACAGCGCCCATTGTTATTTCTAGATCCATGAAAACGCCGTCACCTGCTTTCTTTATTAGCCGTAGCGGGCGGTTTCGATTACTATACGCAAAATTTAGCAGTGTAATCACTTATGACCATAGAGATAAAGAACGTAACCGAACCTGAAGTAACATGTGCCAACTGCCAGGCATGCTGTTGTCGTCTAGAGGTTATGATCATCACAGATACAGGCGTTCCTGAAGAGCATATTGCTTATGACGAGTGGGGCGGAGAAACCATGCTGAGATTAGACGATGGCTGGTGTTCTGCAGTAGATAGAGAAACACTGATGTGTACTATTTACGAGAATCGACCTTGGATCTGTCGTGAGTTCGAAATGGGCTCATACGAATGTGTAGAACAACGCACCGATGTGATGGGCTAATCGCTCGTAGAGCTTAGATGCTCTGCAAGAAAATCGATAAAAACCCGAATTCGTTGGGGCAAATATTCACTTGCATGGTACACCGCATACATAGGCAAGTAGTCATTGCTCCAATCTTCTAATAACTGCGTTAATTCCCCATTCTCTACAAATTCTTTGCCCATCCAATCCGGTAAAGCAACCACACCTAAACCTTGTCTAGCCATTTTAAGTAACATTTCTGGGCTATCTGATGTGAAGATTTGATTCACTTTCACACTGCTGAATTGGCGGTTTTTACCCGTAAAGCGCCACTCGTTAGCGGGGCTCATTAGTGAATAAGTTAGACAATGGTGCTTATTAAGTTCTTGTGGGTGTTCCGGTATTCCGTGCTTGTGGAGGTAGTTTGGTGATGCGAAATATTGAATGTTGTTATTGAATAGAAATCGAGCCTTTAAACCAGAATCTTTGAGCTGTGACGCTCGAATCGCAACATCAATATTATGTTCATTGAGGTTAATTATACGGTCGTCGACGCTAAGGTTAATGCGGATACCCGGATGTTGCTCAATGAACGCTTGGAGCTGCTCGCTAAGTAACATTGATGAAAAGGCGCTGGGCGCGGATATTTTCAATTCACCTTCTACAGACTCGGTTTCTCGCTTGAGCTGACTTTCTATTGCAGACATTTCTTCTAGGAAGCGGACACAATAAGTGAGGTAGTCTTTGCCTGCATGGGTTAGGGATATTTTGCGACTGTTTCGCTGAAACAACGTCATTGCCAAATCATTTTCTAACCACGCAATCTTTTTACTGACGGCACTTTGTGTCATGTCGAGTTTATTGGCAGTAGCAGTAAAGCTGTTCAGCTGCGCAGTTTCCACGAAGATACGAATACACTCAATTTTATCCATTGTACTTGCCTTATGTCTGCTATCTAAACTTACACATTCCAAGTTGGAATCTTAAGTATCATAAAATTAGCATTTATCGTTCGATTTATGAATGCTTAAATAATCCCACTGACGTTAATAACTCTTAAGAAAGGTGGCAATATGATTTCGGTGGTGAGTGTATTACTAGTGGCGTTCTTTTTATTGGCAAGCTCAATCAAGATAGTTGCTTGGCAGCGTAAAGTGTTTGAAATCCAGCTTGGTTTTTTCAAAAGCTATGGCTTGAATCGAATGGTGATGTTTCTTGTTGGGTTAGTCGAGTTTACTGGGGCCGTTCTTTTGATTTTAGCCTTGAGTGGTGTGTCATCAGAACAAACTCAATTGGTGGGTGGTGCAATATTGGGGGCTACGTCGATAGGGGCGCTTTATTTCCACTTACGCTTTGATACTTGGAAAGACGGTATTCCCGCGATGTTCACTTTGTTGTGTTCAAGCCTTTTAGTATTAGATTTCTGGTACTAGTGTTTTGGTTTTTCGTTCGAGGGTTGAAAGCTAATTTGCAAGATACTTGAGAAGAGTAGGGCTCGAAAGCCCCACGCTAAAGATAGGGGTTAAAACTCAGAAGGCACTTCAAATTCCATCCATTCACCGGTTGTTGGGTGAATCAACTTTAGGTAACCAGCGTGTAGGTGCAAGCGCTCGCGTTTGTAGCCGTATAAGTCGTCACCACGAATCGGTACACCCAGCCCTAATGGATGAGAACAATGCACACGCAACTGATGGGTTCGGCCTGTTTTCGGATACAGATGAACCTTGGTTTTACCATTGCTGGTACCAATCGCTTCCCAATAGGTTTCTGTGTTTCGGCCGTGTTCATGGCAAACCAATTGTCTTGGTCTGTCTGTTATGTCGCCGCGCAAAGGCAAGCTAATGTCGCCAGATTCACCGTGAATTTTACCATCGAGCAGAGCGGTGTAGCGCTTCTCTACGGTTCTATCTATGAATTGTTTTTGGATGTGTTTATTGGACTCTGCGGTCAGTGCCAAAATCAACAATCCAGACGTCGACATATCTAACCTATGGATAATCAAAGGGCCTGTCGCATTGGGGTAACGCGCTTTAATGCGTGTATAAACCGAGTCTTCGATAAACTTGCCAGGAACGGAGAGAAACTCTTCGGGTTTATTAACCACCACGATCTCGTCATCTTCATAAACAATATCAAACGACTTACCCACTGCAGGGTTCACGATAAGCGGGTTATCTTCTAATTCGATGCCATTCAGTTGGTGACTGAGGATCTCGAAGCTTTTACTTTGGCAAACAGGGTATAGGTTTCCGTGTTGGCGGATAACAGCCATCGGAGGTAATCCCCACCAAAACTCAGACAATGCTAATGGCTTAAACCCGTGTTCAAAAGCAAAATTAAGCAGTTTAGGTAGGCAACAGTCGCCAGAGCCTTCAAGTGCGTCTTTGCCATTTAACAATTCAAGTAGGCTCTTTGATTCGAGAGCTTGGTTGATAAAGCGATAGTGAGACAAACGCTGCGCTTCCAATTCAGCTGAGATTGCTTGGTACTCTTGCTTACGGTTTTTCAGTTCGCTTTCTATCGAATCAACTTGCGATTGGCGTTCTGCAACCTTTTGCTTCCATTCGATGCGAAGTGCTTTTAAGTCTCGCTTTTCTTGACTGCTTTGGTTACCTAATTGCTTGAGTAGGTTTGCTGCCGATTCTAGATTTCCCAATGCCTTTTCTTGATTGGCTTGCTCTCTGAGTTCGTTACGCTGAGCTTTGTTCGCGGCCATTGTTAACTGAAAGGCTTCTATAGCTTGCGCTGATTCGACTTTTAACTGTTCAAGTTCAGCCACTAATACGTCTAGATTATGCGACTGTTGTAACTTTTCAATGTCATCCGCTAGTTGCGATTGGTGAGCAAGGTTTACATGGTTTTGAGATGGAAACTTTTCTGAGTCGAATGCTGATGGGACAAAGCTGATATTTTCTAACTGAGAGGCTAATGACGGATCTAACCGCAGGCCTGAAAACGCAGACAAGTAGCCTAACTCTTGTGTGGTTGGATTCTGAACAAGAAGCACGGCATAGAGGTTGCCTTGCGATGTTTCATTCACACCGCAGTCGAGTAATGACTGCTGAAGTTGCTGCATGGCAAACTCACACGTTGGATGTGGTGTGTAGTAGTACGGAAACGTAAAACGAGTCGGTAGCGGTAAGTCTACATTCGTATTGTTGTTTGTTAGGTGCAGTGGTGTGTATTGAGCAAGGTTTGCTGACATGAAGATCAAACTCTATGGCTGTTCAGTTAGAGTTCGGTATTGTTGTCGAAATGAAGGCAAATGAGAAGCCAAAGCGAAAGATAAATCGGCTTTGGCTTCATTTAGTTGCTTGTGCTTATCCTAGCGCGCACGAGCTTGATTGAAACTCGATCAGTTCGAGTGTTCTAGCTCTACTTGCTCTGCTTTTTGGTAAGCTGGGTGGTCAGCCAAAAGCTTACCGTATTTAGCAATGTTAGGGTAAAGCGCAGTTGCACCAAAGTTACCAACGATTTCTACGATGAACGACATCATGAAATCAGCACCTGTAAGTGTGTCTGCAACTAAGTAGGTTTTACCTTCAAGTGCATTATTCACGTAAGTTAAGATCTTTTGGTTTTCATCGTCAGCGTAGCCGCCAAGGAAATTAGTCTCGCAACCGTCTTTCATCACAAAGATTTTAAGCAGCATCGGCAAAATACCTGAACTCTCAGCAAAATGTAGCCACTGTGAATATTCTACGTAGTCAGCTGTGCCGCGTGTTGGTGCGAACTTACCCTGACCATATTTATCGATTAGGTATTCAGTGATAGCACCAGATTCGCTGATCACAACACCATCATCTTCAATGACTGGAGATTTACCCAACGGGTGAACAGACTTCAATTCTGGTGGTGCTAAAAACGTGACACTGTCTCGTTGGTATGGTTTGATTTGGTAATCAACACCAAGCTCTTCCAATAACCAGATGATACGCTTCGAACGTGATTTGTTTAGGTGATGTAAAGTAATCATTATTCTGCCTATTTTACTGTTTCAGCTAATTGAGTTATTTAGGTTCGTTAGTTTTGATAACAAGTTTGCCGAAGTTCTGGCCTTCTAATAAGCCCATGAAAGCTTGTGGTGCTTCGTCTAGACCTTCGATTAGGTGTTCACGGTATTGCATTTTTCCTTGAGACAACCATTCAGTCATTTGCACAGCAAACTCGTTGTAACGGTGCGCGTAGTCATCAAAGATAATGAAGCCTTGCATCTTAATACGCTTAACCAGCAGCGTACCCATAAGGCTAGACATGCGATCCGGGCCTTCAGGCAGTGATGTCGCATTGTATTGAGAGATAAGGCCACATACAGGAATACGAGCACCGGTGTTAAGCAATGGCATTACGGCATCGAAAACCTTGCCGCCAACGTTTTCAAAATAAACGTCGATGCCGTTGTCACATGCTTTAGCCAGTTGCTCCGCGAAGTCGTCAGCTTTGTGGTCGATACATTCGTCAAAGCCAAGCACGTCTTTCGCGTACTGACACTTCTCTTGACCACCAGCAACGCCGATAACACGACAGCCTTTTAGTTTGCCGATTTGTCCAACGGTTGCGCCTACTGCACCTGTTGCTGCCGCAACGACTAGAGTGTCGCCTTGTTTAGGTTGGCCGATATCAAGCAAGCCCATGTAAGCCGTAAAGCCAGGCATACCCATAATGCCAAGTGCATAAGAAGGGTGAGTGGGTTCTTTGCCTAGTTTGATTAAGCCTTCGCCGTTAGATACACCAAAATCTTGCCAACCTGTATAGGCCAATACCCATTCGCCGATTTCAAAATCACTGTTGTTTGATTCTTCAACCTGACACACGGTTGCACCAACCATCACTTCGTCAATCGCAACTGGATCAGCGTAAGATTTAGCATCGCTCATTCGACCGCGCATGTAAGGGTCAAGAGAAAGATAAACTGAGCGAAGTAACATTTCACCATCTTGAATCGTTGGTGTGGCTACGGTTTCTAATCGAAAGTTATCTTGAGTAGGTGCGCCAACTGGGCGAGAAGCCAATACGATGCGGCGATTGTCTTGTTGAGTCATTGGATGTCCTTAATTTTAATGTATTTATCTAGAATTAGACCAGTCGTCTAGTCTTGTTGTCTAAAAATCCCGCCGTCATCAAATTGATAAAAGGGCGGGTAATCTGTCGTTAGTAAGGACTAAGCACAGTACGTGGTTAGTTTTTACCTTTTAAAATCTGTTGGGTTAGGTTTAAAGCTGATTCTAAGCTGTGTGAATTCTGGCTTAGTTTGCTCAATAAGCTTGCACCCAACCACATAGAATATAGATTTTGAGCGGTTTCTTGGCTGTCTTCAACCTTAATGGAGCCATCTTCAATACCACCAGCAACACAGTGTTGTATCGTAGAGGTCACTTTTTCAGCCCCTTTTAGTAAGGCTTGGCGCATAGGATCAGAAAGATCAGAAACTTCAGCGCTGAGCTTAACCACTAAGCACTTATGAGCGTTACAGGTACCGTTTTCAATCTGTAACCATCGAGTGAAATAATTGATAATTCTCTGGTAATGGTTGCCTTCACCATCAACCAAAATAGTTTCAACTCTGCTGATGTAAGTATCAAAATAGTGTTGGATAAGAGCCTCGCCAAATTGCTCTTTCGATTTAAAGTAGTGGTAAAACGACCCTTTCGGCACGTCCGCTTCTTTAAGCAATTGCGATAGGCCAACGCCTGTAAAGCCGTTATTCACTATTAATTGGTAGCCAACATCTAAAACATGCAGGCGTGTGTCATTCGTTTTATCGTTCATGGGCGTTACTATAAGTTGAATTAGACCAGTCGTCTAGTCGTTGGATTTCGATTGTGTTATTTGCTCTTTCTATTCTCTGGGGTGTCATTTCTGAAGAGGTTAGCTTTTGAAGGTATAATCTTGTCGTGGTTAAATAGGATTCAACCACTCAAGCATTCACATATAAAAAAGCCCTAACATGGTTCGCATGTTGGGGCTTAAATTGATGAACTTGGTTGCTTGAGAGCAATTTGGTTATTGGATAGCGATTAGCTCAACATCAAAAATCAGAGCTGATGATGGTGGAATAGGGCCTGAACCGCCTTTTCCGTAAGCCAATGTGCTTGGGATAAACAAGCGAACTTTTTGGCCTTCAACCATGTAAGTTAACCCTTCTTGCCAGCCTTTAATCACTTGTTTAAGAGCAAATGAGATTGGCTCGCCACGCTCAACAGAGCTATCGAAAACAGTGCCGTCGATAAGTGTACCGTGGTAATGAACGGTTACTTTGCTGTTCTTTGTTGGGTGCTCAGTGCCAGTGCCTTCTTCAAGAACAAGGTATTGAAGACCACTTTCAGTTGTAATTACACCTTCTTTAGTGCCGTTATCAACAAGGAACTGTTGGCCTTGCTCGAAGTTTTCGTCACCAGACTTATGATTCATCCAAGTACGATAAATCATGAAACCCGCCAAAAGAAAGACAATGACCGGGATGATAAATTTAGACATAGTAAAACCTATTTATAGTTAATGCTGAGTTCGCTAATCAATCGACTAAGGTCGTGATTATGGTTGAGTCAAAAGGTAGTTAATCGTTTTTGCAATGCCAGCAACGTCTTGATGACCAGCTGTCAGTACCTGGTATTTACCATTGATGATAAACGTTGGTACTGAATTGATTTGACCTTTTACTGAGATTTCTTCTGCCTTTTTAACATAATCAAAAAGAGCAACTTGTTGTTCTTTATTCAATTGGTATGGGCTTACCAGACCGCGAGAAGTAAACGCGGTTTCTAGAGCTTGTTGGCGTTGTTCTGGCGTTGCGTCTGCACCCATTTGAACGGCACCAAATAGATCGTCCATGAAGGCGTGATCAGGTGTTGCGTCAAGCTGCATTACCGCGGTGTAGTAGATCATCGCGCTGATTTGAGCACTTTCATTAAACGTTACGTGCATCTTGCCAATAGTTTGATCGGTTAGAGACTCAATTTCTGGAATTGCACTTTCCATTTGACGGCAGTGACCACAGTTAAGAGAGAAGATTTCAGTGATCGGAGACAGATTAAATTCAGTTAGAGCAGTTGGAAGAGCTTCGTACTGAACGCCTTTTTGTGGTTCGTCTGTTTCACTGCAACCCGCAATGATAAGTACTGCAGCAATTGCTGTGATGAATTTAGTAAATGGTTTAAACATAATGTTTGCTCGAGCGTTGAGAAGTCGTGAGATTCTAACTATTTAGTAGGAATTGGAAAACAATTATAAGGTAAATAAATGCAAACAGTTCGAACAACCGAGTGATGGCAGGCTAGTTGACGGTTAACTGTGATCAAAAGCACTTTTTTATTACGTACTTTCATTTTGTCTAAAGTTTTTCTCTAGGTGCCGATATAGACATTAGTGAATGGTTTATCTGCATGAGTGGTTGGTGAAGTAATGAGATATTTAGCGATAATGTTAAGCATAGCTTTGGCTGGGTGTGAAACGACGTTACCAATGGGTATGTTAGGTGACGATATGCTAGAAACTGCGCCACAAACGGACTACGATCTAATGCACCCTGAATGGGGTGTGGTTCAAACAACACGTGTAGCGAGTAATAGAGGTTACGCAATTCAAAACAACTCTCATCAACATACCACTATTACAACTAATTATGGGCGCGGAGTTTCGACCAATGACCCATTAGAAGTTTTTCTAAGACAAAACCGTATCGATTTTGAGGTATTACCTGGCAATCATGTGATGGTAAAACTTGAGCAACATGTGAACTTCAAAACAGGTTCCGCATTCCCTGAGCCAGTTTACAATCAGTGGTTGGATACTCTAGGCAGTTACCTTTCTCAGCGCCAAGATATCGATGTTGTGATTGAAGGACACACAGACAACACTGGTAGTGATCGTGTTAATGACCCTTTATCAGAGCAGCGCGCAAAAGAAGTGAAAGCTCGATTGGAAAGTCATTACGTTTCAAGTCGCTCTATTTATACTCGCGGTTTTGGTGAATACGTTCCGGCTTGTAACAATGCTTCTGCACAAGGTAAAGCGTGTAATCGTCGCGTAGAACTCATGTTGATTGTTGCTAAATAGTCGTTAGAAGATTTAGCTTAAAAAGCAAAAGCAAAAGCAAAAGCAAAAGCAAAAAGCCTTTTAGCGAATGGTTCACGAGATTAGCTGAAAGCGCAGACATAAAAAATCCCTCTCTGTAGAGGGATTTTTTGTATCTGACTTCATTAAGCGTGATTGCTTAAGCGAACTGCTTCTCTAAGTAAGTAACGATATCTGAAGACTCGTACATCCACTCAGTTTTACCGTCTTTTTCAATACGTAGACAAGGCACTTTCACACGACCGCCACCAGCTTCAAGCTCTGAACGGTGCTGTTCGTTGTTTTTTGCATCACGAAGTTCAAACTGAACCGATTGACGTTTCATCGCGCGGCGTACTTTTACACAAAATGGGCACGCTTCGAATTGGTATAACGTGTGCGTTTTTGCTTGCTCATTCACTTTGCTTTGCTCATCTTGAGAACGTTTCACACCACGTGGGCTGAAAACAAAATTCAATAGCAAGATGACACGACCTAAAAACCAACGAATAAACTTCATAACTCTCTCTACATATTTAAAATTAGCGTTACAATTTGCAGCATTATATACACAAGTTTTGTCAGATGCTCGCAACAAACCGCTAATATCTATTTTGTCCGTTCGATCGTGTGAGACTTAGCCACATTTAACCCTAAACGTTTGGATAGTCGGGTTAGGTTTGCTCTATCTGTTTTTAGAATTCGCCCTGCTTGTGCCCAGTTAAAATTAGCATCTTCCAATACTTCAGTAATGATGCTGCGTTGGAAATCATCCGTCGCCCCCCGTAAACCTGAAGAAAGGTCAATCGTTGGCGTCGATAACGGCGTGTTTTTTACTTGTGTGGTCGCTATTGGTTGATCTTGGTCGAGTGGGCCGCAATCTTCTTTAGTAATGGTTACCAAGTTCTTGTTGGTGCTACGCGCGAGTGCTTTAAGTGCTGAGCGGCTGATCACGTGTTCAAGTTCACGTACGTTACCTGGCCAACCGTAACGGTTCAGGAAAACAAGCACATCAGAACGAAATTTAACTTGGTTAATACCAAGCTTACGACGTGCCTGCTCTAGGAAGAACCCCGCTAGCAAACTGATGTCGTCACCGCGTTCTTTAAGTGCTGGTACTGCGATAGGGTAAACACTGAGTCTGTGGTACAAATCGGCGCGGAATCTGCCATCTTCGACTTCTTTTTTCAAATCACGGTTGGTTGCCGCCAATACGCGCACATCAATGGTTTGAATGTTGTCTTGACCAACTGGCTGTATTTCATTGTTTTGTAGCGCACGCAGTAGCTTGCTTTGTGCAGCTAACGGGAGTTCACCGATTTCATCAAGAAACAGTGTGCCACCATCGGCTAATGCAAATTTACCTAGACGGTTTTTGTCTGCACCAGTAAAGGCGCCACGTACGTGACCAAACAGTTCACTCTCTACTAAGTTCTCAGGAATTGCAGCACAGTTTACATAAACTAAGGGCTTACGTTTACGCTGTGATTGATGGTGCAGTGTACGAGCCACTAATTCTTTACCCACACCAGTATCACCGTGAATCAAGATATTAAATTCAGAAGGGGCAACCACTGCAATGTCGTTTTTAAGCGCCATCATAGTATCGCTTTTACCAATTAGTTCGCCGCCGTCGCGTTCCCACGCTTCTACATTTAACTCTTCTAATAACTGTTTCGATTGCTTTGCTTGATGCTCAAGCTGCGAGAAAGTCATCGCCATTTGCATAGTAGAAGCTGCAATGGCCGCGAGTACTTCTAGATTACGGGCGGGGATATTTGCGAATACATCGGGTTTCAGGCTGTCTAGTGTCAGAACACCTAACAGCTTGTCACCAAAAAACAAAGGTAACCCCATACAAGCATGCATTGGCAAATCACCATCATGGTCGATCAGCAAGCCATCGAAAGGATCAGGCAGTGAGCTGTCAGAGTCAAAACGAACAGGAGAACGTGATGCGCAGATTTCATCAAAACGTGGGTGTTCCGAAATGATAAAGCGACGGCCGAATGTATCTCGACTGAGCCCTTGCATAGCGATAGGTACTAGCGTGTCACCTTGAAGGCTTAAAAGCGCGACACAATCACACGTGATTGTTTTACGAATGGCATCGATTAGGCGATTGAAACGGTCTTGATCGTTCACACCGCTGGCTAAACCAATGGTCATTTCCATGAGAGTGGATGCTGAGATATCTTGCATAAAGGGCTCATACTGTTTGTATTTTTATACATGGTAGAGTCTTTATGACACAAAAAAAAGGTCTTTTTGACTTAATTTCGAAATGATTTTTTGAAAGGATGCTAGGCAGAGCTAGCTTTCGCATGTTGGCACCGTTTGTGCAATGTGTCCATCACGTGTTGTCTATATGACTGAATAACTGACTCATTGTTGATTTGAATCAATTAATAAGCATTTATCAGCCCACGTGATTCTCATAACAAAATGTAGCCATAGAGCTCATTGAGAAAGAATTGGTATAAAGTCACCTTTAAATAAAACTAGTCAAATTGACATCAACGGTCATAAGACTAAGTGTTCGGAGTAAATCAATGCTAAACAATCTACATATCAACATCATCAAATCGACGATTCCTCTTTTAGAAAGCGCAGGCCCTGCTTTAACTCAACACTTCTATCAACGTATGTTCACGCATAACCCTGAATTGAAAGATATCTTCAATATGACTCACCAAAGAACAGGTCGCCAAGGTGTGGCACTGTTTGAAGCTATCGCGGCTTATGCTAAAAACATTGAAAACCTAGCAGCGTTAACCACCGCGGTTGAACGTATTGCACAGAAACACACAAGCTTTAACATTCAACCAGAGCACTATCAAATTGTTGGTTTGCACCTGATTGAAACACTACGTGAATTAGCTACTGAGGCATTTACTCCAGAAGTGGAAGAAGCATGGACTGCCGCTTACCTATTCTTAGCGCAAGTATTCATCGACCGTGAAGCTGAACTTTATCTACAGCGCAAGCAGGCTGTTGGTGGCTGGGAAGCAGCACGTGCATTCGTAATCGCAGACAAGATCGAAGAGTCAGCACTCGTAACAAGCTTCATCTTACAGCCAAAAGATGGCGGTGAGGTTTTGGATTACACACCGGGACAATACATCGGCATTGAAGTGAAACCTGAAGGCGCACAATACAGCGAAATTCGTCAGTATTCACTGTCAGACAAGCCGAACGGAAAATACTACCGTATCTCTGTGAAGCGTGAAGGCCAAGGTCAAGAAACGCAAGGTGTTGTTTCTAACCACATGCACGATACCGTTGCTATCGGCGATGAAGTTAGCCTATACGCACCAGCAGGTGACTTTATGTATCAAGAGCGCAGCAAGCCAGTAACGCTCATCTCTGCAGGTGTTGGTGTAACGCCAATGCAGTCTATGCTTGAGTTCTTGAACAACGAGCAGAAAAACGAACCGGTTCTTTACCTTCACGCTTGTGAAAACGTAGGCCAACACTCTTTCACGACTCGTGTTAAAGATATTGTTGCTGACAAAGGTTGGGAAGCGAAAACGTGGTACATGAATAAAGACGTATCTGCATGTGAAAACACGCATCAAGGCCAAATGGATCTAGCGTCTATCTCTGATACTAAAGGCTTTGAAGAGAGCGATTTCTACATCTGTGGACCTGTTGGCTTCATGAAGAACATCGTAGAGCAGCTAGACGCACTTAAAGTAGATCGCTCACGCGTACACTACGAAGTATTTGGCCCTCACGCTAACTTCTAATAGCTCTCGCCAGACTCGCCTGAACTATTAACACCTTGCCTATTCAAAGGCCTCACATTGTGAGGCCTTTTTTTGTTTGGTTCTGCTGTCTGACATATCGAATATTGGAGAATTCGGTCGAGCAAACTAAGCTCTTCTAGCTTCGGTCTAAGAACGTTTGACCTTTTTAGACATGTAGTCAGTATCAAAAAACTCAGGCCAGTACATTTTCACGTATCCACCTGCAACCCAAATCACTAGGATGGTTGCGATGGTTAACTCGAAGAAACCAAACTTGTGCAGCCAATACCATTGCGGGTATTCCGCGCCGAAAAACGTAGTTAGACGATGCATGGCAATAGCGCTGATCACGGAAGGGAAAGTGACGGCAGCAATCGAAGGTTGGAATTTCAGACGCATCAATCGTATGTAACACAAGTAGATCAGTAGCGTCATGGTGATAGCAATGCCCGCCAATGCGCCTGTTAGAATCGGGTCTGGGTTGTCGAAGTTAACTAAGTAAGCGGCTAAAGACAGGTTTACGGGAGCCGCCATAATGGCCAGTGTTGGCCTTGCTCGACGAGGAAGGTTTCCTTCGAATACCAAGCGGTACAACACCACTGGCAGCATGAGAAAATAGATACCGATACAAGTGGCCGCAAGTGTTTCTGAAAAAACGGTGTGCCCAAATTGTGTACCTGCTAAGGAGCTGCTGATTAACCCCACCGGATACAGAAACCAACTCGGTACAATGTTCGACATTTTGAAGTTGATGATCTGGAAACTAAAGAACAACACCATCATGGTAAAATGCAACAATAACGCGCAGAACCAGACTGGATAAGCAATGACTGGAGAGATTTCGGCTAGATAGTCACACAGAATCAATAAAGCCATGCTCATCGGCGCCATTAAGCTACCACTTAACGGATGACGTATATCATTTAAGAAGGTATTAAAACTCGTTAGATAGCGAAGTAAAACAGGAAGTAATAATAGAGCGCCCAACGAAGCGAGGTAGGGGCGAGTGATTTCACCAATACCTGGTACATATAAAGCCCACGCCTGTCCTAATCCAATTACTCCAAGTGCTAAAGACGCCTGAGATGGCGGCACATTTTTTACTTGGGTTAATCTTTTCCAATTCAACGACTTGCTCCAACTTAATTATTTATAGAATGCGGGTTACTAAAGGTGTATGAGTTAATTATTGAATGTTTGCTCTAGCTAGAGAGTTCAGTTATGCCATCAATAGATGTTAAGAGCACTCAAATAATTTTGAGTGGATGATAGCAAGTTTAACGTTTGCTTTTTTGATTTTGATGCGGAATCGGGACATTAAGCACGAGGAAAGTGTGCTTTATTTTTTTGAGTTATTTGTAATTAACTCACTTTTCGTACAGACGTACTACAGGAATTCCATACATTCAAAGTAGTTAACGTACTTCCTCTTGCTGAGGAAGATCTTGTTGTCGTAGCTTTTCGTTCTTAAGCGTACGATTCAACAACTGACTGTAAATCGGCTGACCGCCTAGCATTTGAGCAATGATAACTGCCCCTAAGCAAGTGATGATCAACGGTAGAATGAGATAGTAGTTATTGGTCATTTCAATAACCAATAATATGCCTGTAATGGGTGCTCGAACAGTCGCAGCAAACAAAGCTCCCATACCAGCAATTGCAAACATACCTGGTTCAATATTCAGCTCAGGAAAGAATGCAGCGGCAATAAGCCCAAAGGCGTAACCAAAGAGCGTACCTAGTGCGAGCATTGGCGCAAAGATACCGCCGGGAGCGCCAGAACCGAAACAGAGTAGTGTGGTGAGGACTCGTCCTAGAAAGATCAGCAATAATACGTTTGCGCTGTAACCTCCGTTAGTGATGTTAGGGATGATACCAATACCACCGCCGGTCAATTCCGGTATATAAAGCAGCAACAAGCCAAAGCAACCACCCAGCAGGGCGCCAGTGATTAAGTAGCGTTTGCGATCATTTTTGTGTATTGCGACAAACAGGTCTTGTGAGAGCGTAATCAGCTTATTGAAAATCACACCAAATAGGCCGAACAACACACCCAGTAACAAGAACAGCCAAAGCGAGTTCAGTTCTGGTGGTTGATATTGGGGCATGGTGATAACAGCAGATTGGCCATTGATTGAGCGAAAAACAATATTGGCTGAAATAGCAGAGATGATCACGGCTTTGATTGAAATCAGGGAGTAGCGAAACTGTGGTCTCATCTCCTCGACTACAAACATGATGCCAGCCAGTGGTGCATTGAATGCGGCGGCTAAACCACCAGCGGCACCTGAAGCTAACAGTGAGTGTCGAGTATCATCATCTTTAACTCGAAAAATATCTGTGACCATACGACCGATACTGCCGCCCATTTGAACGGTCGGCCCTTCACGGCCTAGCACCATACCTGAGCCCAACGCACCCATACCGCCAAAGAACTTTACTGGTAGCACTCTCCACCATCGAACAGGGCGCATACCGTCCATCGCCCCTTCAATTTCAGGAATACCTGAACCTGCGGCTTCTGGCGCAAAGCGATGTACAAGGAAATACCCAATAAAGGCAAATGCAGCACTGATAATGAAAGCGGCTAACCAAAGAGGAACAAAATTGGTAATTTCATCTTTTAGCCAATCGGTACGAGTTTCTGAAATGAAATGAACGGCTACTTCGAAATAGGTGCCAACAACCCCAGCAAGTACGCCAACGATACAAGAAAGAAAGAGAACGGAAGCGGGTGTCTTATCTCTTGAGAGAAATTGATTAATAGCATCCCTTGGCATTTTGGCTAATAAGGATTGCTTAATTTTCTCTCTTCTGGTCATTGAGATAAGGCTCCTGAATGGGTTAAGGCGGGGTTGTCATAAATTATACGCGTCCTCTGCATATCCTATAGCAGCAAAGATGAAAAGTTGAATTTCATTTATGGAATGTACGTGTTACATAAATGGAATATATGGGCAATAGTGGAATCCCCGTCACAATTTTGATCGATTCTCAGATGGCACCTTGAATATCCCTAAAAATGAACCATAGTTAAATCGTAAAGCAACATAACAAACCGCAAGGAGACGTGAGGTTTTACACACAATTTGGATGGATTCAGAAACAAAGTTTTAGTTCCTCGTTAAATGTTCAGGTCGATATTTAAGGCTTCCTGATTCGCGAACTCACGATTGAGTAACGAGGGTGAGGCGTACTGAGTAAGTACGCCTTTAGTTCGTCTGGAGCATTCATTTTTCTTCGTTCCCCCCCTTTCTAGTGACACTCATACAACTTCTGGCTTAAATCATTCTCCGTATAAACAAGCGATTGGGGTCAATTTCTCCGTGATTGTGTATATACTCCCTTAAAAAGGAGAACTGATATGACCAAAAAAGTTCCTACAAACATAATTACGGGTTTCTTGGGTGTTGGCAAAACGACAGCTATTTTGAACCTGCTCAAAAATAAACCTGAGAATGAAAACTGGGCTGTCCTGGTTAATGAATTTGGCGAAATCGGCATTGATGGCGCATTAATGACAGACCAAGGTGCTTTAATTAAAGAAGTACCGGGTGGCTGCATGTGTTGTACTGCAGGTGTGCCTATGTCGGTAGGTATTAATGCCTTACTGCGCCAAAAGCCGGACCGTTTATTGATTGAGCCAACTGGGCTTGGTCACCCTAAACAGGTTATTGCGACACTCACTTCAGAGCAATACACACCTTATGTTGATTTAAAAGCGACGCTTGGCTTGGTTGACCCACGAAACCTATCCAATGAAAAGTACACGTCGAATCAGAATTTCAATGATCAACTGGACAGTGCAGATGTGATTCTTGGTACTAAGGTTGACCTTGTTCATTCTGAAGACATCGATGTGTTCAATGATTGGGTGACGGATCAAACTCCAGCAAAAGTCTTCCATAAGCTAATTCACGATGGTGAAGTGCCATTGGAAGTGTTGGACATTGAAAGAGTATACGGTAGTGCTTCTTCTCATATTGAATCGCATCATCACGATCACGCTGAACAAGAGCCTCAATTCCAACTTCCTCCCGGTGAAGCGTTCATCCGTAAAGAGAATAAAGGTCAGGGCTATTTCAGTTGCGGTTGGCTATTCGGCGCAGAGCATAAGTTCGACTTTGATGCGCTGTTTTCAATGCTGTCGGATCTTACGGCTGAGCGTGTAAAAGCCGTGGTGAATACTGACCAAGGTTGCTATGCGTTTAACGTGGCGAATCAAGTGGTGTCAGTGAATGAAATTTCCCTTGATGGTTTTGAATCAAGACTGGAAGTGATCGACTCGCAGTTAATGCCTTGGGACGATCTCGAGCAGATTCTACTCAAGCTGTGTGGCATCAAATAGCGCCATTTTAACTGTTTGAACTGATGATCTCGGTGTTTACTTCGTTGAAGGTGGGGTAAACACCAGATTAAATGAGAAAGTTTGCGTTATATCACGATAAATGTGAGATAAATCACTCTAATTACTTTATAGTGCTCGGCTGAAATAAGAATGTAGGCTGTCTGCTTAAGGAACCCGTAACAATGTCATTTTCCTCTCAAGGTTTTGCTCCTGAATTAGTCAAAGCGTTGACTGAGTGTGGTTATGAAAAACTCACTCCAATTCAACAAAAGGCGATTCCAATGGCTCGTAAAGGCCATGATATTTTTGCTACTGCTCAAACCGGTACGGGTAAAACAGCGGCATTTTCATTGCCTGTTATTCAGCACCTTTTGAACAGCGGTAAAAAGGCGTCTAGAGGAACGGCTCGCGGCCTTATTCTTGCTCCAACTCGAGAGCTCGCTGCGCAGATCGCTCAAAACATTAAAGACTACGTTAAATACACTGAACTAAGCGTTTCAGCGGTTTACGGTGGTAACAAAATGTCTTCACAAGTTCGTCAATTAGAACTGGGTGTGGATATTTTGGTTGCAACACCTGGCCGTTTGGAAGAACACTTAGAAGCGGGTAACGTATCTATCGCAAACCTAGAATTCCTAGTATTCGATGAAGCTGACCGTATCCTTGATATGGGCTTTATCAATGCCGTTCGTAAGATCATGTTGGATGTAGAAACATCGCCGCAAATCATGATGTTCTCGGCAACGACTTCTACTCAGTTAAACCAACTGTCTGTTGATATTCTACGTAAACCAAAACGTATTAGTGTTGAGCGCGAAAACTCAACGGCTTCTACTGTTGGTCACGTGGTTTACCCTGTGGATCAAGAGCGTAAAACAGAACTGCTTTCTGAGCTGATTGGCCGTAAAAACTGGCGCCAAGTGCTTGTGTTCGTGAACTACAAAGAAACAGCGAATGACGTTGTTAAAGAGCTTAAATTAGACGGCATTAAAGCGGTACTTTGTCACGGTGATAAAGCACAAAGCGCTCGTCGTCGTGCTTTGGATGACTTCAAAGAAGGCAGAGCACGTGTGATGGTAGCAACCGACGTTGCAGCCCGTGGTCTTGATATCGAAGACTTACCACATGTAATTAACTACGACATGCCTTTCCTAGCGGAAGATTACGTTCACCGTATTGGCCGTACAGGTCGTGCTGGTAAACAAGGTCATGCGATTTCTTTCGTTAACCGCGAAGAAGAGTTGACTGTTGTTCAAGTTGAAACACTGATTCAACAACGTATTCGCCGTGTCGAACAACCAGGTTATGAACCGAAGAAACGTGATGCTTACATCGAGAAGTTGAACACAAAATCGGCTTACAAAAACCGTCAGGGTCGCAGGAACAACGCGAGCGAAGAGCCTCAAGATCAAGCAAGCGCTGAACGTCGTTTGACTATGATGAAGCGAATTAAAAACCGTCGTAAGTAATTACGGTTGGTGATTGAAAAGAGCCACGGTGATGTGGCTCTTTTTGTTTTAACACTGTTCTGTTTATAAAAGCTCTTGGTATAAATAAACCTAATTCAGCAGCGAACTCTAATGTGTGTTGATTCAATAATCAGCGCTCTCAGACAGTACTTAAATTTTGGGTAACTTCAGTTATCAGATAACACTAAGCCAGTAAGGTAATGAGATGGATAGCGCACTACTTTGGGCTTTTATTCCCACGTTCTTCTTTGTTTCAATCACGCCTGGTATGTGTATGACCTTGGCTTTGACACTAGGAATGAGTGTGGGGTATAAGCGCACATTATGGATGATGATTGGTGAACTGGCCGGTGTCGCTGTAGTTTCTATTGCCGCGGTATTAGGTATTGCTTCTATTATGCTTAACTACCCGTGGCTATTTACGGTCTTTAAGTTTGTGGGTGCAAGCTACTTGTTCTATTTGGGTGTTCAGATGTGGCGTTCAAGAGGCAAGTTGGCGATCAGTACTGATAATCAAACAACCAAAGTCAGTAATGATTGGGATTTGGTGGTGCAAGGTTTCGTGACGGCAATCGCTAACCCGAAAGGTTGGGCGTTCATGATTTCATTACTGCCTCCTTTCATTAATAGCAATGTCGATTTAGCGCCTCAGTTGTTCATTCTAGTGTCTATTATTCTGGTTTCTGAATTTGTCTGCATGACCTTGTACGCGACAGGTGGTAAGAGCCTAAAACATATGTTGGGTAAAGCCGACAACGTCAAGTTGATGAACCGTATCGCAGGTACGCTGATGATGGGCGTTGGTGTGTGGTTGTTCGTGAGTTAATTCTGGTTAGCGATAACGGGTACAGCTCCTCGACTCAGTCATTCCTCCTTCTCGAGGGTGACGGAAGGTACGTTGGGGTGAAGAGCCGTTTACGAAGCCGCAGGTACTTTGTTGAATCAAAGAATGGATAGAATATAAAAAGAGCGATAGGGCATTTAGCCTTATCGCTCTTTTTAATTTTACTTAGCTAGCGAACAGAAACTAGATAACAGTAAGGTTGCTGATCTTAGCTAGATTGTCGTATTAAACCGCGATTTCACCGCCGTCTTCACGACGAATCACAACCGTAGATGCTCTTGGGCGAACTGAAATTCCTGACGGAGTCTCTTCTGCTGCGTCTGCGCTGTATGGCCAGTTGCCTGGGTGCTGAATGTTTACAAACAATGACTTGTAGTCTGGGCTGATGGTAAAGCCTGTTACTTCACAACCGTTAGGACCAACAAAGAAGCGCTTGAGTTGTGCTTGGTTCTCGGCACTAATGACTTCTTGAGTGCCATTTTCATCCGTTAGCTTTGATGGAACTACTGCTAGCATTTGATCATTGGTGTAGCCGGTCACTTCATCTGCACCGTTATCGGTTTGAATCCACAAGATGCCACGAGCATCAAACGCCAAACCGTCTGGGCTCGCGAATTGGTTCATGTCTGTTAAGCTTGATCGGTTCGTGTCCGCATCACCATTGGCTGGCGAACCGAACACAAAGATATCCCAAGTAAAGTCTGTTGCGTCTTCCCCCTCATCCCAGCGAATCACATGACCAAATTTGTTGTTCAAACGTGGGTTTGCTGCGTTTGTTTCATCTGTGCGAGAAGTGTTGTTGGTTAGCGTTAGATATACAGAACCAGTGTATGGGTCTACTGTACACCACTCCGGACGATCCATTGGAGTGGCTCCAACAAGGTCGGCTGCACCTGCCGTGTTTAGGATAATTTCTGCTAACGAGTTAAAGTTGTCCGCCAGCGTACCCCCAGAAGCAGTTGTACTCTTTAACGTTAGCGGCAGCCAAGTACCAGTGCTGTCTTCGTTGAAGCGAGCCACGTACAGCGTACCTTCATCCATGTATTTATCACCGGTTGCCAAGCGGTTTGACGGATTTGCATCTGCTGGGTTCCAGTTAGCTGTTGATTCAAACTTATATAAGTACTCAAAGCGAGAATCGTGACCAGAGTAGAATACTACTGGTTGCCCCGCTTTAAGCTGACCAAACGTACAACCTTCATGACGGAAACGACCTAGGGCAGTACGCTTTTTGGCACGAGAATTTTGCGTATATGGGTCAATTTCAACAATATAACCGTGACCATTTGCTTCGTTGCGGTAATCGTCGATTGAGCTTGTGCCCGTAGGCTCTACGTTAAAGCGAGTAAATTCATCCAAACGTTCTTCTGCATTACCTGCCAAAGTTTCCCATAAGTAACGTGTATTTTTATCATCGATGCCAATACGGTCTTGTTCTTCAGTACGAACGCCAGTATTCACAAAGTACCCCGGCCAGTTTTCTTCACACGTTAGATAAGTGCCCCAAGGAGTAAAGCCGTTACCGCAATTGTTTAATGTACCGCGTGCTTGGCTGCCATCTTGTGAGAAACGCGTTACTGTCAGTTCCGTGTTCGCAACAGGACCTGAGAGATCCATTACGGTTGCACCAGTATAACGGCGGTTTAGTGGATCAGTATCGACCAGCTTCCACATATTGTCTTCAAGTTGAATTCGAACGACAGATACACCATGAGCGTTAATTTCTTTACGAACTTCATCGGTGATAGTACGAACACCACCCACAATTGTTGGGCCACTTGGGTGCAGTGCTGAGGTGTCTATATACTCATGGTTAATACACAGCAAGCCATCAGTATCGCTGTCGTTTAACGAGAAAAAGTGCATGCCGTCGTGGTGCATACCAAGCGCGTTGAGTTGATCTGTACTTGTATTACTTCCGTCGTCCTTCCATGAACTGCCTTGCGCGTTTAGAGGCGTTCCCCATGGAACTAAAACTTGTGCAACATACCCTTGTGGAACGGAAACTGCGTCGGTAAGTGAGCCTGGGATCGAATCGAAATTCAGTACTGCATTTGAGACGCCAGAACCATTACCTACAGAAGTGTTTGGGCTAGAAGAGTTGCACCCAGAAAGCCCAAATGCACCAAAGGCCGTCATAGCACTGATGCCTAAACCGCCTTTCAATACATTTCTTCTTGATAGGTTAGCGTCTAGGACTTCTTCGAAGGGTTTGTTTTTGCTCTTGTTGAAACGAGTGCTATTAAATGTTTCCTTGCTCATTGTTACTGCTTCCTGTTGGCTGTATTTATTATTAGTTGTTCATGAGTAACCCGGCTATCAGCGAATAAGTTAATAACCTGGGTCAATGTGTGACTAATCGTGAAGCAGTTAAGTGACGGATTGTTATGGTTTTGATTAAGTTTTTGTTTCTGTAACACGACTTTTGCCATTAAGCGTTTCGTGTAATACAAAACTCTTGGGGATCAGCAAGGAACTGTGTATAAATGCTTTATCAAACGAAAAGAGAGACAGTTATGAAATTAGATAAAATCGAAAACAAAAATCGCCGCCTACGCAAGAAGTTATACCTAGGTGAATTCGCTATTCTAGGTTTTGAAGTAAGCTGCACGACTTCGATTGCTGATTTTGACCAATACGATGTGTTCATCGATGAATTTATCGATTTTATCGACAACATCGGCCTGTGCTTTGGTGGCGGTGGTTTAGAGCTATTCGAAGGTTTCTTATGTTCTATTGAGCGCTACCGTTCAGTGACAGAAGCTGAGCAACTGCAAGTTGCACAATGGCTTGAAGCTCGCACAGAAGTAAGCAAAGTTGAAGTAAGCGAACTTGTTGACGCAAACTACGCATTCTAAGTAGGTGGTGTTAGCTCAGTTGAAGGCGAATAGAGCTTTCCTGAGATAACTTTGCCCATCAGATGAAAGGCCCAGTCGATATATCGATTGGGCCTTTTTACGTTTGGTTAGCGCTATTATTCATCCATGAATTCTTCTATACCTCTCTCTTCTAGAATGAGAGTTCTATTTAAATATCAGCTTCTTATGCCTAATTTTCTGGGTAATAATAAATTTGTGAGACTTTTATGAGAATTCAAGGAAGTTGCTGATAGATTTGATCGCCATTCTTAGAGTCAACAACACCACAGTTCGTGGCTGGAAGATGTAACGAGTATATCGTTGTTATTCGTTTTTCTGGCAACGATAGGACTCGATAAAGGATGGAATCAAAATGAACAAACGTACTCAAATCAGCTTGGTGATCAGCTCGGCTCTGTTGGCCTTCGGAACGGCTCAGGTTCAGGCTGCAGAGCTTGAGGTAACTGTCACCAACGCAACGAAAGGGATCTACTTTACGCCTATCTTGGCAGCAGCCCACGATTCAAGCTTATACATGTTTCGAACGGGTGAAGCCGCTTCTGCGGAATTAGAAGCTATGGCAGAAGGCGGCGCTATTTCAGGCCTATCTAGCTTAATTGCTAATGCGGGTGGTGTAGTGGTAGAGGACCCTGCGACAGGTATTCTTGATCCAGGTGTTGCAACGACATTTGATATTGATACTGGCAACTTAGCTTACCTGTCGCTAGGCGCAATGCTATTACCGACTAATGATGGTTTTGTGGGTTTAGACAGCTGGAAGATCCCAACCCAAGCTGGCACCTACAAAGCGACGCTCAACGGTTATGACGCGGGTACTGAAGCAAATGATGAACTGGCAGGCAGTATGCCTAACCCTCCATTCATCACCTTTGGTGCTGGTGGTGCGGGAGTCGAAACCGCGGTGTCTAACGCCAAAGTTCATATTCATCCGGGTAACATTGGTGATAGTGATGTTGCGGGCGGAATCAGTGACCTCGATAGCAGCAGCCATCGTTGGTTAAACCCTGTTGCAACCATCACTATTGTTGTGAAGTAAGGGGGATATATGAAAGCTAGAATTTTGTTTATCGCTGCATCAGTAGCTGTGTTAGCAGGTTGTCCGGACGATGACGACGATTACTATCGCTATGATGTGAGTGTTACGAACCTCACCCCCAATCAACCAATGTCGCCACTCGCAGTGTTGACTCACAATAACAGCTTCAATCTGTTTGAAATCGGGCAAAGTGCTTCTGTCGATCTTGAATACTTAGCGGAAGGTGGCAGCAATGCTCAATTGCTGGCACTAAGCGACAGTGATGCCAATGTTTATCAAGGCATTTCTGGCAATGGTTTGATTCTTTCAGGTGAAAGCGACACTGTTTCAATCCGTGTCGATCCTAACCAAGAAGACTACCTCTCCGTCGCTTCAATGTTGGTAAACACTAATGATGCGTTTGTTGGTGAATCCGGCTTGTCGCTCAAGTCATTAGCCGTGGGTGATACCTTCGTCATGAACATGAATGTTTGGGATTCGGGGACTGAGCTGAACGACGAGCTTGCTGCGACTATTCCAGGGCCTGCCGGTGGTGGTGAAGGCTTTAACACTACAAGAAATGACACGGATGTAGTGAGTTTCCATGCAGGCGTAATAAGCCAAGATGATGGCCTGACGACGTCGGCACTAAGTGGCAACCACCGCTTCCTTAACCCAGGCGCAAGAATCACTATTACTCGAACTGAGTAACTGATTAACTGAGTTAAAGGTGTAATGAAAGAATTCCTGTTCTGTTCCGGTCAATCTTAGGTGGGCAGACTCCGAATAGAGCAGGGATCATGAATAGTGCTGCGGTAAATTTGATGGCAAACATATTGTTGGTCGAAGACGATGATGACTTGGCAGAACTGGTGCAAATGCATCTCAAGTTCCAAGGTCATGACGTAACAAGAACCAACTCAATTGATAAAGCTAACGCGTTGTACAGTAATGCTCAGTTTGATTTGGTTGTACTTGACCGAGGCTTGCCTGATGGAGATGGGCTCGATTTTTGTCGAATGTTACGTCAGCAAGAGGACTGGACTCCTGTATTGATGCTAACGGCAAGAGATGCGGAGCTAGACAAGGTGTCGGGTTTAGAAGCTGGTGTCGATGATTACATCACTAAACCATTTAGCGTGCTGGAGTTTCAAGCTCGCGTGAGGAACGTACTACGCCGTCTAAACCATGTTGAATCAACTGGCCAGTTTACCTCAACAATAGAATCGATTATGAGTTTTGGTGGGCTCACCATTCAACCTGAACGCCATCAGGTTTCACTCAATAACCAAGATGTCCCGTTGACTGCAACAGAATTTACCTTACTTCACTTTTTAGCCACCCGACCGGGACGCGTATACAGCAAAGACGAGTTGCTCGATCATGTTTGGAACACTCATCATTCTGGCTACCACCACACTGTGTGTAGCACGGTCAACCGTCTAAGAACCAAGCTTGCCATGCCCAATAGCGATGACGATTTCATTAAAACCGTTTGGGGTGTTGGATACAAGTTTGAATCGAAAGTATAGGTTTATGTGTCGCTTTCTAAGCTTATTAAAAAGCCAGTAAGATCTACGAGCCATAGAGGAGAGAACATGAGTTTTAAATCGCGTTTAGTATTGTTCACAAGTTTGTGGTTTCTGTTGGTGAGTGTGGTCATCGCCTACACTTATCATTGGCAAAAAGAGACCATAGAACAAAGAACCAAGCAGAGCTTACATAAAGATCTGGCAGTTCATATGCGTGATGATAATCCTCTCATGATTGGTACCGATTACAACCCCAAAGCACTCAAATCTATATTCCATACATTGATGTTGATAGGACCTGATTTCGACATCTATTTTCTTGATAGTCAGGGCAATATCACTACACATGCGGCGCCTGAAGGTACCCAATTATCGAGCCAAATCGATTTAGCGCCTATTCAACAGTTTTTAAATGAAGAGGCTTATCCTATCTTAGGAGAGGACCCGATTAACCCCAAGTCACCTAAAGTCTTTTCTGTTGCGGCGATTGAAGAGCTTGGCTCTACTGTCGGCTATTTGTACGTGGTTATTGGAAGTAATCGCCATACTGTAATCACCAACTCTCAGGTTGATACGCCATATATCGCGCTAGCAGGGCTTGTGCTGGTTTCTATCTTGGGCTTTGCGATTGGTGCGTATCTGTTAGTGAAACGCAGCTTGTTGAACCCAATAGAGGCGGTAACCAATAAATTACAACAACAAGCTGAACAAGACTTTAGGTTAGAACCTAATTTCACACACCAAGTACCAGAATTAGTGCCCATCGCACGTTCTTATCAATTGATGGCGAAACACATTCAACAACAATTCTTGCAGCTTGAATACCAATCCTCGCATCGTAGACAAAGCTTATTACAGCTCAGTCATGATTTGAAAACGCCGCTTTCCAGTGTGCTTGGTTATTTAGAAACGTGGAAGATTCAAAATCCGCAATCGGATCCGTTGATCGACGTTGCTTACCGTAATGGTAACAAGCTATCTCAACAGCTGCATTCTCTGTTAGACAGCGCCAAACTTGATAACCCTGTGCCAACCTATCAGTATGCTTCGATTGATATCAATGGGCTGATGAGCGAGTGCTTAGAGACGATACAAACCCAATACTTGCAGAAAAATGTTCAGATCAATATCGAAATAACAGATGGGATTAAGGCTGTAGGTGACAGTGTTCTGCTTGAGAGATTGATCTTGAATCTGTTAGATAATGCATTGAGGCATAGTCCAAGTGGAACGGTGGTATCGATGAATGTTGGTCTAGAAGCTGATTCAAAACGGGTGAAAGTGGTTATACACAATGAGATCGAGTTGGAAGCACCCAATGGATCGCTAGGTATTGGGACTAAAATCGCTCAGTCGATACTGATGTTGCATCACAGCGTGTTAGAAACAACAAAGGCAGAGAACTCATTTCAGCAAAGTTTCTACTTGCCTTCGGTATAGTTCTGTCTGCCTTCGGTTCGGAGATATTCGAGTCTATCCGTTTTCTTTGTCGTCATTCACTTCAGCATAGAAGTGCAGCAACTCTGTGAGCTCTTTTACCCAACCAAATGCTTCTGTCGGTGCTTTCAACAAAATCTTCTCGACTTTGTCACAGTGAGTTTCAAGGCCGATCGCTTGTTCAAGGTTGAACGACATTGCATAGAAGTGCCAAAGCAATAGTCGAGTCATACGCTCGATGTTTTGTTGTGAGTTATCCGACTCACTAAACGCAAGATTCACTTCACTCAGCGCGATTGCAGTCATTCGAAGCATCGCATCAAACTTCGCTGATTGCATACGCTCTTCATTGGTCACTTCTTCCTGCTCGAACGTAAACAGTTCCGTCATTGCATCTTCAGGGACAAGGCGATGAATCATTCTTAAACTAAATTCTTCTAGTTCTTCACGAGGCATAGTGTTTAAGCAAGTTAATGTGTAGTCGCGTTGCATGGTGTTCTCTTGGATCTGCAAAAAGGTCGGACAGTTTAATGGAGAAGCGGGCTCATAAAAAGGAGATTTTAGATAAGCCTACGTTTGTAGGCTTATCTACGTACTACGAGCCCTAAAATCAATGCTTAGGGAAGCTGTATGTAGGTTTGAACGCAGTGTCAGGCTTTGCTATGGCTTGGCGGTTGATACTGCATCGACTGGTCGTTTCTCATGAAAATGTTGCTCGCGACCAAGCTGCCGATACAAATTGAACCAAGTGCTAACCAAGTCATCGTGTCCGGAATCTCGTTGAACAGTGGGATCGCCAACAACGTTGCAACGGCGGGTGTTGCACTGCCAAAAGCGGCTGAGCGCTCTGCTCCGAGTGTATTAACAGCATAGAGATAAGTGAATGCCGCTATTAGGCCTGCGCCGACGCCTTGCACCGCTGAATGTACGGCAAGCTCTGTGACTGGCCATTGAGCAATTGGTGTACTCATTAAATGGCTAGGGAGGGTTCCTGTAAGGATAAGGATCAGCAATAGCAAAGTAGAACAGAATGAAATGAAACCCGCACTCACAAGTGCATTAAGGTTGGCAACACGTGCTGAGATGGTGAAAGTCGCCCACATTAAGCTGCCACACAAAAACAACAAGTGACCTTTGGTGTATTCAAAGTTGAAGCTGCTTAAGCTATTTCCTAGAAACAATAATATCCCGAGTAAAACAAGACCTAAACCAACGACACGGTGTCGGCTAAGCGGTTGTTTAAAAAGGAGTACCGCGATTCCTGTTACGAACAGAGGAAGCGTTCCCGGAACCAAAGCACTGCCATGTGATACCGGAACAAACTGCATGGCTGTCCCTGCAACGAGTAAATAAGGCAACCCACACCCCACAAACATACCGGCCAAGTATCGATTCGGGACAGTAGCGATCGTGCTGCGTGCTTTCCACATCAAAGGTAATAGCACCAATGCAGGGATGAGGAATCGAGTCAGTGCTATGTCTGCAGGTGTTAAGTCTGAATTTGCGCCGCCTTTAAGAGAAAGGAAAAAGCTCGCCCAGATGAGCAGAGTGACAATAATAGATAGATAGCCAAGCTTCATAATAAACAAGGAAAGTGGATGATGACTCATTATGGGGTACTTGGTGTGCCACAGGTTGGCAAGCTTTGTTCTAACTTGAGTCATGGTTGATGATTTCTGCTAATATTTTCCTAATTGTTAATGAATTTAACCAATGATCGGTATTTACTATGGATAGGATTGATAGACATCTTCTTGAGTTGCTTCAGAAAGACGGCAGGCTAACCACGGCTGAGCTAGCTGATGAGGTTGGCTTATCGGCTTCACCGTGCGCAAGGCGCATTAAAAGGCTAGAAGAGAAAGGAATCATTGACGGTTATCGCGTGAGCTTGTCGCGAGAGCACGTTGGCATTGCGATGAGTGTGTTCGTTGAAGTGAGTTTAAACAACCACCAAGAAGTGTCGATCGATAAATTTGAAGGCGCAATTGTAGATATGGAAGAGGTGATAAGTTGCCACGTGGTGTCTGGCGCTTATGATTATCTGTTGGAAGTTGTTAGTCCTAACCTTATGGCTTACGAAGCGTTTACCCGAAAGTTACAACGGCTCTCTAACGTAAAAGACATACATACTCACCTTGCTATAAGACAAGTGAAAGGCAATGCGCCGCTTCCCGTTTACATTGATTAAACTGAGAGGTTGGCATTAATGTATCGGTTTGGGTGAGCTGAAAACGAAATAGTTTAATCTCGAAAGAACAACGTTGTTGTTGTCAAAGATCACTTACGAATTGAAAGACGTGCGGCAATAAAAAACGGAGCACCTCGTGAAAGGTACTCCGTATATAATAGGTGCAAAACTAGTGATATTTAAAGTTAGAGATTGAACAATCTCCAGTTTTTATATTTATTCTGAATGAAAAAGCATGTGAATGATAATCCACGCCATCATTCCAAATTGTTTCTCCAAATATCTTACATAGCTCTAGCTCACTTACTGAACCGAACTCTTCCATGTGTTTAGCGACAGATAAAAGTTTACCTCTTACCTCTGCAGTTCCTTCCGTGTTACTCAAGCAGTTGAAAGCCATATTTTTTTGCATATTACCTAGCCAAAATGTTTCTTGTTATTAAGTTATATGAAGAATCATGATAACAATTTTCTGGCGTTTGTAAATCTATTTTGTGATGAATATCTCATATAAGCGCTTGCGTTGGTCGTAAATTGAACTTTATTGTTGATAGTTAGAACAACAGTTTTACAACTCATTGATAAAGCGTTGATTTGTTATTTATCTGAATATTTAAGCGTGAACGTATAGGAGCAAACGTAAAAGTCCTAATTAAATATTTCTTGAATAGGCCCATTTTCGTGGCGTGCACTATCGATCATGGTTGCTTCGTTACGGTATCTTACAGACAATTTACGAAACTTCTCACTGAGTGTATTGATGTCTTTAGCCAGTGATTGTGAGCCTTTCACATGTAACGATGCACTCTCTGATTGGCTTGGTAACGTTGACGATTCGCAGTGCTTAGTCATAGATTGCCACGAACGTATTAGAGATTGAGCGTCTTCCAACTCGGTAGAGACAACATAAGCCCGCTTTAACAATACTTCAGAGATACGATAAGCAGTGTTCATGTGACTATTGAGCTGTACATTAAATCTATCTTCGTACTTTGCCCAAAGCTCGATGATCTGCGTTTCCGTGAAATGTTTAGAGAGCAATGTTTGCGATTCATAACTGGAGAGAGCTTGGTTGAATTCTTTGGTGTATTGATTGTAGCGGTTTTCAGTTGAGAGTTGACGATCCAAAAGTGTTTGCCAATTTTTGGGGTCACAATGATTTGCTGACGCGACACTCGCGCTTAAAGATACACTTACCATTAGAACCTTCACCCTAAAACTCATGACTTTCCTCTACTTAGCGCGTTCTCTAAAGAGAGTATAGATGAGTGGTGGCAGGAGTTGATGTACACTGAAGCATACCTAAAACGGAAGAGCTGGTGGATTTGATGAAAAAAGCGCTGATCGCTTTACTTATATTGTTAATACTGGGCGGAGGGGGAGCGGCGTACTACTTCCTTGTTATGAAAAAAGACCCAACACCACCAGAGAAAACCGAAGAGCCAATTGAAGATGTAACTCAACAATCTGAATCTGATCTAACCTCCATCATGAACCTTAAACCTGAGCCAGAACAAACGGAGTTTTACGTTCTGGATAGAAAACTTGAAGTATTAGAGCAGCCGGAAATTGATGGCTTGATAACAGATTACCTCTATAAAGGTGAAAAAGTCGAAGTACTCGAGAAGCAAGGCGAGTGGGCCAGAATCTCAGATTACATTGTTCTAAAAGAGGGCGGCCCTCAGATTGCTGAATGGATTGCTATGTCTGGACTGTCGAATGACGAAGTGATTATTTCGGCTCAAGAAAAAAAAGAGATACTGGATTCTTACTTGGTTAAATCCGACGATCTGAAGATCCACCAAGAGACATTTCGAAATACGGTAGCTAAGCTAATTTCTGAAGGAGAGTGCGATCCAAGTGACTTTGAAGAGTTAGGTGGTTGGGTTAAATCTGTTAAATACAGTAACCGAGATGTCTATTTTATTTACTGCGGTGGGTTATCTCTTGAAAATAAGATTTATCTTGATGTGAAGACCGGCAAGACTTTTACACTGTAGTGATTAGCCGCTTAGGGCGATAAGCTGTGTCTCTCTTCTAAATCCACTATTTGGTCGATTAGAAAAATAAATCAATTGTAGGTGATGCCTCTTCGGCAATAGGGGGGGGGTTGTGTGTCTTGTAGACATAAAATGGTCAGATAATAAAAAAGCCACTGAATTCAGTGGCTTTTTTGCGTCAACCCATATCAGAACGGATCAAAAATAACTGGTAAAAGTTGACGCAATTTCGATTTCTAATCGATTTCTTTGTCTTTAGTCATAGATAAAAGCCAAAGAGATACGGCTGCAACACCTGCAAAGCCACCAAGAATGATAACTGGCATAGCACTGTAACCTAGGATGTGCCAAATTACGCTTTCTAAAGTACTCATTCAATCGCTCCTTATTGCCAGCCTTCAACGCCGTGCATGTCTGGTAGTTTATGTGCGATACCTTTGTGGCAATCTACACACGTTTTTTCACCAGAAGCTAGCGCAGTTGAGTGTTGTTTCGCACTACGAGGGCTCTGCTCTGAGAAGTCCATGTAATCGAACTGGTGACAGTTACGACACTCAAGTGAGTCATTGCCTTTCATACGTTTCCACTCACGTTCAGCAAGGTGGGCACGACGTGCTTTGAATTTCTCTTCAGTGTTGATGGTTTTTGCAATAAAGTGCGCGTACAACTCTTTAGATGCCTGAACCTTACGAACAATTTTATCTGTCCACTCGTGAGGTACGTGACAATCTGAACAGATAGCACGGACGCCTGAGCGGTTAGAGTAGTGAATTGTTTCTTGGATTTCAGCAACAATAGGCGCATGACAACCAGAACAGAACTCTTCCGTGTTAGTTGCTTGCATACCTGTGTTAAATGCACCCCAGAATAAAAGACCGCCAGCGAAACCCAAGAAAAGTACAACGCCTACCGCTGCTTTACTTGGTGTCGCGAGTCTTTTCCAAAACGCTTTAAGTAATTTTATCATATATAGCCTCTCTTACCGTCTGGCTACGATTAACGCAGTGAATCTACAGGTTTGAACTCGTTCTCAACTAGTGGTTTAGCATTAGCTTGAGGTACGTGACACTGTAGACAGAAATAACGACGAGGTGATACGTCTGCAAGTACCGCATCTTCACGGTTCATGTAGTGAGTTACACTCACTTTAGTCGCACCCATTTCTTTTGCGTTTTTCCAGCTGTGGCAAGAAAGACACTTGTTAGCGTTAAGAGAAACTTCATAGCTACGAATAGTATGAGGCACTAGAGGTGGTTGGTATACGTAGTCACTCTCAAGTACTTGGTCACGAGGGAACTTTTTGAAGTCATCCGCTGCGCGAGTAGCTTCAAGTTCACTTGCACCACGTAGAGATTCTACGCCACCAATGCCGCCTGGGTTATCCAGTTCAGCTTGAGCTTGAACTGCACCAGCTAGCAAAAGACCAGCTGATAGTAGGGCAGTAATCAGTTTTTTCATGGTTAATTTCTCCGCCTAAAGGCTAATTCTTTGAGTGGACTACTTCCTTCAAAAAGTGATGAAAAAAGTAGTCGCAATATTAAATACGTTAGATCTTGTATCTAGGTTCTAAAAGCAATTGGCGCTTAAGAAACCTTAGTGATCTTAACTGGACACTTCTTATAATCCGTCTGCTTAGACAGAGGATCCGTTGCATCCAAGATCAACTTGTTGATCAGAATTCTTGCATCAAAGAATGGTACGAATACCAAGCCTTGTGGTGGACGGTTACGACCACGAGTTTCAACACGAACGCGTACTTCACCACGTTTGTTTTCGATAAGAACTTCATCACCACGGCGAAGGCCGCGAGATTTTGCATCTGCAGGGTGGATGTAACAAAGTGCATCCGGTACTGCTTTGTAAAGTTCTGGTACACGACGAGTCATAGTACCTGTATGCCAATGCTCAAGAACACGACCTGTACATAACCACATGTCGTACTCATCATTTGGTACTTCTGGTGGCGCTTCGTATGGTGCGTTGATGATCAGTGCTTTACCGTCTGGCTTGCCGTAGAAGTCCCAGTCAGAACCTTTCTTAGCGTATGGATCTGAACCTTCTTTAAAGCGCCAAAGTGTTTCTTTACCATCAACAACAGGCCAGCGTAGACCGCGTACTTTGTGGTAAGTATCGTATGGTGCTAAATCGTGACCATGGCCGCGACCAAAGGTTGCGTATTCTTCGAATAGACCTTTTTGTACGTAGAAACCTTGAGCTTGTGCATCGTCGTTAAGCTCTTGAGCTTCAGACAATGGGAATGCATCAACGTTGCCGTTTTTGTAAAGCACGTCGTACATTGTTTTACCGCGGTACTCAGGTGCTTTAGCAAGAAGCTCTTCGCCCCAAACTTCTTCAACAGTGAAGCGTTTAGAGAACTCCATGATTTGCCACAGGTCAGACTTCGCATCACCAACCGTTTTAACTTGTTGGTACCATGCTTGTGTACGACGTTCTGCGTTACCGTAAGCACCTTCTTTTTCAATCCACATTGCTGTTGGAAGGATAAGGTCAGAAGCTTGAGCTGTTGCTGTTGGGTAAGGGTCAGAACATACAATGAAGTTGTCTGGGTTACGGTAACCTGGTAGACGTTCAGTGTTGATGTTTGGACCAGCTTGCATATTGTTGTTACACATTATCCAGTACGCATTGATCTTGCCGTCTTTAAGCATACGGTCTTGAACAACAGCATGAGCACCAGGTTTAGCTGGGATAGTACCTTCTGGAAGTTTCCAGATTTCTTCAGAAATCTTACGGTGTTTAGGGTTAGCAACCACCATATCTGCAGGAAGACGGTGAGAGAACGTACCAACTTCACGAGCTGTACCACACGCAGATGGTTGGCCAGTAAGTGAGAATGGGCTGTTACCTGGAGTAGAAATCTTACCTGTTAGAAGGTGGATGTTGTACACAAGGCTGTTCATCCAAACGCCACGAGTATGTTGGTTCATCCCCATAGTCCAAAGTGACATTACTTTGATGTTTGGATCCGCGTATTGCTTAGCCAGCTTGATAAGGTCATCTTGAGATACACCTGACATTTCAGATGCTTTCTCGACGGTGTATTCAGCAACAGAAGCTTTGTACTCTTCAAAAGTGATTGCAGTCATTGCACCTGAGTTAGGGTTTGCTGCTGCTTTCTGTAGAGGATCGTCATCACGAAGACCGTAACCGATGTCTGTCGTTGCTTGTTTGAAGTTCGTGTGCTTATTCACGAAGTCCCAGTTAACGGCATCGTTTTGAATGATGTAGTTAGCAATGAAGTTAGCAATCGCTAGATCTGATTGAGGTTCGAAGATGTAACCCGTGTCTGCAAGCTCAAAAGAACGGTGGTAGTAAGTAGACAGTACGTTTACTTTAACGTGTGGGTGGCTTAGACGACGGTCTGTAATACGAGTCCATAGTACTGGGTGCATTTCTGCCATGTTTGAACCCCACAGAACGAATGCGTCTGCGTGTTCAAAGTCATCGTAACAACCCATTGGCTCATCGATACCGAAAGTACGCATGAATGCGCCTACCGCTGAAGCCATACAGTGACGAGCGTTTGGATCGATGTTGTTTGAACGGAAACCCGCTTTCATCAACTTAACAGCAGCGTAGCCTTCCATTACTGTCCACTGACCTGAGCCGAACATACCAACACCTGTTGGGCCATTCTTTTTCAGAGCCGCTTTCCATTTCTCAGCCATTACGTCGAAAGCTGTGTCCCAAGATACTGGTGTGAAATCACCATCTTTATGGAACTCACCGTCTTTCATACGAAGAAGAGGAGTTTCAAGACGGTCTTTACCGTACATGATTTTTGAAAGGAAGTAGCCTTTAATACAGTTAAGGCCTTTGTTTACAGGTGCTTCTGGGTCGCCTTGAGTCGCAACCACTTTGCCGTTTTGAGTACCTACTAGTACTGAACAGCCCGTACCACAAAAACGACAAGGCGCTTTATCCCACGTGATTTTTGTTTGATCAGAGCTAGCAATCAGGTTGGTTGCTGTTGCTGGTAGTGATACGCCTGCAACGGCTGCCGCTGATGCAGCTGCGTTTGCTTTCACAAACGCGCGTCTTGTCATTTTCATACTTCACCCTCAAGTTGAGAATTGTTGCTTCCAGTTTCTAAATCCGTTTCGTCGAGTTCAGTTTCGATTTGGTGGTAAACCAAAGCTGTCCCTAAAACGTTCTTAATGTTATTTATTGCTTCGATGGTATCCGTTACAAAACCTTGGTTTTCGGTTTCTAGGACCACGATGATTTTGCCTTCAGGACTGTCTCCGTAAATCTCTGCATTATCGTATTTCTCGATTTCAGCTTTGATTTCGTTCAGGTGCTCTGGGCTCACATGCACGACTAAACTTGATATATGCACTTCATTTAGTGCCATAAATTGCTCTCGTTATTTTTGTTTTATGCATTACTCACAAGAATAGCTGAAGTAGGGCAAACTGCTACGCAAGCGCCACAACCACTACACTTATCTGACTCGATTTTTGGTAGAGCAACACTGCCTGCTCTAAGTTGAAATTGAATTGCCATAGGTTCACACAAGTCACCACAGCTTCGGCATTCAACGTTTTGTTGCGCTAAGCACTTATCAGAGATGTTTGCTTTAGCTAACCAAGGCGTCTCTTCCTTGGGTTTGAAAATTGGTTCAGGACAAACGTCAGCACATTGATAACAAAACGTGCATTCGTCTATAGAAAAGTCGACAGTAGGAAAACCACCGTCGCCAACAATGATGATGTGCGTTTCGCAACTTTCGATGCATTTGCCACAACGTGTACAGTCATCTGCGAAGCTTTCTAGGCTTTTAATCCAAGGCAATCGGAGTTGGCTTGAATCTACTTTTCGCCTAGAAAATAGGCGGCGTCTCGATAGGTCTACCACTAATTGCCTACTGATGTTGCTAAGATGTTGTAATTGTAGATCATTGTTTTGTTAATATCTTGTCATTTATCCTCACAAGTAGTGTAGTTTTAGAAATATTTGTATAAATACCCCTTAAGGGCTAAATAGGATCCTATATTGTCTTAGATCAATAAATTACGAAGCGTTTGGTCACATATTGAATGGAGCTCTGTTTTTTGATGTGTGACAATAGGTTCTCGCTAGCCACTTACCTTTATCTAGGACATTGCTTTTGCTTATTAAACCGGTTTCATCTGTAACAAGTACAATAGCGAAATCATTGCTATTTATATTGCTTCTTTCGGTTGCTACCACTGGTTTTGCAATCTTCACATTGGCGTCTAGTCTCAACGACGCAGAAGCAGTTAACGTGGCAGGTTCTATGCGAATGCAGAGTTACCGTTTAGCGCATGATATTCAAATAGAATCAGTTGATTACGATTCTCACATCCATGAATTTGAAAAGTCTTTATATTCGCCTTCAATGGCCGAATTAGTCAGTTGGGATGTTCCTACGGACATAACGGAAGACTACTATTTGATTATTGGTCGTTGGCATGAACTTAAGCGTGTATTAAATAGCGAAGACCGAAAGCACTATTTAGTTTTGGTTGAAAACTTCGTCGCTGAAATTGATGGTTTCGTTTTCAAGTTACAAGAGTACTCAGAATATAAACTGATAAAGTTGGCGTGGGCTGGCGGATTTGGTCTGGGTGGTATCTTAGTCATATCTCTTTTTGTTGTTCATTTTGTCCGTAAGCAAGTTGTTAAACCTTTACATGCGTTAGTTCGAGCAAGTCAGAGGATCAAAAATAGTGATTTTGAGGTGCAATTAAAGGTCACGAATAATAACGAATTGGGTATTTTGACTAAAACCTTTAACTCCATGGCTAAGGACTTGGGGGTTCTTTATCGTAACCTCGAAGATGTTGTTGACGCGAAAACAATAGAGCTGCAAAACGCAAATCAATCATTGCAGGCGCTCTATTATTCCTCACAAGAATTGACGGTTACACGTATCGCTCCAGAAAATTTTAGGGCGATTCTGCAGCATTTAGTTAGCCTTGAAGGCATTGAATCGTTAAGGCTAGAGATCGTCGATAATTCAGGTCGTTCATTGATTTTGGATGAGGGTTACGACCCGAGTCAAGATTATGAAAAGTTTGAAATGAAGCTTGATGATAATGAACTCATTTTAGGTTACCTCTATTGCTCATATCACCATGGGCACACAACAAAGGTGCTTATTGAAAGCTTTATTCAACTGTTATCGAGAGCAATTTATTATAATCGTGCTCAGAAAAAAGCAGAACAGCTGATCATCATGGAAGAACGTGCGACGATCGCACGCGAACTGCATGACTCTTTAGCTCAATCACTCTCGTATTTAAAAATCCAAGTGACGCTATTGAAGCGTGTTATTGGTAAACTACCCGAACATAAGCACCGAGAACAGTCCGAACAAATAGCATTAGAAATCGGCAACGGTTTAGCCGATGCCTATACTCAATTAAGAGAGTTGCTCACTACGTTTAGATTAACGATAAAAGAGGGTAACTTTGGGGACGCTTTGAGCACAATGCTCGAACAACTCAGTGAAAGAACGGATGCAAAGATCAATCTAAACAATAATCTTTCATCCATTGAACTTGATGCTCATAGCCAGGTTCATTTGCTTCAATTGATTCGTGAAGCAACAATAAACGCCATAAAACACGCCAATGCCGATTTGATAGATGTATGCTGTATCGATGAAGACGGTGAAGTACTCGTCGTGATTAAAGACAATGGAGATGGCTTTGACCCAAATAGTTCGAAGATGAACCATTACGGGATGAGCATTATGCAGGAGCGTGCGGCAAGACTGAATGGCGAACTAACGATTGAAACGGCGCAAGGTAAAGGCTGTACAGTCATATTAAAATATAAAAGTTTGAAGGAAGTTAAAGTTGACGATTTGTAAAGTAATGCTGGTTGACGATCATCCATTGATGCGCAGAGGTATAAGCCAATTACTGAGCTTTGAAGATGAATTCGAAGTGATTGCAGAAGCAAGCAACGGCACTGAAGCGGTCGCTCTGGCGCATGAAGAAGAGCCTGACTTGATCCTACTGGATCTTAATATGAAAGGCATGTCTGGGCTCGATACCTTAAAGGCTCTTCGTACCGATGGTTCAAGCGCTAACATTGTCATTTTAACTGTTTCGGATAGCCCTGCAGACATCGAAGCTATTGTTAAAGCGGGTGCTGATGGCTACTTGTTAAAAGACACTGAACCTGATGAATTAATTGAATTGCTCAAGCAAGCACATAGCGGTGACAAAGCCTACAGCAGTGTGGTTTCTCGTTACTTAAACGACGCAGACAGCCGCAATGACATTTTTGACCAATTGACTGAACGTGAAATGCAGATCCTTCAAGAAGTCGCAAAAGGTTACCGCAACAAGCAAATCGCTGACCATCTGTTTATTTCTGAATCGACAGTTAAGGTACATATGAAAAGCTTGCTTAAAAAGCTACAAGTTCCTTCTCGTACTGCTGCAACGGTTTTGTATCTAGAACGCTATGGTGACATGAAGTAGGGCTTGTTCCTTTGAAATGAAACTATTTCAAGCCGTACTGCTTAATTTCGATGCTTAATGATGATGCATAGTAATGATGCTCAATTCAAATTGCGATAGCTTTTCTTGAAACCTGAACCTGGAACTCATATAAGCAAATAGAGACACTAAAAAGGCGCTGAACTTATTAAGTTCAGCGCCTTTTGTTTAAGCATTTTATATCTGAATTATCATGTCTATTATACTGAGAATTAAGCTGCCATTGGTACTAGAACAAGCGTACCGAAGATCACCGTAATAAGACCACAGATTACTGGTACGGAAGTACGTTTAACGACTTCAAACGGGCTGATTTTACCCATGCCAGATGTCGCTACAATCACGCCAGAGACTGGAGAAATGGTACGGCCTAGGTTCGATGCTTGAAGCATTGGGATGATTAGGAACGCAGGGTTCAGCCCCATTTTAGCCGCAAGTGATGGTGCTAGTTCTACGAAAGCATAGAAAGGTGCGTTACCAGAACCTGTCGCGATAGCAGCAGCAACCGTTAGACCCGTAAGGATTAGCATTAACGCGATGCCGCCTGCGCCAGCTGATTCAGCAAGACCGATTAGGTTATCAATTGCACCGATAGACATTAGGCCTTGAGCAAATACGCCCGCCGCAACCAACAGCATTACCACGCCTTTGAATGCTTCTGCCATGCCTTGGTAGCAAGAGTCTAGATCTTCTAATGTTTTCTCACCGTCGAACTTCTTCACAACGTAATCGATGATAGCGCCCACAAAGATAGAACCGACGACGATGGTGTAGATATCAAGTGAAAGGCCTGGAATAGTACGACCGTTAAACAGGAAAACACCGATGATTGGTAGGAATGGCAGGGCAGCGTAGAAAGCGGGTGCCGTTGTTTCAATGTCTGAAACGTCTACTTTTTCCATTGGTGTGTTTTCTTTCTTATCCAGATACTTGTTCCAGAAGAAAGCGGCCGCAGCCATCACGATGATTGCACAGATAGAAACAGGTAGTACCGTTTGAACGGCAAACACATCAAGAGACATTCCTGATTTTTCAGCTGCAATAACAACGTCACCAGACGTTGGTGAAAGAATGATCGCTGCAGGTGAAGCACAAACCGCAACCGCCGCCGGACGAGAAATACCCATTGCCGTCATCATTGGGAATAGGGTTGCCATAAGTAGCACACCCAAGCCAGTTGCAGAACTTACTGCAAGTGACATCAAACAAGCCACAATGTATGCCGCAACTAACAGTACATAAGGAGACTTAATAGCAGCAAGCGGTTTAGAGAACTGTTTGACTACTACGTTGTTTGCGCCAATGTGCGTCATGTAAGAAGCAAAACCACACAGAAGCATGATTTGCATGCCTAAGCCGCCGCCACGGTACTGAAGCATGTACTTAACGAATTCTAGTGAGTCGGTAACCATGTTACCTGTAGAAGCGACCTTAGCTGGTAAGACTGTGTGACCAATAAGGCCAGTAATAAGAAGTAGGGCAAGGCCAGCAGTTAGTAATACGCCTGCTGCTTTATAGCCTTTAACAATAAAGTAACCAACAGCGATGGTAATCACTAATCCGATCAAGAGCTCTAACATAGAAATCTCCACAAAGTTTAAAAAATATAAGAAAGTGTTTCAGAATATGACAATGAATGTACAGAAAACTGCACTGTGGCACGAGGCATAGTTGAGGTTGATATGATCTAAAACAAACATTTTCTTCGATGTTAATTGTGGTTGTAAATCATGAATAACTACTGTTGTTTAGATGTTAATAAACAAATTATATCACTCGCTAGAATATAACTTGGATCACTTTTGATGTGAAGGGTTGCATATTAAGGTTTGGATTTATAAATTTGTGACTTTTCGGGGCTAGCGAGAATAATCATAAGGAAAGGGGTATTTTCACATTAATATTGAGCATTTAATGAGCTAACGCCTACTTGATTAAGAAAATAAGTAGGCGTCAGAGAAAATTGAGTCGGTGTGTAAAAGCATAGGTTTATTCGTCAACTTAGCGTATTGATTGAAGCATAGTTGTCGACCGATATAGCTGACAGTCAAAACGATTAGTTGATGTTCAATTCAGGAGCCGAATTCGAGTAAGCTGGCAGATCAGCACAGATTACTTTTTTACAGAAATGAATCATTCCGCGCTGAGTGACCAATAACAGTTCTTCATCATTTAATGGGATATAAGTCATGGCATCCGAAGACAACACTGCACCTTCACTGATCATTACCTTTTCGTAAAATGTGAGTTCTCTATTTGGCATGATCTGTTCATGTTGAGTTTCGTCTAACGAAATATCGTGTTGGGTAACCACATAAGTGCCTGATGATGCAAAGCCAGCTTCTTTGGTTGAGACATATAACAACTCATAGCTGTTATTTTTCTTAAACTCGATGTTAACGGCAGCCTGATTGTAAATGATTTTTTCTGGCGGATTGACCACCGAGGCTGTGTTGGCCAAATAATGACCTTTAAGGTGAGTTTGAGGAATAAGGGTTGTCAGCCAGCCGACTAAAATACCGATTATGGCGATGGCAACGAAGATCTGTTTTTCTTTATTCACAAGTAACTCCTTTAAATTCACTAGGGAAGCTCAAAGATTTTCCTGAATTATCGATGATGATTTTTCGACCCTTATATTCGTAAAGAGTGACGTTGTAGAGTTCTTTAAAAGTGAACTCGTCTGATTCTATTTTGCAGGAGATAAAATGTTGACCTGTAAGATCTTCACCTAAGCTGTTTCTATCTAAATAGGAGAACAAGTAATGGGATAAACCCGTGGTAACCACAAATAAAGCAATGAGTGCTAATACATTGTTTGTTTTCTTTGTATGAACTGCTTTTTCTGTCGTTGTACTCTCTTTTACAATGTTTTCGGCTTGCTGTTGAGCTTCTTGTTTTAACTGCGATTGAATTTTACTAAGCGCGCGTTGCTTGTCTTGGGTTACTTGGCCTGCAAATCGATAGCCTTTACCACGTTCAGTAACGATGATCATTCCACTCTTGTCTTCCAAAGCTTTTCGGCAGATAGAGATGGTTTGCATTAAGCTTCCATCTTCAACGTATATACCTTTAGAAACCCACACTTGTTCGATCAGAACTTGGCGAGTGATTACTTCATTCGGTCGAGAGATAAAAAACTTGAGTAGCTCTGATTCATTCGAACCTATTGGGTATGTACGACCTGTCTTAAAGTGATGGATTTCACTCTCTTCTAAATTGACTTGTATATCATCATTGATAATAAATTCAGCAGACATCTGGGTTCTCATTGTTGTAAGCGTTCTAACCTAAATATAACAAATGTTGCTACAAATATAAACTCGCTGACTTTGTCTCCTTTGATATTTAAGTTATTGAATAAATTTATTTTATTCCCCTATTTAGATTCCCTTATAAACCTTTTTGAGGTTGTTTAATGCGGTTTCAGGTGCTTGGTGTCAGTTGCTATTAGATCATTAACTGGTGACGCTGATTTAGTGGGTGTGGGTAAAGTGCTCAAATTTCTTACGTAGTTCTATCAACGTGTCATTCCATCTCTGTGTTGCCTTGCTCTCTGCGAATAAAAGTCGAGTTTACCTCCGACTCAATCGGCAACTCAAATAACGATAAACGCATGACCACACCAGTTAAATGCGAAAGCTACGAAGGAGCTGTTTTGAAAGAATTCAATAAGCCATATCTATGTGGGCTAATGACGCTTGCCTTACTCGGCTGTCAGTCTGAAGACTCGACTCAAGAACCTGTTTCAGTTTTGGTTCCTTACAACCTTAACGAACTACCAAAACCGAACGATGGCTATGGGTATGACGAGGACAGAACTATTACCGGAGTCGGTGAACACGCTGTGACTATGTCATCGAAGAATGACGCCTATTATCAGGACTACAACAATTCATACGCAGCACTAGATGGCTGGGGCCTTTGTGCAGAACCGATTTTAATTCCTCTACAAAGTGTTAATTCCGATAAACGTTATGCATTAAACAACCAAACTTTGGAAGGAAACGTTGTATTAATTGATGAGTCATCAGGTTTGGAAGTTGATACTCAGATATCGGCTGACGGTTCAAATATTAAAATTCAATGTGAATCAGGTTTAGTCGCTAGCACGACGTATTCAATTGTCGTTACTGATGGAGTCAAAACAGAGTTTAACGAACCTTTAAAAGCGGATTCTAGCTTTGATAAATTAATATACTCAGAGACACAGTTTGAGAATGACAAAGAGCAAGATCTTCATGTGCAGATAATTAATGCCGTTAGCTCATATGAAGAGTTATATCCGGGTAACGGTCTTCCGGTATACGCTGCTCAATTTAAAACTCAGAGCGCTTATTCTCCAATTGATGCAATGAAAATTAATCATGAATTATATGGAAGTTCGTTCATTGGCACTCGAACTGAAGTCACGGGACTAAAACCAGATTATGACTTATATACAAAGACGCTGAAAATACCATTTTACTTGCCATTTACTAAAGAAAGGGAAGCTGAGTGCATCGTCGATGAGTTTGATCCGAAAGAAAATTGCCCTCCACTTTATGAATGGATTACCAACACTTCGGGGGGCTTTCCTACAGCAGATAAATCTATGCCTCAAATAACTGAGGACCTTGAGATAACAGCTGATATTTATGTCCCAAATAATTGGGATTGGAGCAAAGGCGAAGAGTTGCCGACCGCGATCTTTATCCATGGTGTTACAGCTGAGCGTGGCACCGCTTCTTTGATGGCTAAAGATTACACCACAAAAGGCTATGCCGTTGTTGCGATTGATATGCCATATCACGGGGAACGAATGCGGTATGACAACACCGACCCAGACGGCGATGGTCCAGGAAAAGGAGTAGAAATCAGTGCCAGAGCAAACAAAGCGTTTTTCATCAACATCGATTCGCCATTGGCACTGCGATCTAATCTTCAGCAATCAGTGTCTGACTTTTTGGGTCTTCGCTACGCGTTGAGCCAAGAACGTTGGGTGAAAAAAGATGATGTGCACTTAATTGGCCAATCGCTGGGCGGCATCATGGCTGTGATGGTCAGTGAATTTAGCCAACTTAGCCCTGACTTTCACTCTAATTCAGATTTTGAATTTAGTACGGTGAACTTTGTTGTTCCGGGGCAGGGACTAACGAACTTGGTCTTGTCTTCTCAAACCTTAGGCCCTGAAATGTCCGAAGGAGTTAAGAAGTCTCCAGATGTTCAGAGAGGCATTGCTGAAACGGTAATACCTGATACCTGTACAGTAGAAGCAACAAATCAACAATGTATTGAAGAACTTCGAGAGTTCGTCGCACTTTCATCTGATAACGCGCTGCTTGTTAGTCAGTTAGAGAATGACATCTTCGATTTAGTTGTGACTGACCTTAAACAAGGGGTTCAAGCAACAATTGATAGTTCAGACCCTGCTAGTTTCATCTCTCGTCAAGTTAAGGCTGAGCAACCGACTCTTTTGTTAGCTGCCGTGGGAGATTGCGGAGAAACCTGTGATGTTGGCGTTGATTATGTGCCGGATAGTGTAATTCCGAATACTGATCCAGATAACATTCGCACAGGTACTGAACCACTTATTACAGCTCTTGGATTAGACCCAATAACAGGCACATCAGAAAATACAAATGTTAAGCGTGGAGCGGTAAGAACCACAACTGGTGGCCACGGTACGTATTTGTTTCCTTATGAAGGCCCCGTTGATGAAAATGGCTTACCGGGTACACCGGGTGAAAACATGTCAGACGTGCGTGAAGCAGTGGACACTCAGCAAGTTGCCGTTGCTTCCATGGTAATGAGTGACGGTTCAGTCGTCGTCATCAACAACGAAGATCATATCGAAACAGAGGTGCCTCAAAATGAAGAATAAACTTTTATTGGGTACTGCAGTTGCTCTTGCTCCTTGCCTGACTAACGCGGCCGGTTTTCAACTTAACGCACAGTCCGCAACAGGGTTAGGTCGTGCATTCGCGGGTGATGCTGTGATGGCCGATAGCGCTGCGATTGTTGCTAAGAACAGTGCTGCGATGGCTTACATCGAGCAACCAACACTCTCTGTCGGCGCTATCTATATCGATAGTGGTATTGATGTGTCTAGTGTTAGCTACACGCCAATGATTGGTGATACTGAAATGTTGGATGACCAATCATTAGACGCAGGGACATTAGTTCCAAACATTCATTATGTTCATCCTATCGAAGATTCAAAGTTCACATTAGGTGCGACGGTTCACTCCAACTTTGGCACTGATGTTGAATTTGATAACTCGTTCGAAGCAGATGAGTTTGGGGGCAAAACGGCGCTTTCCAGTATCAACGTTGGCTTTGCTGTGGCTTATGAGTTGTCTGAAAAAATCAACTTAGGTGCAGGGCTTGACGTTATTTACGGTGAAGGTGAGATCTACCGTCAGGGCTTGTTGAATGTAGATGCGGACGGCTTTGGTTTGGGAGCCAACATTGGTGCGACTTATCAAGTGAATGAGCGAAACAGGTTCGGTATTTCTTATCGCTACAGCCCTGATATCGAAGTTGAAGGTGACATCACTAAAGCAGGCGTTTCTGCTGACAAAATGAACGTCCCGTTACCTGATACTTTGGAGTTTTCCGGTTGGCATCAACTCAACGATCAGTGGGCTTTTCACTACAGCCTGCAATGGGTGAATTGGTCTGAATTTGACTCGCTAACATCTGACTCTTATGACGAATCGATCAAAGAGTATCAATGGAAAGATGCAGGACATGTTTCTGTCGGTGGTACATACACCATGTCAGAAGACATCGTTTTACGAGCGGGCTACATGTACGACATATCGCCGACCGATGAACTTACATCCTTGTCTATTCCTGATGTTAACCGTCACTGGCTCACAGTCGGAGGGACATATAGCTTCACGGCTGCCAGTTCTGTGGACGTTGGAGTCGGATTTATCATCGGAGAATCACAAGATATTGACGAAAACCTGACGACGATTCCAGGAACGAGTTCCAATATAAGTGCTGATGTGACTGCCGATGCTCTCTTGCTTGGTGTTCAATATCAGCATCGTTTTTAACTTTTACTTTGGAGTTCAGAACGTAAAAATTTAGGAATCATATAAAAATTGCCGGGCTCGACAGTGAGTTGAGCCCTTTTCTCATTATTAGCTGTTTTAGCATTATTTAAATAGCTGGAAGCTCATTAAGTAAGAAATAGCTGCTTAGAAAAACGTTTTAATTCAGACGAATTCAACGGTTATGGTTATTAAAAATGAAATTTACAAAGCTTAGTAAAACAATCTGTCTGGCACTGTTTACCTTACATATCTCTCCATCGTTTGCCCAAGACTCTAACTTGATTCCTGTGACTATCGAAAAAGCGCACAAACAAGCATTCACTTCTTCAATCAACGAAGTTGGAAAAATCAGGGCAACGGACTCTGCTGCATTGACATTTAGTGCCTCCGACAAAATTCTCAACATCCATTTCAAAGATGGAGATTCAGTTAAAAAAGGCGAACTGATCGCTCAATTGGACAATACCAAAGCGAAAGCTGATTTAGATAAAGCAAGAAGCTCGCTCGCGCTAGCAAAGTCGAAATTAAAGCGAGTACAAGAATTACTAAAGAAACAGCCTGACTCTATGTCTCAACAAGATGTGGAAGAACTGGGAGAGCAGGCGAATCTAGCAGCCGCGGATTACCGACAGAAAGAAGCGCTGATGAATGACTATTTATTGGTAGCGCCATTTGATGGGCAGTTAACTAATTTTACCCACTCAGTGGGCAGTAAGATTGATAGCGCAACCGCGTTGGTGAGTTTGATCAAACTCGATCCTGTCGAAGTTCAGTATTCCATTGGACAGTCGGATTTAGGTAACGCGCAGCTTGGACAGAACGTTTCCATCCAAGTTGATGCTTTTGTCGATGAAGCCTTTTCAGGCGTAGTGGATTACATTGCCCCCGCGGTGGACGAGAGTTCAGGCCGTGTAGAAGTACACGCGCACGTAACCAACCCAGACCATCGCTTGGTTCCAGGTATGTTTGCCAAAGTAAGCCAAATGACGAGCGAAGACACAACGCAGATGGTGGTTTCCCAAAATTCCGTTCAAGCAAAAGATGCTGAGCGCTTTGTGTGGGTTGTGAATGGCGAAAAGATCGAACAACGCATTGTTGAATTGGGCGTAAATACTAACGACGGATACGTTGTTGTCGAGAAAGGCTTGAAACTGGGTGATAAGGTCGTAGTGACGGGACAACAGAACCTAAAGAAAGCGTCTCTAGTTAAGGTAATGAACCCTAATGCGGAGCAGAAAACGGTTGAGCTAATAACGGAACCGACAGACAAAGAAAACACTCAGCAGATTGTTGAGCCTAAAGTAGAAAAGAGCGTAACAAAGGTGGATGAACCACATCCGGTAGAGCCTTCGGTTGATTGGACAGATGCATCGAAAGATGTGGACGAAGCGATCAACGAAAACACCGAGCAAGCAGAGGCAAGCGCGACTGTTGAGCCGTTATCGAGCGAAACCCTAAGCCAGGAAACTTTAAGCAAGGAAATCCAAAGTAAGGAAACCCAGAGCAAGGAAGCCGTAACGAAGGAGAATCTGAATGAAGCTTCCTGAGATTTGTATTAAGCATCCAGTTTTTGCTTCAGTACTGAGTATCGCAATTGTTTTATTTGGCATGCTGTCATTTCAGAAACTATCGATCCAATATTTCCCTGAACATAAAACACCGTCAGCGACCGTAACCGCGGCGATTAATGGTGCGAGCGCAGAGTTCATGTCACGTAACGTGGCCGACAAACTGATTACCGCTGCAACCGGTCTCGACAGTGTGAAAACCATGACGACGGACTGTCAGGAAGGTACGTGTAATCTAAAAATCATCTTTGAAGATGACATTGATGATGTCGAATACACCAGTTTGATGAACAATCTGCGCAGCAGTGTCGAAGCGATTGGTGATTTCCCGCCAAGTATGACGGATAAGCCAACGGTAACGGATGACTCTTCTGACACCAGTATGCCCAGTAACATCATCACTTTTGTCAATACTGGCAAGATGTCGAAGCAAGATATGTACGACTACATTAGCCAACAGGTTGTGCCTCAGTTTAAGCATATACAAGGCGTTGGCGGTATTTGGGGACCGTACGGCGGCAGTGAAAAGGCGGTGCGTGTTTGGCTTCAACCCGATCGCATGATGGCGCTTAACATGAGTGCATCGGATGTAGTTGGTACATTAAGCTCATACAACGCGACATTTACCGCGGGTACTATCAAAGGTCAGGTGAGAGATTTCTCTATTAACCCGGTCAACCAAGTGACCAGTGTTGATGATGTGCGAGATTTGGTGATTCGTGTTGATAACGGCAAGATCATTCGTGTAGGCGATATTGCAGAAGTTAAAATGGGAGAAGAAAGCCTAACCCCGAGTATTCTTCGAGTCGATGACAACTTAGCAATGTCGATTCAGGTACTGCCACTGAAAAGTGAAAACCCAGTGACTGTTGCCAATAAGGTTAAGAAGCAAATAGATGTGATTCAGCCTCAGTTGCCAGAAGGCATTGAGATGAAGATGGTCTACAACCAAGCTGATTTCATTAAAACCGCAATTGACGAAGGTTTCATGACTTTGGTTGAGGCGATTGTTCTTGTTTCAGCCGTTGTCGTGTTGTTCCTTGGTTCAGTTCGTGTGGCGTCTATTCCTATTATCACGATCCCAGTCTGTGTGATTGGTGTGTTTGCAGTTATGCATGTGCTCGGGTTTAGTATCAACGTGCTGACTATCTTGGCCATCATTCTTGCGATTGGTTTAGTCGTCGATGATGCCATTGTAGTGGCTGAAAACTGTTACCGACATATCGAAGAGGGAGAAACCCCTTTTAATGCGGCAATCAAAGGGTGCCGAGAGATCGTCTTTCCTGTGATAGCGATGACGCTGACTTTAGCGGTCGTGTATCTCCCTATTGGTTTGATGTCGGGCTTAACCGCCGACCTATTTAGACAATTTGCTTTCACGTTAGCTGCAGCAGTGATCATCTCTGGGTTTGTGGCTCTAACGCTCTCACCCATGATGTGTGCTTACTTAATGAAGCCAGTTACAAAGCCGGCAAGGTGGTACAAAAAAGTTGATGCGAAGCTGAATGTTCTGTCTGACTTGTACACCAAGGAACTTAGCAAATGGTTTGAGCGTAAAACACTGATGAGTGGTATTGCCTTGGCATTGATTGCTCTATCTGCTTTGGCGGTTTGGACAATGCCTCAAGTGTTGCTTCCAACGGAAGATACTGGTTTTGTTGAGGTCACTTCAACGCCTCCTACAGGAGTCGGACGTCAGTATCACCTAGACAACAACGAGCAACTAAACAGTGTGTTCAAAGGTGATAATTCAGTAGAAGCAAATTTATCTTACATCGAAGGGACTCCGACCAATCACGTTTTATTGAAATCATGGGGCGAGCGTGACCAGTCAGCTGATGAGTTGGTGAACGAGTTTATCGCTAAAGCGCAAAGTTCGGTCTCTGCTTATGGCATGTCTTTCAAGGTTCGCTCGGCAGATAACTTGAACATTGCCACTAATATGATCCTAGAGTTAACGACGGTTAACCGTGATACCACCGTATTGTCGGAAACGGCGAATGAGGTGGTGGAGGCGCTTGAGAGTTATGAGGGCGTGACCAACATTAAAAATTCGATGTTGCGTGACCAATTGCGTTATGACTTGTCGATTGACCGCAATGCTATCGTATTGTCTGGTGTGGATTACAGTAATGTCACCAATGCGCTATCTACTTTCTTAGGTTCAGTGAAAGCGGCAGATTTACAAGCCGATGATGGCTATACGTACCCAATTCAAGTTCAAGTAAATCTTAGTGATCTTGGCGATTTCAAGGTGCTCGATAAGCTGTATGTGGATTCACAGTCGGGGCAAAGGCTTCCTTTGTCTCAGTTTGTTTCGATCAAACAAGTGACATCAGAATCTAACTTTAAGACGTTTATGGGTAAAGACAGCGCTGAAATTACCGCAGATTTGATGCCCGGATACACAGCGAGCGATGTAAAAGCTTATATCGACGACACGGTGCCGAGCTTGTTAAAGCCCGCACAGAGCTACGAGTTCAATGGAATTGTAAAAGACCTCGTTGATTCAACAGCCGGTGCACAGGTGTTGTTTGTATTGGCGTTAATTTTCATCTTCCTGATTTTGGCGGCGCAATTTGAAAGCTTTGTCGACCCAATGATCATCTTGCTAACGGTTCCGTTGTGTATCGTGGGTGCGATTCTGACGTTATCGATCTTTGGCCAAAGCCTTAATATCTACTCAAAAATCGGCTTGCTTACTCTGGTTGGGCTAGTGACCAAACATGGTATTTTACTGGTGGAATTTGCTAACGAGAAACGTAAATCGGGTGCAAGTGCTCAAGAGGCGGCGATCAGCAGTGCGCGTTCAAGATTGCGTCCTATCTTGATGACATCACTCACCATGATCCTCGGTTCATTGCCACTGGCACTAGCGGATGGTCCGGGTTCATTAGGCCGTATCAATATTGGTTTAGTGTTGGTCGGAGGTTTGACTGCCGGAACCTTTTTCTCACTGTTCTTAGTGCCAGTGGCTTACGTCGGTATGGCGAACCTAAAACAGATGGACATACTGACTCGATTGAGAACGAAATCCGCATAAATCGCCATATAGATTGACGAGTCAATGGAAGTGAAAACTAAAACGCGCCTACCATGAACCATGGTGGGCGCGTTGTGTATTTTATTCTCTCAATTGCCGAGAAAGGCTAAGAGAGTTTGTATCATTTAACATGGTACGAAACTGTCCAGAACGGTACGAAGCTGTCTAGAACCGTACGAAACAGTCTAGAACGGTACCCAACTGTCATGTACTACTGTTGGTACCATCCAACGTTGATGCGCATCTATAGGCTCTGGTAGCGAATTGTGGTGTGGTATTTGTCCACGATCACCATACAACCACAATACCAAGTTTGAACGTTCACCACTTGTTATCGGCAGCGCCGCATGGGCAACGTTTCCTCTATGAATCATAGCGACACCGGGCGTAAATGTCGTTTCGTTCATCTTACCCGTAGCTGGATCATAAAAGTTAAGTTCTGAACCTGAAAACTCTTCATCAGGCATATTTACGTTAATGTTGAGCGTGACAGAAGACGCATCAGAATGAAGGCGTAAAGACGTGTCTTTGTTCGCTTGATACTGAATCGAGAACCCAAAAGTTTGCGTATCGTATCCCATGATTTCTGGGAACAATAAACGAGCGATAGGACGCATGTAGCTGTCGAGTAAATCTCGGTAAAACGCTTGGAAACTTGGCGCGGCTAAATAACCTTCAGAGCGGCTGTCTAACATTGCTCCACCACGGTTAAGCACTATGCCATATGGTGGGCGTAGCGGGATTTGAGCCTTGGATACTTCTTCTAAGTAATCGCGCAGTCCGGCCAAACGCTCCGGGTCAAAGAACTGGAATTTAAATACGCCAGGTGAGACTTCTTCGAGCAAGTCTTGTACTGCGATTTCTTTCGTTGGGTCTTGCCATGCTTGTTTAACGGCTTCACGCAGACGAGAGTCTAATATTGAATCATCGAAATTCAGTTGGCTGCCTTCGGCACTCACTTCCCATTCTTTCCAAGCCTCGCTGAACAAGCCCTTATTGTTGTCCCAAAACTGTTGTACAGAAGGAGCTCGTTGAAGCATCGCTTCTCGTGTTGGTAAATCGATGGTTCGTGCGCGCTCTAGTTGATTAGATAACATAATGTGTTCGCTCCTTTTGTTTGCTTGCGACCAATCTATTACACCAAGGTTTGGAGATAAACGGGGCGCTGGGCAAAACAGAATTAACGTTTTCTATATAATCAAATAGCGGCTTAGCGGTTCTGCTTAAGTAAATAAGCGGCCGGAATAGTTAGTGATGAACAAATTGCGGAGTGATGGGAAGCTTAGACGAACATGCAAATCCTTTTGCATGTGCGATGGGGGAAGCGTTATTTAGAAATCGTAGTTTAGGTTCATTGAGCTGTAGATTTCGGCGTTACTTTGGTCTGACGCAACGGTGGTGTTGTAGATGTATTCGGTATCAAAAGTTAGCGCCAAATTACCCATCAAGATATTCTTTAGATAGCCTTTGAGGTTGTAATTGGTGTTCTCTTCACCGTAAGCCATGTTAGCCGTTGCCCCCATAGAAAACGTTTCTGTAAGGGTTAATGATCCATCAATATTGGCATTGACGATCAGTTCATAGTTCTCTTTGTTTGGAAACTCTTCATCAGAAGACTGTCGTTTACTGATTCGGTAACCCGGACCGGCAGATCCTTGGAGTTTGATTCTTTCAGTATCATAAAAATGGCGACCCAGCCCTGTAGCTGTTATGAATTGCTTACGATAAGTACCAAAGTGATCGTGCTCAAAACGTGTTGTCGCGACCAAATAGGTGACTTCGTTCAAGTCATAGCTAATGCCATAATTGGTGGTATAACGATTAGTACCATCTTCATCGTTTTCAGCATCGGTATAGTACGTATCGAACTGAATACGTTGTCCCCAGTTTTCTTTTTTATAGCCTACCGATATACCTGAGTTGATAGATAAAGATGAGCTGGTGTTTTGAGAGTAGATAAAGCCCAGTTTGGTTAACGTAGTGAAGGGCGACTCGTCTTCTTGTTCCGATTCCGACTTTTCTGCCAATATCGCTTCGTCTAGGAAGGCTTGCTCTTCTGTAAGCTCGTGTGGTTCTGTAAGCACAGGTTCTTCAATTGAAGCTGCTTCTTCCTTCAGTACCGTTTCTTCAGCGGATACCTGCACAGACAGAACCATCGCGACTAAAGGTAGCGGGTTGCAATATCGTTTGCATAGAGCGGTCTTTCTTAATGGATGTGTTGTTTTTGAAATAGCGTTTGTCGACATAATTGTTAGGTATATAAAGTGATGTAACACGACCAACCAAAGGTTAGTCGTGATGAGTAGTCAATGATTTAACCGAAAGATCGAGTGAGTTACGACGCGATAGGCAAAGGAGAGAAGATGGTTTTAATCGCAGAAAACCCGTTGCCTCGATGAGGGTTGAAATCTTCAATATGTACAAAGAATTCAAGAATCTCAGAGGGCTTGTCATCCTCAATCAATAAGAATTCCAGTAATCCTTTTTCGATATGACACGAAAGAATAGTTTCGTTGGAATGGTCTGCTGAAACTTGTTCAACATTGATCACGACGCTTGTCTCGGGTAAGACATTGAAAGAGTCCAGCGCACATTTAAGAATACAGCTGCACACGTACTCACGATATAAGGCGTTACTTTCAGAAAGGGATAGGGTCTCTAACTTTACTTCGCCTTGGCACAACACCTTTTTCTCTCTAGGGATGACGTTGTGCTTATTAACCTGAATGTTGACTTCTAAGAGGTGACCATTCTTGTAGGTATTAAAGTTGTGGTTTATCAGCTTGGTGTCGACCACTGTCGCGTTCATCGGGTTCTGCTGAGCTTCAGAAAGGGCAGACAGCTTTGCTTGGCTATCGTTATTTAAAACGCCTTTCGATAATTGATTGCCTTTTGCCCAGTAGTTGTAGTTCTGAACCCAATGTACAAATTCAGTTTTGTATTGTTCGATGTCTTTTTCTGCTGCTCGCTCAATATTCGTGGTGAGGGTGTGCAACTTAGATTTGTTACCCAACAGCATATCCAGCCAGTATGGTTTGTATTCATCAAGCGCTTCCATGGCTTTGACTTTATGGTCGAAGCGAACTGTTGGCATTGTCGGCGCGGGTTCCATAGCAATAGATTCCCAGTTCACTTTTGGTGTCGGAAGGGTATGGACTGATTGGATTAAGTGCAGATGCTGGTTGAACAAAGTCACCTCATTTACCGCGCTCTCAAGTTGTTTAGTATTCATCTACATTCCTGTGACTGTTGTTTTTGTAATTCGGCGTTTATTTTATGGCCAAATGACACTCGGAATATTTCAATGAATGTGAATGATCTTTCGTGAGGTTGTTTGATATTGGTTTAGGAATATTTGTAGTGGTAGCGTTGGGGGGGATCGGTTAGGGAATGAGGGTTTTCACAGAGGACGGGCGTCCTCTGTGTTAGTCATAGCGTTACTTGATTGAGTTTTATCTTTGGCGTCTTGCGACCAAAGTGAATCGGTAATCGTTTGATGTGAAGTAGTTTCGGCTGTATTCAAATACCGTGTTATTGGCAAGGTAACCACGAGTGCGCTTTTCAATAATCGGTTGAGCTGGGTCGATATCTAATTGTTTAGCCACGTCTTCAGGTGGAAGAATCGGAACCAGTTCTTGCTCACTTCTATCAATCACCATGCCTTTGGTGTTTTCAATAAAGTCGTATTTTGATGTTTGCATTACTTGATAGGTAAGATCCGGGAATAGGGCAACTGGCAACCAGGTTTCTTCAACCGTGATTGGGCTGTTGTCTATGAAACGGACACGCTTTACGTAGAAAACCAATTCGCCTTCTTTGATATCTAGATGTTCAGACATTGCCAAAGAGCAGGGTTTCATTTCAAAGGCTAAAACCTCACTGTGCGTTACCACATCCAAATGCGCCCACTTTTCTTGAAAGCTAGACTGCTTATAGATGTCGTAATTGATTTTGTTCTCTTTCACGTAAGTACCGCTGCCTTGAACGCTTTCAAGCTCATCATTTTCGATTAATAGCTTAAGTGCTTGCCTTACGGTGACACGGCTTACAGAAAAGACTTCACGCAACTGAGCTTCTGTCGGGAGTGCTTCGCCAACTTTATATTCACCTAAGCTGATCTTTTCTCTTATTGCATCTGCGATTTGGCGATACATCGGGAGTCTTGCCATTTTTGCCTCATTTGTACGCTAGAACAACTAGACTTTGTTTAAGAACCTGTACCTTAAACGCGTAGATTTGCTCTATATAATCCTAATTCAAAAGGTTAGGGTGAGCATCGTATCGGTATCTTGTAGTATATATAATACAAATTAAATGATACATAACAAGCTTTCTTAAAGGATTTACCAATACCATTCAAATACAAATTAGATACAAATATGTATTGATGAGATCGTGATCACGGATTAAATGTCTTGAAGTTGTATTATTCATGGCGTCGGCAGGGACGACTGTCGTACTAATCCGTGACTATGGGACAAAAGGTTATGAAACTTACTACTCTAACTAATAAGTCGCTCGTAAATCTGCAAACTACGTTTAGCAGTCGAGAAGAAGCGATTTACGCACTTGCTGACCAACTGGATCAGCAAGGCAAACTGCATAACAAGCAAGAGTATCTTGATGCAGTATTTGCTCGTGAAGAGCAAGGCCCGACAGCGCTTGGCGAAGGCCTAGCAGTACCGCATGGCAAGACTGACGCGGTTAAAGAAGCTGGCTTCGCTGTAGCAACGCTTAAAGAAGACATGAAATGGAAAGGCTTGGATGAAGACGAAGATGTAAATCTTATCTTCCTAATTGCGATTCCAAATGCAGAAGCGGGTTCTACCCACATGCATCTGCTTACTGCATTGACAACTACATTGGTTGACGACGATGTTCGCGAAGCGGTATTAAGAGCGACCACAGCCGATGAAATTTTTGCGCTGCTTGATGGCGACAACCAGCAAGAAGATAAACAAGACAAATTAGATACAAATGCACCGACAATTGTATGTGTTACTGCTTGCCCTGCAGGCATCGCTCATACCTATATGGCAGCAGAGTACCTAGAAAAAGCAGGAAAAAAGCTTGGTTACAACGTGCATGTTGAAAAGCAGGGCGCAAACGGTATTGAAGATCGCTTAACAGCTGAACAATTAAACAATGCAGTAGCGTGTGTCTTTGCTGCCGAAGTTGCGATTAAAGAAGTTGAGCGTTTCAACGGAATACCTCGTGTAGAAACACCAGTAGCGAAGCCTATCAAGCACGCTGAGAGCATTCTAAATGAAGCGGTTGAAGAATCGAAAAAAGGTAACGGTGCCGAGCGCAAAGTTGCTACTGACGACAAGCCAAAGAAACTGCCACTGAAAACTGAGCTAAAACAAGCTCTACTTTCTGGTATTTCTTATGCAGTTCCTCTAATTGTTGCTGGTGGTACTGTTCTAGCGGTCGCTGTTCTTATCGCGCAAATTTTTGACCTGCAAGAGCTCTACGCAACAAAAGATTCTTGGTTATGGATGTATCGCAAGCTAGGTGGCGGCCTACTGGGTACATTAATGGTTCCCGTTCTAGCAGCTTATACAGCCTACTCATTAGCAGACAAACCGGCACTTGGCCCTGGCTTTGCCGCGGGTATTGCAGCAAACATCATTGGCTCTGGCTTCCTAGGCGGTGTTGTTGGTGGTTTGATTGCTGGTTACGTGATGCGTTGGGTGAAAGAGCATGTTCGCTTAGGCCCTGCGTTTAACGGCTTCCTCACTTTCTACCTTTACCCTGTAATCGGTACTTTGGTGGCAGGTAGCTTGATGCTGTTTGTTATCGGTAAACCTGTAGCGTTCCTAAACCAAGGTCTGACGGATTGGCTGAACGGTATGTCAGGCACCAATGCGCTGTTATTGGGTGCGATTCTTGGTCTGTTTGTATCATTCGACTTAGGTGGTCCGGTAAACAAAGCTGCTTACGCATTCTGTTTAGGTGCAATGGCGAACGGTGTCTATGGCCCATATGCAATCTTCGGTTCAGTAAAAATGGTTTCGGCGTTCACTGTAACGGCGTCAACCATGATTGCTCCACGTCTATTCAAAGACTTTGAGATTGAAACCGGTAAATCTACATGGCTACTTGGCCTAGCGGGTATTACCGAAGGTGCAATTCCAATGGCGATTGAAGATCCAATCCGTGTAATCGGCTCATTCTTACTAGGCTCTGTCGTTACAGGTGCAATGGTTGGTGCGGCAGGTATTGGTCTATCGACTCCGGGCGCAGGTATCTTCTCTATCTTCTTGTTACACGATTCAGGTTTGGGCGCATTCTCTGCTGCTGCAATTTGGTTCGGTGCTGCGATTGTCGGCACAGTGATTTCAACTGTTACTCTTCTGATGTGGCGTGGTCACGCTGTAAAAAAGGGTAAGTTTGAAGCAAGTACTGCAACACAGAACTAACTGAATTTTGAGCTCACTTCTAGCTCGCAATTAAAACACCATATAAAAAATAACGAACAACTTGGCTGTCCTAAATACCTGTGCTCCTAGCGGTTTTATTCACACAGATTCTGGGCGTGGTTTTCTGCACCCTAAATTTAGTGGCAGCCAATTTTAACCCTTTGAAAAAAATTAATTTAGTCGTATTTGAGTTCGAACTTTAGTTTTACTCGAAGCGATACATTTAGGTAAATGATTATGACTACATCACGCGTACACATTACTCCTCACATGCACTGGGATCGTGAATGGTATTTCACAACAGAAGAGTCTCGCATCCTTCTTGTGAACAACATGGAAGAAATCATGAACCGTCTGGAGAGCGATCCAGAATACAAATACTACGTTCTAGATGGTCAAACAGCCGTTCTAGAAGACTACTTCGCAATCAAACCAGAAAATACAGAACGCGTAAAAGCATTGGTTGAAGCGGGCAAGCTAATTATTGGCCCTTGGTATTCTCAAACCGACACAATGCAAGTTTCTGGTGAGTCAATTGTACGTAACATGATGTATGGCATTCGTGACTGCATGAAGTTTGGCGATGCAATGAAGATAGGTTACCTACCAGATTCATTTAGCATGAGCTCACAGCTGCCAATGATCTACAACGGATTCGATATCACGCGTGCAATGTTCTGGCGTGGTTGTTCAGAGCGTCACGGCACCAACAAAACAGAATTCTTATGGCAGTCAAATGACGGCAGTGAAGTAACCGCACAAGTGCTCCCTCTGGGTTACGCGATTGGTAAATACCTTCCGCAAGATGAAGAAGGCTTGCGTGCTCGTTTAGATAAGTACTTCCCAGTGCTAGAAAAACCATCGGTAACGAAAGACATCTTGTTGCCTAATGGCCATGATCAAATGCCTATTCAGAAAGATATCTTTGAAGTAATGGACAAGCTTCGCGAAATCTACCCAGATCGCGAATTCTCAATGAGTCGCTTTGAAGAAGTATTCGAAAAAGTAGAAGCAGCGCGCGATCAGCTCGACACAATCAAAGGCGAGTTCAACGATGGTAAATACATGCGTGTTCACCGTACGATCTCTTCTACGCGTATGGACATCAAATTGATCCACGCAGAAATAGAAAACAAGATTGTAAACATCTTAGAGCCTCTAGCATCTATCGCTTGGACATTAGGCTTTGAATACCACCACGGTTTGATTGAAAAAATGTGGAAAGAGAGCATGAAGAACCACGCTCATGACTCGATTGGTTGTTGTTGTTCTGACAAGGTGCACGCTGAAATCCTAAACCGCTACATCCTTGCGGAGGACATGGCGACAAATCTGATTCACTTCTACAAGCGTAAGATTGTCGACCACATGCCAGATCGTGAAGGTTGCGACAAACTAGCCATGTTCAACCTTTCTCCGTACGAACGTGAAGAAGTGGTTAACACAACCATCACGATCCGTGCTCAAGAATTTTCTATCTTTGATGAAAACGAAAACTCAGTTGAATACTTCATCCAAGACAAGCGCCAAATCGACCCGGGTAAAGTAGACCGTCAAATCGTTCACTACGGTAACTATGACCCGTTCATGGAGTTTGATATTCAAATCAAACGCACTGTTCCTGCGATGGGCTTCACCACGTTACACATTCAAGGTAACGAAAAGGGTGCAGTAAAAGTTGCTGAGCAGAAGGACTACCTATTAGAAAACGAATACTACCGAATTAATGTAAACGACAACGGTACTCTGACTATTTTCGATAAAGAGACAGAGCAAGTATTCGATCAAGTACTCCGTTTAGAAGAGGGTTCTGATGACGGCGATGAGTACGACTACTCTCCATCTCGTCAAGAATGGTTACTGTACTCAGATGAATTCCCGGTAGAAACATCGATTGACCATCAAGGCTTCCAATCGGTCGCGAACATCGCATTCCACATGAACGTGCCTGCAAACCTGGCGGAGCGTGAAGAACGCATCGGTCAAAACGGTTTTGTAGAAGCGCAATGCCAAGTGGTGTTGAAGCAAGGCTCTCGCCGCATTGAAGTGCGCATGGAACTAGACAACCAAGCCGACGACCACCGTGTACGTGTGCTAGTACCAACACCATTCGTATCTGAAACTGTGGTTGCTGATAATCAGTTCGGTTGCATTACTCGACCAACCAATGACCCGGCAATGGCGGTTTGGGAAGAAGAGAAGTGGAAAGAAGCGCCAGTTCCTGTGTATCAGTTAATGAACTTTGCTGCGCTAGAAAACGGCAAAGCGGGTATGGCTATTATGTCGAATGGTCTGCGTGAATTTGAAGTGATTGCATCTCAAGGTGACGAAAATAGAGATACCTTCGCACTGACACTATTCCGCGGTATCGGCGTGTTAGGCAAAGAAGAGCTATTGCTTCGTCCGGGTCGTCCTTCAGGTATCAAGATTCCGACCCCTGATTCACAAGTGCGCGGCAAGCTAGTGTGTGAATTCACGCTGTGTGGTTTCTCTGGTAACCACATTGACGCAAACGTCATGGCGCAAGCACGTGACAATGTCACTCAAATCGAATGCTACAACAAGATCCCTTACAACGCGATGAAGCTAAACGTGGGTGAACAGAACCTTCCGATGAGCTTCAGCCTTCTGTCTAAGCAACAATCAGGTGCTGTGCTGAGTGTATTGAAGAAAGCGGAAGATGAAGATGCGTTGATCATGCGTATCTATAACCCGGCAGAAACAGGTTCAGTGTCAGATTCAATCTCTTTCACTCAAGCGGTTTCAAGTTGGAAAGAGACAAGCATGGACGAGCGCGTTCGTGAAGGTGATGTAGCAATTGAAACCTTCGGTGATTTGTCTTTTGGCGACTTATCTTTTGGTGAATTGGCATCTTGCCAAGCAAAAACATTCCAAATCAAATTCTAATTTCAATAACCCGCTCACCTTGGTGGGCGGGAATGGTGAACGACAATGAAAATTGTAATTGCCCCTGATTCGTTTAAAGAATCACTCGACGCTCATCAAGTTGCGTCTTGTATCGAGCGTGGATTTGCTGACGTTTTCCCTCATGCAGAGTTCGTCAAACTGCCTCTCGCTGATGGTGGTGAAGGCACGGTAGACGTGTTGCTAGAGGCGCTCAATGGTAAGAAACAACGGTTGCAAACGATGGACCCAATCGGACGTGAATGCACAGCTTACTGGGCATCGTTAGAGCAGACTTTTGATGGAACTAAGGTGGAAACTGCCTTGTTGGAATTTGCTCAAGCGTCGGGCTTAGACCGATTAACGGTAGGAGAAAGAGCACCTTTAACCGCGTCTTCGTTTGGTACAGGGCTATTGATTAAAGATGCGTTAGATCAAGGCGTTGAACAAATCATTATCGGCTTGGGTGGTAGCGCAACCAATGATGCAGGTGCTGGCATTTTACAAGCGTTGGGAGGCAAGTTATTAGACCAGCAAGGCAACGAGTTATCTGGTGGCGGCGGCGAATTAAGTCAGCTAGCAAACATCGATCTTGATGGGCTGCATCCGAGATGCAAAGAAGTCACGTTCGTGGTCGCGTGTGATGTGAATAATCCATTGTGTGGCGAAAGCGGAGCAAGTGCCGTGTTTGGTCCTCAGAAAGGGGCTTCACAAACTCAAGTTGAACAACTTGATGTTGCCATTGGGCACTTTGCCGATATCGCTCAAACCCATATAGGCGTTAATCATCGCGACAGCAAGGGTTTTGGTGCTGCTGGTGGTACGCCTTTAGGGTTAAGCCTGGCATTCAATATCCAAATTAAAGCGGGTATTGAGATGGTACTCGACGCTTTAGATGCGGATAAGGTGCTTGAAGGCGCTTCACTGGTCGTGACCGGAGAAGGACAGATGGATAACCAAACTCTGCAAGGAAAAACACCTTTTGGTATCGCACAGCGAGCTCTTAAGCAGAACATTCCAACCATTGGTATTGCTGGCTCCTTGGGCAAAGACGTTGAAAAGCTTTATGACTCAATGTCTAGCTTATTTGGTACCGTACGCTCGCCGCAGCCTTTAGACCAAGTTTTATCAGAAGCGAGCCATAATCTGACTCGTACTGCCCGTAATATCGCAGCCACGCTCAAGCTTGGCGGCCAGATTTTTAATGAGAAGTAATTATGTCTCTATTCAAACTCGACAACGTTATCCAAAACTACGCATGGGGCAGCAAAGACTCCATAAACCAATTGTTTGGTATTGTTAACCCAAAACAAGAGCCTCAAGCTGAAATTTGGATGGGTGCTCACCCTAATGGTTGCTCAAAAGTAGGCGATACAGGTGAGCCGCTTTCTCACATGATTGATGAAAATAGAATCGATGTTTTAGGCGGGTACACGGCGGCACGTTTCGGTGAACTACCTTTTTTATTTAAGGTGTTGGCCGCTGAAACACCGTTGTCGATTCAGGTTCACCCAAATAAACGTAAATCTGAATTAGGTTTCGAGCGAGAGAATGCACTTGGTATCCCTTTGAATGCGTCTAATCGTAATTACAAAGATCCAAACCATAAGCCTGAACTTGTCTATGCGCTAACCTTCTACAAAGCGATGAATGGCTTTCGTCCAATCGACGATATTATTGCCTTATTCGAAGAAGCGGATATTTCTTCGTTAGCGATTGAGCTTAATGTACTTAAAGCCAATGCCGACAGTGATTCTCTGAAGTCTTTCTTTAGCGCAATTATGTCGCTTGAAGGTGAACGTAAAGAAGCCGCACTTGATGAGCTTTATGCTGCACATGCGCGACCAGCCAAAACGGTTATGGGGCGTGAAGCTCTGCAATATAGCAAAGAGTTCAAACAACATTACCCGGGTGATATTGGTTTGTTTGCACCATTGATGCTTAATACGGTTGAACTGGCACCTGGTGAAGCGATGTTCCTATTCGCAGAAACCCCACACGCTTATGTTCAAGGTACAGGCTTGGAGATCATGGCAAATTCAGACAACGTGTTACGTGCTGGCCTCACACCCAAATATATAGATGTTCCTGAGCTTATCGATAACACGATCTTTGAGCCGATTAAGCCAGAAGATATTCGCCTTAAGCCTGTATTAAAAGAGGGCAAGATGAGCTATCCAATTCCAGTGGATGACTTTGGCTTTGATATCTTGTCTGCGACCGATGAAAGTAAGTCACAGTATTTACGTAGTGCAGAGATCTTGTTCTGTGTGGAAGGTGAGGCGACAGTGACTTCAGAAGGTCACACTGTTTTTCTTAAGCCCGGAGAATCAGTCTTTGTAAGTAGTAATTCAAGTGTTTACCAATATCAAGGGAATGGCATTTTGGCTCGCGCTTTTAACTAGTGCCCCCGTGCTAGCGATCAGCAAAAGAAATGTCAGAGTGCCATTGTAAAGTGGTACTCAATATTGGATTGATGGTTGTTACCTATCTGTCTTTGACAGTCATGATTATTGACCATACCCGCTACTCTGGCGGGTTTTTTCATGATTAGAATGAGCAGATATAAGCCTGTAGAAAAGACAAACCCTGCGATTAGAGCAGGGTTTTTTATTGAATTAGCACTGAGTGACTGGTTAGTCAATGTGCGTCATTTTATTAAGCTCAAAGGTTTCAATACAACCTTCGGTCGCAGCTATGTACTCAGCGATGTGTTGGCTCGCTAAGTGTTTCTCTAGATGAGCTTCAGACTCCCAGTTCTCATGAAAAACAAAGTGAGCCGGGTTACTGTTATCTTGGTGCAGATCGTAGTTGATGCAGCCGTCTTCAACACGGGTTTTGTCGATCAATTTAATCATCTCTGATTTAACTAACTCAATCTTATCTTCTTTAGAGACGATTGTTGCAATAATAGTTAGCTTACCCATTCTTTATTCCTCGGCGTTCCACTCAATAAGTGCAAGTAATATAAGTATAAATTCAGATAGAAAAAAGAGTTCTGGGATCCAATAACTATGGTTCTTGGCATCCACAATTCAAGTTTGAAAGCGTAAAGCTAGTGGCGAGTAAGTTACGCTCATAAAAAGCCCTCAAAGCAAATTAAGGGCTTTTGGGCTCTCAATTGAATGGGTTATTTATTGAAGTCAGCTTTGATCCAAATCATACGGTGATCAGAAGAAACATCCTTTCCGTTACCATTATCACCAATTCGTGAGTCATTGAATAGCTTGCGTCCTTCTTCATACGAAGCTGACCAATAAACACCAGATTCAACAATGTTCAATGAAGCTGACGGCAGTGCGTAATCAACAGCAAGTCCAAACGTCGAAGTGATACGGTTTGGCTGTGGGTGAGATGATGATTTATCGACGGCATGCTCAGCAGCACCGTAACTTGTCGGATATAAGCTGCCGTTGGTGAGATCTTGGTTAACTAATGCATCGTTGTGTAAGTCTTGCATCATAGAACTAATACCGTCGCCATCCACTGGGTCTAGGTTTTGATCGCCCATCATGACAAAATGTTTGCCTTGTTCTAAGCCGCCAGTTTTTCCAGAATCATCATAGATAAACGACTTGTTTTGGATGTATTGGTGCCAGAAGTCGACTTCTGCAGCATTCTGTTCAATGTTCTTACCCACATCGAAAGCAGGTGGAGTAGGGTGAGACATCAGCAAGTGAACGGTTTCTGTTCCATCTTTGGTACGAATAAGTATTGGCGCATCAACGTGGTTCTTTGAAGATAAACGAACTTCTGCCCACTCTTCAGCTGTGTACCACTCGTCGCCACAGTCCATGCCGACAGGGAATTTACTAGGATCGTCGCAAACAGTGATCGTTGGAATCGTCGCACCTTCAAGGTCTTTCCATTTGAACTCTTGGAATGTACGAGTGTTGGCTGTATCGATTTCATATTTTGACATTAGAGCAAATGCGTATTGCCCATGATACAAACCGAAGCCCCACGCATCCCCTGGCAATGTTCCAGCGTTACCATCATTGTCTAAATCAAAACCAAATTCGTTCAGTAAACCTGTATTAGTTGAGTAGCTTTCAAAGTATGGGTATGAGATTGGCTCTAGGTTCGCATCGCCGCCTGCACCTTCAATACTTTGAGCGACAGAGAGGTAGTTCTTTTGAAAACCTTCTAACGCTGATTTATCAGTACCTGTACCGTCATTGTTAAATTCAGCCATCATAAGCACGTCAGGGCGATTCTTTTGAATCACAGCTGCGACGTTGCGGATCTGAATAACTTTTGCAGCTGTTTCTTTGTCAGCGGCGCTAATTGTATTATCCAAATAATCGGACACTAACGTCGCTTGAACACTAGGCTCAATTTGCATTTCTGCAACAAGAGCTTCAAAGGTTGTGCGATCAAAAGACAGATTGTAAGTTGCAATCTTAACTTCTTCAGGTTGAACGTAATCAGTGTCACTGCTGCAACCAATTAAAAGAGCAGAAGAGATGGCGAAAGCGATAGATGTTTTTAACAATTTCATAAAATGGATCCGCTAATTGCTTGAAAGAATTTAGGGAGGCAAATCTTATGGGATGAACATCGTGCTGTAAGTGACTCTTGTCACAATGAAAGATCTAGGTCGACATTGTGTTGCATTGAAAATGTGACATTTGGAACTAGTGTCTGTTATTAGAATAAAGACTTAAAATTCATGTATTTAATTAGATCTGTGAAATAAAAAAGCCCTCATAGCAAGATGAGAGCTTTTGAATAAGAATCAAACAGCGTTGTTATTGGGGTGTTAAGCGTATGGTTTTGCCTTAAGCATATTGTTCCACTGTCATCGCCCAATTTCTCTTTTGCTGCTCGAAATTCATTTTGATTTGTTGGTAACGAACCTTAAGTACAGAATGCTCGTATTTCTTCACAACGTCTTCGCGTTTACTTTCAAGTAGCTGCTTTTTAACTTCGTAATATTCGTTCATATTTGATACGAGTGCATCGAACTCTGCCTGAAGCTTGTCCGCGATTTGTTGTTTGTCGGCACGGTGCATGATTTTCTGCTGTGTGCGTTTAAGTAGCATTGTCGCTTCTGCTTTTTCGATGCGAGCTTGAGGCGTTTTCTTAAGCTTACTTGCTAGGCCCATCAATGAAGCACTCTTAATCAACCATTTAGTTGGATCGTATTGCCACCAGTAAATACCGTTGCGGTAGTCGTTTTCAAAAATGTGGTGGAAGTTATGATAGCCCTCACCAAAAGTGAGTACTGCCAACACACCGTTATCACGAGCAGTATTTTTGTCAGTAAAAGGTTGGCTACCCCAAATGTGAGCAAGAGAATTAATGAAGAATGTAGTGTGGTGGTTAAGTACCAAACGAACCGCACCCACGATTAGCAACATACCAATCACATCGCCATAAATAACACCTAATGCGATAGGAACACCAATGTTCATCAGTAACGCTAGCAGAACGTAGTGCTTGTGCTGCCACATCACGATTTTGTCTTTTTTCAGGTCACGACAATTTTCGTAATCTGTATACATTGCAGTGTTGTAGTTACGGATCATCCAGCCGATGTGTGAGTACCAGAAGCCACGTTTGGCTGAGTATGGGTCTTTGTCGTTGTTGTCGACATGCTTATGGTGCACACGGTGGTCAGAAGACCAGTGCAGCGCGCTGTTTTGCAGAGCAAAAGCACCGCCCAAAGCAAACAGGAATCTTAGGCTTGAATGCGCTTCAAACGCTTTATGAGACCATAAGCGGTGATAGCCTGTCGTGATAGACAGGTTACAAAAAGTAAAACAGATCGCTAGCCATATCCAGTGCTCCATACCATAGCCAAAAAAGTAGCCATAAACGGGAGCCGCGACCACAGCAAGCAGCATACTAGAAGAGAATACAAAAATATTTAGCCAGATTAACGGCGGCTTTTTGGTTGATGGTTTGTCGGCACTATTCATTAGCAAATTTCCATTGGGCTTACATCTGTGCGCTAGAATATCAGCGTACACGTGTAAGTCAATATTGAAAGTGTAAACGTGTATTAGTATGTTTTGCTTAAATATTGTATAAAGGTAGTGTGAAATGTAGTAGCAAGTCATAAATGGAAGTACTAAGGGCTAATAAATGGAAATTAAGGTAGCTGAATATAAAGATTATGAGCGGATTGCCCAATTACACGCAGATAGCTGGAAGCTATATTACCGTGGCATTCTTGCTGATGATTACCTAGAAAATGATGTTTTGGAGGACAGATCTGTTATTTGGCAGACTCGTTTGATTAATCCTCCTTTCAACCAACATGTTTTATTGCTTGAAGAAGGTGGTTTACTGGTTGGTTTTGTCTGCGCGTTTGGTAATCACAATTTTGAACGTGGTACGTTCATTGATGCATTACATGTAGACAACAATTACCGCGGAAGAGGTATCGGCAAACGTTTACTATCTGAACTGACTAAATGGTTACAGCAATATTATGCGGATTCAGGGCTTTATCTAGAGGTGATGTCTGAGAATCACCAAGCCATTGGTTTTTATCAAGCTATTGGTGGGAAAGTAGAGCTAGAAAAGGTTTGGAATGCGCCATGTGGAAGTCAAATTACCGAGAAAGTGATCTCTTGGAGTTCTCCACAAGAGCTAGAGAAAAATACGATGAGTACGGTATTCTCCTAAAACGAGTATATACGATTGACGTACCGTGTTTGAGACCAGATAAATGAAAAAGCCCCAGACTGATTAAGTCTGGGGCTTTTTGTTTTTAAGCTTCGCATAGTTGATAAAGCGAGTTTGGAAGTACAGGAAAGCTATCTTTATTCCGTCCATGAAATGCAGTTTCGTCCATTTTTCTTTGACAAATAAAGAGCTTGGTCTGCATCGTTAATCAATTGCTCTACAGAGCCTAGTGCCTGAGAAACGTGTTTAATTCCGATTGAAACGGTCACTTCAAATCTGAGTTTATTGGCGCAAGTTAAGAGATGTTCTCCAAGGGTTAGAATATTTGCTTTGTTCTCACCTTGTATGATAATCAAAAACTCTTCGCCGCCGTAACGAAAGCAAGTACTGTGTTTTGGTAACGTACCTTGAATCGCTTCAGCTAGATCTTTTATGACAAAATCACCAGTTTGGTGGCCGTAAGTGTCATTGATTGATTTGAAGTGGTCGACATCGATCATGATTGTGGTCATTGAAAGTTGTCGGTCGATATTAGGTTCGATAACTTGATGCAAATATAATCGGTTGTAACAACCTGTTAGCGCATCTTTATATGAAAGAGCTTCATATTCGTTAGACTGTTTGCGCAGTTGTATCGCTTGTTTACGCAGTTGTTCTGATTGAGTAAAGCGTTTATGCACTTCAAAATCTCGTCTCAAACAAGCAGCTGCAATCAAGATATAAGCGGATATATATACTGAAATAGTTTCAATTTCATGATTAGGTTCAGCTGCATACAAGGACGGTGATAGGCCAATAATATAGCTCAAAAATATAAAGGTAAGTGCCGTTATACTGTAACGCGCCGACATTCTTGAAAACGTACCCACATAGATCATGACGAGAATGATGCCACCTTGATAATCAAAATCCCCTAATTCGATAGCGAAACGGCCTACGTAAACTAAAAATAGAGCACTGATGATTAAGAATGCGGCTTCTAACCTTTGCAACGAACTGGGGCGGTGTTTAATGCAGTAGGATGCGCTAAACCACATGGCAATAACGATTATTGCTCTAAGAAGAGCTGGCATGATGCATTCAGCGCCGAAGTGTATGAGGTCGGTGACCATGAATGCAAAAAATATTGTGATTGGTATGTAGATGGATTTTACGTACGGCAAATAAATTTCATTGTCGAAATAGGTTTTAAATCTCTGATTTTTGAACCCAGAATAAGCACGCATTGAGAAGTTAGCCGAAATTGATACACAATAATTTGCGTAGTATGTCACAGTGTTTGTTATTGTAAACGGCAGTTTATATCGATTTGTCAGTATGTTAGCTAGATCAACAAACGTTGAGGGGAAATATTCACGTTCTACCGAAAATAGAACGTGGATATCTTAAAGGCTGGTGTAAGAGTGGTTTATAGAAACTAGCGGAGATTAACGCTTGTTCTTTAAGTAACGCTTACGGCGTTCTTCTTTTTTCTTTATTTGTTGCTCGGCTTTTAGCGCAGCCGCTTCTTCAACTTCGACTAACTCTTTAGTAATCATCTCTGGTAGCTCTAGCGTTACTTTACCTAAAGTACCGCTGCGAAGTTCGTGAAGAAGGATTTCAGAACATTTGTGAATGTCTATATGACCACCGGCTCGAAGTGCTCCACGCTTACGACCAATAGCTTCCATCAATTCGATGTCAGACTCTGGTAGTTCTTCAATTTGGTAACGTTCTTTAAGTAGGTTCGGGTACTGTTTCGCTAGGTACTCCACCGTGTAGAAGGCCACTTCATCGTATTCCATTGCTGTATCTTTAACAGCGCCAGTGGCAGCTAAACGGAAGCCACTGTGTGGGTTTTCCACTTTAGGCCAAAGGATTCCAGGAGTATCAGAAAGGATTACGCCATTCTGAAGGTTGATGCGTTGTTGACGACGAGTTACAGCAGGTTGGTTACCCGTTACCGCAATCGTACGTCCAGCCAAACAGTTGATGATGGTCGATTTACCCACGTTCGGGATACCCATAATCATCGTTCGAATGTTCTTACCCATTTGTTCACGGTGCGGTGCTAGTTTACGAACTAGTTCCATGACATGGTTAACTTCTTCTTTTACGCTGGTGGTAATCGCAATCGCTTTAACGCCTTGCTCTTTCTCGAAATGATCAATCCAAAGTTGAGTTAATTCCGGATCGGCAAGGTCGCGTTTGTTCAACACTTTTACACAAGGCTTATCGCCGCGCAGTGAAGAGATCATTGGGTTTTCGCTACTAAACGGAATACGAGCGTCCAGCACCTCGATGATCACATCAACTTGTGGGATAACTTCTTCGATTTCTTTACGGGCTTTATGCATGTGACCCGGAAACCATTGAATAGACATAGAGATAAACCTTGATAAATATATTTGCTGCACATTGTAAGGGTTCGATAGGGCGTGTAAAGCCATATCTATAAAGGGACGATAAAGATATGGACTTATCACTACCTCACAATGATTTTAGTCGATGTTGGCTGAACTAAGGAGTGGTATTACATCGGTAAGTGCGAATTTTTGAACAATTACTCACGACGTTTAAGAATCACCCCCATCTTCTCGCCGAACGCGAGGGTTAAATACATGAATATCTCATTGTCATCGACGGCCCACGACTTACCCGAAACCAAGCTACCCGTTTGTGGTAACTCGCGATTTAAATAAGTTTCTAGTGCTTCTTTGTTGGTGTAATTCAATTCGGTTAACGAGAAGGTGATCTTTGAGTCAACTCGTCCTTGAACTTGGATATTGCTAGTTACACTGGTTTGAAATGGTGTTGCATAATCCGATTTAGGCTCAAAAGTGGTAATTAACCGCGCACTCTCAGACTCGGGGCCATCGATGATGAGTTGAGTCCTGATGCTTAATGAGCGCTCGCCATAATTAACGGTCGAGTGTCCGCTCCAAAAACCAGTAAACGGTTTAGTTGGCGTATAGTTTAGTTGGAATAATAGATAACCAAACGCGACACAGATAGCCCACATCACGAGCACTTTATAGTGTTTCGATTTTAATTGCATAAGGTCACTTGTTCTTGGTAAGCACAATGAACGGTTTCTTCATCGTCTTTTAAGTAGATGGCCATAACCTGTTGGTCTTTGTCGATAACCACTGTTGGTGCCTGGGATAGTGTATCTATGTGTTGGTTTTCTGCTTCGACCACTGAAACTTGCTCTAGATAACGTGCCGACGGGGCGAATGAAGAGCCTAGTCCGTAACCTACCGCTACTGCCAATAAACAACCGATTACAGTCACCGCCCCAAAGCGTTGTAAACGACTTTCATCACGAGGCTGAATCTTACTCTTGTTTACACGGTTCAGTTCCTCGACTTTGACGTCAACAGGATCGAAATCACCGTGCTCAACAGCTAAATACTTTGCTGGGATTTCTGGCGAAACATGGAGGTGTTCTTCAATGAGTTTAGGCGCTATTGCTAATAAGTATCCTTGCTTGGGAATAGTACGAATAAGTGAGCGTTGGTCGTCTCCCATAGCTTTTCTTAAACGTTTGACCAGTTGGTTAATCGTCGCATCCGTCGCATAGGTGTTTTCATACAGCTCTTGAACGATGTTTTCACGAGTAAGCACTTCAGGAACCTGTTTGATCAATACATTCAGCAAAGCGGATTCTTTTGCTCTTAATCGAGTGAGGTTATTGTCTTTAGACAAAACCCCTGATGTTGATGAATACAAGTATTCACCAATTAGGTAAACAGGTGGTTCTAAAGTGAGTTTGGTCATAGGTAAATGGCTGAATAGAAACTGATTTTATTATCGCATTTTAGTCATTATCATACGTTCAAATTGCGGTGTCTCTGTTAAGGATAGGTGGTGAGCCAGCGACATGAAGTTACTTACATCGTGGCCGTTCTCTTCGGCAGTATTGCGAGCGTGTTCAACGGCGTCTAACGCGGCGCTTAATGCTTGTTCACCGTTAGCATGAAAGATAAAGTCGATGCCTAACTGAGCAGCAGCCCCAGCTGTTTGGTTGAAAATATCCTGTGTTCCCCAGAGTGGGCGAGGCAAGTGTTTGAACTCTTCATTTTGGTGGCTGCATTACCGCCTTGCACTGAGCCGTCAGTAAAAGCTTTCAAGAATCCGATACGGAATTTATCGGTTTGATATTCAGCTCGTTGGGCGATCACTTGTGCAAAGTCTGGGTAGTTATTCACGATGCCACCCACGACACGGACATTAAAGTTGTCTTCGCGAGAGGCTTCGACCAATGTAGCTAACGTTTTTGGTGACATGATCATAAGGTCAGAAGTGACAGTGATGCCTTGGCGGGCATACTGCTGAGAAGCAGCGACGACATCTTTGACTTCGGGCGTTGGGAAGGTCCCTTTGTATGCGTGCATAACGGCAGCCTGACCTAAGATCATACCCGTGAGCTCACCGTTTTCATCTTTGATGTATTCCGAGTTTGGTGGTACTTCACTGTCTTTAGTGATGTTTAACTCTTCCATTGCTTTGCTGTTCAACCAGCCACCATGGCCTTGCATAGTAATAAACATCGGTAGATCTGGATGAGTTCCGTCAATTTCTGCTAATGATGGGATCTCTTGCTTTTTAACATCCCAGCCTATCCCCATTAACCAACCATCTTTATTGGGTGTCATTTCACGAAATGCAGCAATCATTTCGTCCTGCTTTTGGTATTTGAAGAAGCTAAGGTCGTGCATAGCTTCTATGTTGCCACATAACAATATATGGCTGTGGTTTTCAATAAAGCTCGGCATTAAAGTTTCACCGGCTAAGTCATGCAGAGATGCACGAGGAAATTGTGCTTTCAGGCTTTGCTCTCCACCTAGGGCAACAATATGACCGTTTTCTATGACGACAGATTCGACCGTTGGGTTGTTGTCGTTCATTGTAAGGATAGAGCCGCCAAAATAGAGAGTTTGATTGTGATTCATAGTCGATACCTGTGTATTTGATGAAGAGCGTGAAGACGTATTGGTTTCGCTGCTAAGCAGCTTTCTAAATAATTTTGCGATCATGACTTTTGCCTCGCTATGTGCTGCCGATGGAAGGCCACTCTTGACAAGCGTGACCTTCAATATTGGTTTATCTGGAAATAGGTTTATGGGGTGAGGTTAACTCTTGTTCTGCATGAGAGAGCGACGTGGCAATCCACGACAGATAACTAATCCCGAAGCTACAATCAGCATCAGAGCGAGCATGGTTTTGATCGCTGAGCTGTGTCGTGCTTCTGCGTTGATTGCAAGAATGATGTTTTGCTCTTCAACGTTTGAAGTAATGTCAGTAATCAATATTCGGAAGTCGTCATTGCTTGTGAAAGGAAGCGCTGGGATGTTGAGAACCGCTTCTTTGGTTGAAGTTGATAGTGCTTCGTGGGAATTGACGTCATTCTTTAGATTGCCAGTTAATGAAAACATCAACACGGAACCAAGAATAGCAACACCAAAGGCTTGACCAACATTGCGTGATGTTGCTTGGATACCACCAGACTGCTCCGCATCACGTTGTTCCAGTGCAGATGTTACCGTGATCGATGCTTGAGTCATGAGTACGCCCACACCGAAACCAAAGATGGCTAAACCGACATGTTGAAGCGCATTGACGCCTTCTTCTGTGATGCCTAATGTAGCGATGATCAACCCGATAAACGAGATAGAGAAACCAGTTAGACAAACGGTTCTTACTGTCAGGTTAGACATTTTGGCGGGAGCGATAACCGTACCTAAGATCATGCCGACGGCAAACATTGTCATGAGCAAACCAGCGGCCATTGCACTTGCACCACCAACGACTTGAACATAGGCAATGTTGATGAACAAAGAACCAAACATCAGGAACACGATGGCACACAGGGACAAGCCAATAAGCACTTGTTTATTCTTGATAAATGCAGATGGAATCAAAGCGGTGCCATGTTTCGCTTCAAAACTGGCTTCCCATTTTAGAAGAATGAATAGCGCTGCTAAGCCGAAAAATACAAGCGGTAGTGCAGGGGAAATACCCATGAAAGAGACGTCAGATATTGGAGTAACAAGTCCCCAATCTGAAATTTTGAGTAGGCCTACAATCGTTGACAACAAGCCAACCGAAGAAAGAACTACGCCAACAATATCGAACTTTCCTTCAAATTTAGTTTTTGGCATCGCCTCAAGCTTGAACGTCGCAAGGAAAACTAAAATGAAGTAAGCCGTTACGCCAAAGAAAGAAATGGTAAAGCCCAGCAACGTGCGCCAAGATCGCAGGAACAAGGAACACAGCCCCAAAACCTGCCGCTACACGTCCACCAAAAATTAGTACATCCATGTTTGGTGATAAAGCAGCAATCGCACCAGAAACAGCAAGCAGTAGAGCACCCAAGCGCAGTTGGCGTCCCCATCCTAAGAATAAGCCAGTTAAGCCACCCACAATCATGCCTGCGCCTGCAATTAAGGGGTACATGGCATTAGCGAATTGAATTTCAGGCATGGTAGCGCCTAGTTGTGTAATTAATGCTTCGGTCGCAACGGCAAAACCGCTGTTATCTAGCATCGTACCTAACTGGGCAAGTATTAGGATGCCTAAGCTCAGCCATTTGGCTTTGCCTGCAGTCCCTTTGATTTCAGCGTCAAGAGTTGTACTCATCAGATACCTCGATTATTAGTTTATTATTTGAATAGTGTGTCGAACTGATGATTAGTATTGAGGTGGGTGAGGCTAGAGCGCTAACAACAAAAAATAAGGTGTCATGATTTTGTAACTAGCTGTTTTTATGGAGGTAAATTTAGTTTTGTCACTTTTTGTTCTATGGCGTTATTGGGCGGTTTACTGCTTATGTCGGCACAGATCACAGTTATATACTGGGTAAGGAAAAGTATTGTAGGTTAGAGCGATTAAGAAGCGATCAAGGTCGTTTTTGAGGTGCTCGGTATAATCAGTGCGGCATTGTCGGAGTGTGTTTTTATCATGAGGTCATTGTTCAGAAGCACAGTGTTTATAAGGAAGCGAGCCGCTAACTCTAGGAGCTAACGGCTTGTTTTGTTATCAATATAATACGAGAGATTTTGAAGTGAAGGGGACTAGAAAGTGTAGTTCAGTGAACCTGACACTAACCATTCCCGATGTGTAAAGAAGTCTATGTTGGAGTGGTTCTTTCGAGTTCCGGTAAAGGTCGCAATACTCCAATTGTCCCAACTTCCAAGATCTTTGTACTCATAAGCGATGAATAACCTATAACTATTGTCAGTTCTGCTTCGAGCGAATATTGGATTATCTGCCCGGTAATCATTGTGCACATAGTTACCTGTCACAGCTAAGGCGTAAGCAGAAGAGGCAAAAAAGTACGAGGCCTCAACACCATACCTATTGTGTTGATTTGCTTTGCCATCAGCATCGTGGAACGTATAGCTTAAACCGTAATTGATACCCGATTGAGGGCTTAACATCGAAAGATACTTAGCTTTAATAAAGTACGCTTGACTATCGCGCTTTAAAAGCTGATTGGGAGCATTGTCTTCATCTACGTCAGCATAGGCGTATGCCATATCTAGCGAGATATTCGTCTGTGCAAGGTTACTCAGTTTTACGCGTACAGCACCGCCATCAACATCGGTTTTCGTCCGACTCTCTTCGACTTCATATGGGTTTGTCCATACTTCACCTGGAATCACGGTTGGTAAGTAGGCCACATCAAAAGTTGTGCCCGAGTCTAATTGTTTTTGGTAACCAAATTCGAATGCAAGCGTACCGACCGATAAGTCATCACGAGACGTACCCACATATAAGCGGTGAGTTCGATCTGCACCAAAATCAAAATTCAAATTTCCCAGAGGAGTAAAAATTACCTTGTCACCATCGTCGCCACGGTTTGATTTTGCACCTAAATTTGGGTTGCCCTCGGTATAGAGATTTGAATCTGAATGTGTGTAGAGAGTAGCAAAAAGTATTTCGCCGCTGAGTTGATCCCACTCTACTGCATATGCAGTCGTTGTTACTGAAGCTGTAGTTATAGCTGTCAGGGCAATTAAAGACATTTTTATCGCGTTCATAACAATCTCAATATTAGGCTTACCTTCAACTTTCCTTGTCGTATGGTTAGAAATCCGTTCCATTAAATCAATTCAAAAGCATGCGATTCGACCTGAGTCGATTTGATTGCCGGTATCGACATCACCTTAGAAAGCTCGACGCATTCGCTTGAGCTAATGAATGGGAAGTTAATTATTCATGGTGCAGGTAGGTAAGGCTAATTACAAAAAATGACTTTACGATTGTTATTTAAGTTATTTAAGTTATTTAAGTTATTTAAGTTATTGATTATTAATAATAATTATTTAATGTCACTTTTATAGGGTAGGTGGGAGAACACCTATTTAGACAGGATTTAGTTGTTTTTAGATGTTTGGTTTCGAAAAGGTCGTTACAAACGGTTCGAAGGGTAACGCTTAGTAGGAAGGCGAGAGAAAGATGGGTTTATGTATATTACCGGTCCTATGAAGCATAAGTAGCGGTAACATATTTTAAATCTTGTTCCAACTATGGGCTTAGTTTAGCCTTCGTCATGTCAGTGTATGAATCTGTACGTTGGCTATTTTTAAAAACATTCGTGAAGGATGCTTGTTTAACGAAAAAATAGTGAACCGTCTAATGGAGTTACAGATTAATGCTTCAATTGATTTTTATATCTATAGTCATGCTTTGAATTTCACATCTGGTTGTATAATAGATTCTAAGCTATTGATAAAATTTGCTTTTTTTATTGCTTCTTTTCGGTTAGTAACGTTGATTTTTTTATAGATGTTGTATACGTGCGTTTTTACCGTACTTTCTGAAATAAATAGGTCGCTTGATATTTCTAAATTTGAATCTCCTCTAATGACTCGTTTAAATATTTGAACCTCTCTTTTGGTTAGGCTGGACAGTATTACCTCCGACTTGACAGTATATGAGCGTGCATTAGATAAAATATGTGACATTAACTTTCTCGGTAACCACAAATCATCGTCACATACCGTTTTCAAACAACGTGTAAGGTGCTCAATAGGAGCATCTTGATAAATCACCCCTTTTAAATTAAATACATTGAATAATTGCATTACAGTAATGCTTTGTCCTGTAATATCTTCGGGAACATCATAAACCACCCATTTACTTGACTCTAGTTTTGATATGGTGCTGTTGATATCTTTGATGTCGGTCAAGAGTAAGTAGCTAATGAGAACGACATCAAATTTTTTATGATTACGTGAGTGCTCAACACCCAAAATACATTCTCTATTGAAAGAAAAATCACTGTATTTTTCTATTTCTCGTTGGATAAACTGGTTGTTAATACCGTTGTCACCAATTAGGAGTATGTGTTTTAAATTATCTTTATGGTCATACATAACTTACTCCGAAACTGACGAATTATGTTTTGATTATATGATGCTGCGTTTTATATAATTATGTTACATATCTAAGAATTTATATAATTACATATTTACGGCTGCTGTGAAAGTCGAGGTTCAATAGAAATTTGTAATGTATCATCATATTGTCCTCCCGGTTTGTTTTCAGTTTCACCAATGATAAAACTCAAAGGAATAGGTTGACCAATCGTAGCCGCGAGACGTTGAACACGGGCATCCAGTTGTGCAAGGTTTACTCTGTCGCTATCGAGGGCAAGTTGATATGGAATATCCCATTTAGTGTCGTTAGATTCATGGCGTAATTTTCCTTGATGAGATGATTCCAAAACGATGGTATATGCAGTATTGCTTTGAACCCATAGGTTAGGTGCCGAACGAACAACCTTGTTTGAATATAATGTCCCTAGATCAAGGTCATAATGTTGCTGGGTTAACCCATAAAAGTGAATTTTTGCAGCGGGTGGGACGTTAACGGCAATAGGCAGTGAGCTAGGGCTGATTTCTATTTGTTTGTTATCTGAAGTATAAGAAGGCGAGACTTCTAAAAGCCCTCGATAGGTTCCTGACTCTAACCATTGTTTGCTCGGAAAACGCATTTGTATCGTTGCGGAAGGTTGACTGTCGGTTAATGATAGATGCCACTGATTAGCCACTGGCATGCCAACGAACCCACTCCATTCAAAATTAAGTTTGTCTTGGTTTGACCCTTTAAGCGATCGACTGGTATCGTTAAGTTGCAAAACTAGACTCAACTTGCAGGGTTCGCCGATTATATTCGCTTCTATACGGTAAGTGTTTATTGTCGCAAAAGTTCCTGCGCTGAAAACGTCATATTGTGTTTGGGATGAGGTGGGTTGAATAGTTAACGCACTGGCTTCACATCCAAATGCAGAAGGAACATGGCTTATGGCGATGAGGCTTAATGTTCCCCAAAGAACTTGTTTATTCCACATACACATCTCCTAGTCTTATCAAATTGTCACTGCGTTCACTGAGGGTAATGATGACGGACTCTTGTCCTTTAGTGTCTAGTACCAACTGATATTTACCTGGCTTTAATCCAGATATTGCAAATATGCCGTTACGATTGGTAAAGAAGTCAATCGGCAGTTGTTTTGCCTCGCCAAGGTAATGTGCCACACCCGCGACAAGTGAAATAGGGTTGTTACTTTTACGATCGAATAGCTTGCCAATAACCGTTAATACCGCATCCGATCCGATCTGTAGCTGGAATCCCCGTTTATAACCAGGCTTAATCCAAAAAGCACCATCACCTAAGTCATAGCCTGGTGGCAAGTTATCGACCTCGTAACCGATGACTTGGCCATTATAAGCAACAAGATCAGGAACCATGGCATCTGCATCCCCTTTAAGGTAAACGCGTGCGTACTCACCATCTTTTGTTGGGTCGACAGCGACGTCATTTTTTGCGAGGCTTTCGTGCTTGCTAACAATAGCAAATGCTTCGCGCACCGGTCTGCCGATCGTCACAGATGAACCTGCAAAAGCAAGGGCGCTACTTATAGTCACGTCAGTACTGTGATTTCGTGTTTCACCATTAATGTCTTCAAGCCGCGAAGCGTGGGTCGCGTTTAATTCATAACGGTTGGCCGTGTAGTTAATACCAGCATCCATATCGGCATCCGTTTCTTCATTAGTAATGACACTCGCAAACGCCGACATCCCTCCTGTGTTACCAATATTATTCTGATAGCTGTAATCTAAGGCGGCTTCATTAAGTTCTGTGGTGTAACGACCGACAACACGAGTTTGTCGACTGAGAGGCCAGCTTATGGTGACAGTAGTGCTGATATCATCGTCTTCGGTTGCGTTATGCCGATAGTTAACGCGTGCACTCCAGGTGGCGGGAGTATCAAACAGTCCGTCCGATAAACTCGGGCTAATCAACCAATAATCGTTCTCTTTGTCTACTCCTGAGCGATAATTGAGGGTCATGGCGGCACGTAAAGACTGACCAAGGTAAATAGAGCTGAATGCAGATACATAATGGGTGGTTAAATTGATATCGATATCGGAAGCATCAAACCCTGAGACCCCAGTAAAATTGTTGGTCAGATATTCATAACTTACACTCAGTTGTGGGGACAGCGTGTTCGTATTAGAAAATTCCGCATCGAACGCAAATTTGTAAGCGTCGCCAGTTCCAAATGTAGGGTGTTCGCTACGCGAAGCATTGAGTTCAGTGACGCCCCATGTAGAAGCGAGTAAAGCGGTGGCTCCATATTGGTAAAGATCTTCACGGGTTTGGAAGTTGGTACCTAACGTTAACCAAGGGTTAATACCCACATCGACATAACCATGCAAAATGCGTTCGTCGGTTAGATATTCTATTTGCCCATTCCGTAATTCAGAAGGCGCTCCATACATGACGCTATATTCAAACTCACCGCTATTGAGCAAGTCGTTACCGGTCGCAATAGAAAACTCGATGCGTTCTTCATTCCCGGAGCGGTCGGTGATGACGAGTACAATATCATTGCTACCTTGCGCTAGAGGTATGTCACTAAGGTTATAGCTACCAGCGCCTAGCGTTAATCGCTGGACTGCAATCCCATCTATATAGACATCGACATTTGAAGCTCTTTGAAGTGTGAATGATTGATTGGCTCGTGGTCGTGCATTTCTGGTTGGAATGAGTGTGAAATCTCGAGTTAAGCCAATACCAAGTATGTCGGTGCTGTCCTGAAAAGATTGACCACTGTTGTACATATCGCCGAGCACAAGTCGTGTGCCTTGTTCTGCAAAGTCAATATTAAGACGAGATCCTTCTCTTACGTATCGCGAATCTTGTGATGAGCTGTTTTCTAAATAAGATTCATACTCAAAGTTTAGAAAACCAATGTTAAGTGCTGAGTCAAACTGACTGCGATAGAGGTCCTGCCTTGACGAATTCTGATCGACATATTGGCTCTCATTAGCCGAAAGAGCAAAGTTAACGTATCCACTAAACAAACTTGGCTCAGCATAGTTATAAAAATCATCTGCGCCGTTCATAGACAGTTGCTGGGTTAAGCTAAATTCAGGCGGTACTGTCACGATGCATTCTAATGAAGAAAAATCGAAACTAAGACCTAATCCTACGCTCTCAAAATGGTGCTGAGACAACATTTTATCGTTTGTCGTGTCATTGAGATTCCTAATACCTTCTTGAGTTACGACGGACGAAAGGAGAGAAAGCGTACTTTCCTTCGGTAACAAGATCTCGTTGTTTGCGGTAATGATAATGTCCGCCTCCCCAAGTATGGTGTCACTTATCCTTAACAAAGAGGTAAGTTGAATATCTCGTCCTGTCGGGTTCAAGACCATTTCTTGACCCCAAGCAGCAGGGCTTAAGGCAGCACAATAAAAAAGTACTAATACCAAGACATACAAAACTTGCCATATCTTGGGATAGGTTTCAGTTTTCATGCCCATGGTAAGTGCCCACTGGTAAATAATTTAAAGAAGAAGGCAAAGTAATAATGGAGCGTGGTGGAATAAACTGCTCACCTAAGGCCTCATGTACTTTTTGGCTCTGAGATTCGAGCCCCGCAAAATGAAGTAACGATGTATAGGTAAATCGTGACCCAGAATTAGTGAGTGTTAGTTTGCCTTGTTCATCTATGTGTAATTTCACGTCAGGCTCTAAAGAGGACGAGTGAATGTGCAACAACGCATTGTAGTGAACTTGTAAATTGATACCGGTTGTTAAACCGATGGGTTTGTCTATTCTCGCGTTGTTCTGGCCAATATTCACGGTACTGAAGCGAACGAAGTAACTCTGGGAGGTTTCGAGTGATCGGTTTCCCAACCACTGTATACGGAATACTTGGCGTGCACCGGGTGCCAACATTGCGGCAGGTGGAAACACAAACATCTCTTCACTCGATAGATCTGATGTTTGAAACGTGCCATCAGATAAGAAGTTCAAACGACGAACGTTAGCTTCAAGTGGGAGAGCTTGTGTTGAATTGTTAGTTACAACCAGTTGCGATGTTGCCCGGTGATCTGTGTTGAGCTCGATGACGGTCGGAAACAGTGTTATGCCAAACGTTTGTGCACACAAAAAGCAATAAATGAGCCCACCCAAGATATAACGTCTCATTGCTATTGATCCTGCTCTATTTCAATAGATAGGGTGTTCACGTCATAATTTTTAAGAGGCTGCATTTCAAAAAAGCGAGTGGAGTAGGGAAGGACTAAAGTACCCGGAATACGTTTAGCGATTTCTACGCCTTTTAAATATGTTGAATTTTTACCATCAGATATCTTCCATGTTGTATTGGTTAATCGACCATAACTATTACCACTGTTAAGTACCTCAAGAACCCATTTGTTCTTTTTGTCATTTTGTTCGATACTTTTAATTTCTAGCTGAGAAGCTGTGTTCTGAGGTCGTACGTTGATAAGCGTATTAAACTGAAGCAAAAGACTTACTTGCCCTTGATTACTGCTCGCTCTTTGAACTTTTACTTGCTTAACAGCAATGCGATACGCTTTAGATTCTGTGATGGAAGGATCGCCCAAATACCGCACCATAATGGATTGTGATCTTCCAGGCTCTATTATTGCGGTCACCGGTATCACTAATAACTCGTCATCTGCAGGCGTCGTGGTCTCTTTCCCATATTCGTTCATTGTCATAAATACTGGAGACAATTCAACCGTGAGTGGTTCGGTAGACGAATTCTCAACCCTCATCGTCATTTGAGCTCTTTTTCCTAGTGGTGTCATTTCCATAGACATCGGCTCTACTTTGAACGCATGAGCTGACAAACAAGTGAGTGACAATAACAAGAGAACAGTCCATTTATGCATGATCCATTTACACATCGCGGTGAGCTCCAAATTAAACTAAAGTCAGTGATGCAACTGAGGTTAAGGTGTTTTAAAACTGAGGTTGAGATTAAGCCGGGGGCCAAATAAGAGCCCCCGACTTATTAACCTCTAATTTGAGGTGATATTGACGGTTAATGTATCTGAGTAGCCACCTGCCCATGGGGAGGTTTCTGTTGTCACAATATCAATAGATGCGGCAACACCAGTAGCCAATACTCCGGAACCACCATAAGAATTACTGACTGAAACGTCATTTTGACCTGGGCCCCCTGGTGCATTAAGCGTGAAAGGAGCTAAGCCTGAAGGATTAAATGTTGCATCGTATGTAAGAGCGTAGTCTTCGCTATCGTCTGACTCTAGACCACCTTCAGCACTTGTCAGTGTCACAGTTGCACCATCGACGTCATTACATTTCATGTTAAGACCACTAACAGAAAGATTTTGAATTTGAGATACGTTACCGAAGTCCATCAGTTGCGTTGAAAGACCAGTAACTTCACATACAGGTGAAACAAAACCAACTAGCTGGACATCACCAGGAGCGGCTTGGACTTGAGCACCAAAAATAGCAGTAACTGTTGCTGCGTAGAGTGTTAGCTTTTTCATTAGAAATTCCTTTATCTTAAATGATTGGCTCGAATGCTGCTGAGCGTTTGTTGTTCTGCAGATACATTGCAGAGTTTTCACTTTGTCACGCTATGAATCGAAGGGTAAACTTCGATCTCAATAACGTCTTGATAATAACCTGCGAAACGCAAGCTATTTTCGAGTGCTACCCTAAGGCTCCCATGTTGAGCGAAAGGAATAACACCAGAACTGTCTATCATTACTGATGATATAAGTTGGCTGCTGTGTCGACTTTCATAAAGACGGAGCTCATCTATTTGTAATGACAAATTATAAGTTTCAATAATATCAACGCCTTGTTGTTGATATTTTAGGCCACCGTATTTTGAGTTAATCGTTATACCCAACGGGCGGTTGCAATACACATTAAAAGGCAACGATTGCTCATCGAGATGTTCGGTAAACTTCATAATGTTGCCAGAGAAAAAATTTATTTCGCATCGATCTTTGATCTTGCCGTTAATTCCTAACGTTAAAGTATTGGCACTGACATTAAATGAAAGTGACAGAGCCAAAATTAACGTGGAGATGATGAAGCTATGAAGAAACCAACATACTTTGTACATAAGCTCACCTCTCCCTAATTGAATGTAACGTGTTGCTTGGCTAACAAAACTATAAGAGCTAAAAAAAATGGCGAAGTAGTAAAAAAAGTTGATTATTATCCATAAGTATGAGATTTCGTATGATTTTTAGTTGGGAGAGTGATACAAAAACTTAGATAATAATTTTATATTCAATTAGATACATAGCTTTTACCTAAGTACCAGTTTGATTAGGCATTTTTATTGAATTGATAAAATTAAAACTATGGTCTACGCGTTTGTTTAAAGTCGTAGGTTGTGGCGAATTTTTCCTACAAATCGTCTTCAACGCGATGGTTTTAGTAATATAAATACGACTTTAAAACGTACGCGGCTTTGTTGCGTAATTCAATGGAACTAAATCAAGAACCTACGATCTGATCAGCTACGTCCACTCTCTCTCGTAGCCCTATGCCTAAGCCTCGTTACAAAACAACCAACTGGAAGCAATACAACCAA